>CAYMJH010000107.1:3065-12260 GCA_964390385.1 uncultured Bacteroidales bacterium | reverse complement strand
TATCTGTTTCTTCTTCAGGTTCTCAACCTGATCCCTCATCAATGCAATCAGCGGTGTTATAACCAGGCATATCCCCTCCATGGCTAGGGCGGGTACCTGAAAGGTGAGGGACTTTCCTCCTCCTGTTGGCAGCAGTCCCAGGGTATCCTTACGTTCCAGCACCGACAGGATGATTTCTTCCTGCATCGGCCGGTAGGAAATATACCCCCAGTTGTCTCTTACAATTTGCCGGTAGTCCTTCATCGGTGAACCCATGGTTGAGGAAAATTTCGGTTAAATACGGCACCCGAACCCTGTTCAGCAGGCTTAACGGCAATCAGGCGCAATTGCCGGATAATTTTCTTTTTGGAATCAATATTACTTCAAATTTTTGTAATTTCGCACCATTTAAATTTTAAGTCTCATATTTATGGCTCCTCTCCCGGAAAAAATCATTCATGAAGCCCTTACGTTTGACGATGTGCTTCTTGTACCGGCCTATTCTGAAATACTGCCTAGGGAGGTGGATATTTCTTCGAGGCTGACGCGTAATATCAGGCTTAACGCCCCCATCGTTTCTGCCGCCATGGATACGGTAACGGAAGCATTCCTTGCTATGGCCATGGCCCGAGAGGGGGGAATCGGGGTGATCCATAAAAACATGAGCATCGACGACCAGGCCAAGCAGGTCAAGATCGTAAAACGGGCTGAAAACGGTATGATCTATGATCCGATTACCATTAGTTCAGCGGCCAATGTAGGAGATGCGGTGAGCCTCATGAAGGAATACAAAATAGGGGGGATTCCGGTAGTGGACGGGCAGCACAAGCTGATCGGCATCGTCACCAACCGCGATCTCAGGTTTGAGACGCAGTTCGACAAGCCCATCAGCGAGGTCATGACCAGCCGGAACATCATCACCACCACACAGGAGACTGACCTGGAAAAAGCAGCCGATATCCTTCAGCGCCATAAAATTGAAAAGCTTCCCGTGGTGGATGAAACCAATCGCCTGATCGGGCTGATAACCTATAAGGACATCACCAAGGCAAAGGACAGACCCAATGCCTGTAAGGATTCCATGGGCCGTCTGCGGGTGGCTGCCGCTGTCGGTATCACGAGTGATACGCTGGAACGGATAGAAGCACTGGTAAAATCCGACGTCGATGCAGTCGTAATTGATACGGCACACGGACATTCCAAAAATGTTATTGAAATGCTGAAGCGCGCCAAGAAACAATATCCCGCTATTGATTTTATCGTCGGTAATATTGCCACCGCTGAAGCGGCACTGGATCTGGTAAAAGCCGGCGCCGACGGTGTAAAGGTCGGGATCGGCCCGGGGTCCATCTGCACCACGCGAGTAATAGCAGGAGTGGGAGTTCCCCAACTTTCCGCAATATTTAATGTGGCATCCGCGTTAAAAGACACAGGCATCCCCATCATTGCCGACGGAGGGCTCCGCTATTCCGGCGATATGGTGAAAGCCATCGCAGCCGGGGCAAGTTCTGTCATGGCAGGTTCACTGTTTGCCGGTGTTGAAGAATCACCGGGAGAGACCATCATCTATAACGGAAGAAAATACAAGTCGTATCGCGGGATGGGTTCCATTGAAGCCATGCAGAAAGGGTCAGGGGACCGGTACTTCCAGGATCCGGAAGATGATGTGAAGAAACTGGTACCGGAAGGGATTGTCGCACAGGTACCTTATAAAGGAACGCTTTCGGAGGTATTTTACCAGATGGTCGGAGGCCTGAGGGCAGGGATGGGTTACTGCGGAGCAAAAAATATACAGGAACTGATGAAAGCCAGGTTTGTAAGGGTAACCAATTCAGGGATCATCGAAGGGCATCCCCACGACGTGACCATAACACGGGAAGCACCCAATTATAGCAGATAATTAATTAATACTAAATAAACCTTATTCGATATGAAAAAACTGATCTTGATTTTCTCGGCTTTTTTTACTGCAACAACCATGCTGATGGGGCAGGATGAAATACTCATGACCATTGGCAATGAAAAAGTCACCAAGGCCGAGTTTGAAAGAATTTATAACAAGAACAATTCCTCTGTGGTGTATGAAAACAAAACCCCGCGGGAATATCTTGACCTGTTTATCAATTTCAAGCTGAAGGTTATGGAGGCAAAAGCCCAGGGTTATGACACCATGACCGCCTTTATCAACGAACTCGACGGATACAGGGATCAGCTAGCCAAACCATACCTGCAGGATAAGCAGGTGCGTCAAATGATGCTGGAAGAAGCCTATAACAGAACAGCCACTGAAGTGAATGCCAGTCATATTCACATTGGCATATCGCAATCAGCTACACCCGCCGACACCCTGGCAGCTTATAACAGGATTCTGGCCCTCCGGAACCGCATCCTGGCGGGAGAATCCTTTGAAGAGATCGCCATGGCAGAATCA
Organism: uncultured Bacteroidales bacterium; assembly: GCA_964390385.1. Lineage (GTDB taxonomy): Bacteria > Bacteroidota > Bacteroidia > Bacteroidales > UBA10428 > UBA5072. Next base: position 9,850 of record CAYMJH010000107.1, on the reverse strand, counting down.
GAAGACCCTTCAGCCAAAAACAACAAAGGCAACCTGGGATGGTTTTCCGCGTTCAGGATGGTTTATCCGTTTGAAGAGGCTGCTTATAAAACGCCCGTCGGCGAGATTTCCATGCCTGTCAGGACCCGGTTTGGATATCACATCATTCGTAACAATGGTTTTCGCCCGGCCATCGGAGATATAAAACTGGCCCATATCATGCTGCGCGTGCGCGCGAATGCAGATTCAGCCACTCATGCGGCAGCCAGGGAAAAGATCGGCATGTGTTACGACCTGCTGAAGAGCGGCGAGGATTTCGGAGCGGTAGCACGGAAATATTCCGATGACCAGGCTTCAGCACGATGGGACGGCAAGCTGCGCTGGATCAGTGCAGGAGAATTGGCCCCGGAAATTGAAGAAATCGTGTATGCCCTGAAAGACAGTGGTGCAATTACAGCACCTATTCAGTCAGAATTTGGATACCATATCTTCCGGCTCGATGAGAAAAGACCTGTTTTAAGATTTGAGGAGATGAAATCGCAGCTTGAAGAAAGGATTAACAACGACGAAAGACAAAAAAGCACAGATCTGCGTTATGTCGAAAAACTAAAACAGGATTACGGATTCACAGCCTATCCTGAAAACCTGGCTGAGGTGTTCAGCACGGTTGACAGTTCGATTTATGACGGTATTTGGGAACCCGCCACGGCAGCTGAACTGATCGAACCAGTTTTTACCATCGGGGACAAAGATTATTCGCAACTTGATTTCGGCAATTTTCTAAAACAGGCCAAAAAATACGGAAAGAAAGAATCGGTTGAAGCCCTCTGCAAACGTCGCTATGATGAATTTGTAACGGAAATGGTGCTCGATTATGAAAAAGACAGGCTGGAAGGCAAGTATCCTGAATTCCGCTACCTGATGAACGAATACCACGACGGGATATTGCTTTTCAACATCACCGATGACAAGGTATGGACCAGGGCCGTTAAGGACACTGCCGGACTGGAGCAATTCTACAAGAAGAACAGGAAAAATTACAAATGGCAGACCAGGGCTGATATTTCGAAATATTCGACCCGCGATTCAGCCCTCGTTGAAAAAATCATTTTGCATGCCCCCGGACGAATGGCGAAAAAATTGTCGGCCGCATCATTTAATGCGCTGGTATGCGGGCAGGACACCCTGAAATGCGTTGAAATACTGGATCAGAAGCTCGAGAAGGGCAATGACAAGGTGCTCGATGCCATGGAATGGAAAAAAGGCGCACTGAAAACCTATACGGATAAAGGCCAGACCCACGTTCTTTTCATCAATGGTATCCTCAAGCCCCAGGTGAAACAACTCAGGGAGTCACGCGGCCTGGTGACCGCTGATTATCAGAATGTGCTCGAAAAACAATGGATCGGGGAATTGCGGCAAAAATATCCGGTAACCATTGATGAAAAAGTCTTTGAAACCATAAAATAGACCTCATTCCGATGCATAAAACGGCCTGGCTGGCGCTGCTTTTTTTTGTTTTGTCCTGTGCTGAAAACATGCGGCAAACAGAAGAAAAACCCATTGCCCGGGTATTGGATAAGACCCTGACGTCTTCTGACATGAAAGGGATCTTCCCCGAGGGCATTTCAAAAGAAGACAGTGTGCAGATAGCTAAAAACTTCATAGAAAGGTGGGTTCGGCAGCAACTGCTGCTGAATAAAGCAGAACTGAACCTTACGGAGGATGAAAAAAATGTAAAGGAACAAATAGAGAACTACAGGAGTTCTCTGCTCATTTATAAATATGAACAAAGCCTGTTGAAGCAGAAACTCGATACGGTGATCAGCGACACGGAGATCGAGGACTATTACCGTCAGAATACTTCCAATTTCCTGCTCAGCAAAAATATCGTAAAGTCTGTTTATATTAAAGTCCCCCGGTCTGCGCCGGAGATCTATAAGCTGAGGCAGTGGTACAGATCCGATGACCCGGAAAGCATAAAAAGTCTCGAGGCATACTGCTACCAGCATGCCGAAACCTATGATTTTTTCGATGACAGCTGGGTTGATTTCTCAAAGCTGCTGGATAAGATTCCTATACAAATCGGAAATCCCGAGAACTACCTCCGTTACCGGCAAACCATCGAAGCCTCCGATACGACCTATCATTATTTTGTACGCATTCACCGGTATGCTTTCAGCGGTGATCCTTCACCGCTTGAACTGGTGAGGGAGGACATTGAAAAGATCATTCTCAACAAGCGGAAGATTGAACTGCTGAACCAAATGGAGGCCACAATATTCAATGATGCCCAGAACAGGGGGCAATTTACTATTTATGAATAAGCCTTATGATCAGAAAATTGTGTTTATTATCATTGCCTCTGGTCTTCTCATGCATAACCCTGGCAGGTCAGGTCAAAATGATCGACCAGGTTGTTGCCGTGGTCGGAGACAAGCGAATCCTGTATTCTGATATTGAGCAACAGTATTATCAGCTCATCGCGCAGGGTGAAAAAACAACCGCTGAAACGCGCTGTCAGATCTTTGAACATTTGCTGATCCAGAAACTGCTGGTGCATCAGGCCCAGGTGGACAGCATCGAAATAACGGAATCACAGGTGGATGCCAACCTGGATTCCCGCATGCGGTATTTTGTGAACATGATGGGATCGGAACAAAAGCTTGAAGACTATTTTAAGAAGTCAACGCTCGAAATCAAGGAGGATCTCCGGGATGAAATCCGTGAACAAATGCTGATGGAAAAGATGAAGGATGAAATCACCGGAAGGATCTCCGTAACCCCTTCTGAAGTAAGAAGTTTTTACAGGGCTCTTCCCCAGTCGGATATTCCTTATGTTGAATCGGAAGTGGAGGTCAACCAGATCCTGGTCTATCCAAAATACGGCGAAAAGGGAGTTTTCGAGGTCAGGGAAAGATTGCTGGCCATCCGCCAGCGGATCCTTGACGGGGAAAGTTTTTCAACCCTGGCGGTATTGTATTCCGAAGATCCCGCATCGGCAACCCGGGGAGGAGATATCGGGTGGGCCAATAAAACCGATGTTGACCCGGAATATGCAAAAGCGGCTTTCGGACTTAAGAAAGGTACCGTATCAAAAATCGTCGAATCATCCCTAGGCTTTCATATCATACAAACCCTCGACCGTACCGAGGACCGCATCCATACACGGCATATTCTCATGAGGCCTAAGATCACGCAGGAAATAAAACAGCAAGCCTTCTCGAGGCTCGACAGCATCATCCAGCTGATCAAATCGGACTCGCTTTCCTTTGAAAAGGCTGCTATGGTCTTTTCCGAAGACAAAGACACCCGCCTCAACGGGGGACAGCTTGTAAATCCCTTAGGAGGCCCGCGCTGGAATATGAAAGAGCTGACGCCCCAGGATTATGCGGCCATTAAGAACATGACGGTCGGCGAATTGTCAGCCCCGTTTGAATCTGTTGACAAGGACAGAAAAACCGCATACAAGATCCTGCTGTTGAAAAAACGCACCAATCCTCATGTCGCCAATCCCGAAGATGACTTTAACCTGCTGAAGGAAATGGCCATGGAGAAAAAACAGGAAGATATCGTAAACAAATGGGTTGAGGATAAAATAAAGACCACCTATATCCGGATCGATCCGGAATACCGGAACTGTCAATTTACGGTCAGGGGCTGGCTTAAATCCTGATAACCTATGCCGGATATTCCTGCCATATTCCGGAGATACACGATAATAACCAGGTTAAGGGTATTGATCGGGCTGGTGTGGGTCAACAGTTGCCTTGAAGCTGTCCTGGCACAACCGATTCAGAAGATCGAATACGACGCTGATGATATCCTGTATGACAAGAACATTGCCAATGGGGCATATCGTCTTATCAACCATGTTGTTTTCAGGCACAGGAATACGGTCATGCACTGTGACAGCGCCTATTTCTATGCAGCCCAAAACACGCTGGAAGCATTTGAAAACGTGTATATCAACCAGGGTGATTCCGTGCATATTTATGGCGATTACCTTCACTATGACGGCAACATCAGGCTGGCCAAGATCAGGAAAAACGTCAGGCTTTCCAGCAGCACCACCCGGTTGACAAGCCAATCCGTCGATTATGACCTACATAATAACATTGGCTATTACATCCAGCACGCTGATATTCTCAGCGGGGACAACAAATTACGAAGCCGGCTCGGCCATTACTATGCCCGACAGGAAATGTACCTGTTCAGGGACAGTGTGGTGGTCGAAAATCCCGATTACACCATCTTTTCCGACACACTGAAATACAGCACTGCCACCAATACGGCCTTTTTTATAGGGCCTACCCGCATCATCAGCGACAGCAACAACATATATTGCGAGAGAGGCTGGTACAACACGGAAACCAATATATCCCTGCTGAAAAAAAATGCCCGCATCGAAAATCCAAACCGGGTGTTGACCGGAGACAGCCTGTATTACGAAAGAGAAACGGGATATGGTGAGGCCTATTCCAATATCAGGCTGGTCGACAAAGAACAGGATGTCATCCTCGAGGGTAATTTTGCCAGGATCAATGAAAAGACCGAAGCTGCATTATTGACGGACAGTGCCTTGTTCATATACATTACCGGAAATGATTCATTGTATGTGCATGCCGATACCCTGCGCTCTGAGCCCGACAGCACAGGCAAAAAAGAGTTCCGGCTCTACTACAGGGTCAAAATGTTTAAAAGCAATATGCAGGGAAAATGTGATTCCATGTTTTATTCCTCCGCCGATTCCATACTGCGCATGTTTCATGAGCCTGCACTCTGGTCGGCTGAAAACCAGCTGACGGCTGAATACATTGAAATATGGATCAGGAACAAGGCAGTGGACCAATTGCATATGAAGCAGACAGCTTTTATCGTCAACCAGGAGGACTCCGTTCATTTCAACCAGGTAAAAGGGAAATCGATGATCGGTTATTTCCGCAATAATGATCTGTACAGGATCAATGTATATGGTAACGGTCAAACCATCTATTTTGTCAAGGACAAGGACGACTTCATAGGGGTTAACAAAGCAGAAAGCTCAGACCTGGTCATTTTTCTTGAAAATGAGAAACCCGAAGAGATCCGGTTTATCAATAAGCCTTCCGCCGTCCTTTATCCGCTTGAGTCCCTGTCACCTCCCGATATGGCATTAAAGGACTTTCGCTGGCTCCAGGACATCCGGCCGATAAGGAAAGAAGACATATTCCGGTGGAAGTAATGCCGGGGAAGTATTCGGTAACCGGTAATCAGTGAACAGTGAACGGTAATCGGTAACCAGTATTCGTTATTAGCCTAACAGCCTAACAGACTGTAGACTAACAGCCTTCAACCAGACTGCAAGACTGCATGACTTTCAGACTTTCGGACATAAATACGTGATAAAAAATGGCAGGTCACTGTTCAGCGAAGTATTTTAATATTCATCCTCATTAAAGAAGAAGTCATCCTTGCTGGGATAGTCAGGCCAGATATCTTCGATGCTTTCATATATCTCACCTTCGTCCTCCATTTCCTGAAGGTTCTCAATGACCTCCAGGGGAGCACCGGAGCGAATCGCAAAGTCAATCAGTTCCTCTTTGGTTGCCGGCCAGGGAGCATCCTCGAGTTTTGAAGCCAATTCTAATGTCCAGTACATAACGATGGTTTTAATAAGACCCTTTTTTCAAAATGCTGCAAATATAAAAAAAACTATATAAACTACAACCCGGGCTTCCATTTTAGCTCAATTCCTTGATTATCAAGGAGTAATTTTCTTGCCAACACAAATAAAAAATCAGATAACCGGTTAATATATTGCAATACGAACTCAGGCACAAAATGTTTCGCTTCAAGCTCAACAATTCTGCGCTCCGCTCTCCGGCTTACCGTCCTTGCAACCTGAGCAAAAGAGCTGGCTGAGTGCCCGCCGGGCAGAATAAAGGAGGCCAGCTTCGGCAATCCTTTTTCCATGGCGTCGATAGCAGTTTCAAGTTCTTTTACATCGGATTCCAATAATTCAGGAATTTTTACCTGGCAGTCATCACAATCCGAGGCAAGAATGGCGGCGCAAACCATTAATCGATCCTGGATGCGGATGAGCACCTTACTCAGATCGCTGCCCGGAATATGATCGCGAAGCAGTCCGATATGGGCAATCAATTCATCAACCGTTCCGTAAGCCTCAATGCGGATATTGGATTTGGAAACCCTCTTACCGCCTATCAGCGACGTGGTTCCCTTATCGCCAGAGCGGGTATATATTTTCATGGAGGCTGTGATTTTGGCAGGTATGCTAGTCAACAACCACAACAGGATTTTCATTGATCCTGTCAAATTCGACATGCCCGTCGAGCAAACGTATGATACGGCGCGCGTGCCGTGCGATATTCTCTTCGTGGGTCACCAGGATTATGGTGTTGCCCCGCTTATGGATCTGGTCAAAAAGCGACATGATATCCTCGGATGTTTTGGAATCGAGATTGCCGGTCGGCTCATCTGCCAGAATGATCGAAGGGTGATTGATCATAGCCCTTGCCAGCGCAACGCGTTGCCGCTGTCCGCCGGAAAGCTCATTGGGCCGGTGATCCATACGATCTTCCAACCCGACCGTCACGAGCATTTCTTTCGCTCTCTCCATCCGTTCATGTTTCGGAAATCCTGCATATACCAGCGGCAGCATCACATTTTCAAGCGCCGTATAGCGGGGCAGGAGATTAAAAGTCTGAAAAACAAATCCGATCTCCTTGTTCCGGATATCGGCGAGCTGATTGTCTTCCAGCTTGCTGACGTCCTTCTGGTTAAGGACATAGGTCCCCGTGGTG
>CAYMJH010000107.1:0-3055 GCA_964390385.1 uncultured Bacteroidales bacterium | reverse complement strand
AATGATATTCATCAGGGTGGATTTACCGGAACCCGAAGGCCCCATGATGGCCACATACTCATTCTTTCCGATAGTAAGGGAAATGGAGCGAAGGGCCGGCACCACCAAGCTCCCCAGAAAATAATTCTTTACAATATCTTGTAACGTTATAATATTTTCCATGGACAAGATTTGAAATTTTAGGTTAAAAGTAATATTCTTAACTGAACTGTTAAAACCTTATTGTATAATTCTCTTTAAAAAAATCTTGCTGAAGAAAAACAATGCCCAGGAAAAACAGATCAACGGTAAGCCTGCTTTTATCATGACCCTGAATTTCCCGCCAGGATTGCCGCATGCCTGCCGACCAGCGGATATCGTCCAATACAATCAGGCTGCCATCGGGTATCCGTGAAAGGAAATAATCAGCATACTTCAGGGTTGCCGCATAATTATGATTCCCGTCGATGAAGACCAGTGTCCTTCCGGGTCGGTCGGGTAACAATCCCTGCAATACATGGTCAAATGTTTCCGGTATCACCTGTACATGGTTAAACCGGTTATCCTTCAGACCCTTTGCAGCAAAAGCCGCCAGAACCGGATCGGCCTCAACGGTTATTACCCTGGCACCGGGATTCCCTGCGGCCAGGTAATGGGTGCTGACGCCCAGGGACGTGCCAAATTCGATGATCAGTTCAGGTTTATAGTGCCTGGCCAGACGGTAAAGCAGGCGACCGAATTTACGGTTCACGGCAGCATCAGCTGCAATGTCTGATATTATGCGATGCCGGCCTGCACCGGCTTTCGATCCTGCACCCATATCGATAACCGTGACGGGAGTGCTGTTTTTCCTTAGTGAATTCCTGTATTTCTCCGCTATATCAAAAGCAGGGTAATGATACGGATCATTAAGCACCGAGGTGATGAAATCAAAAACAAAAGGTGAATGGATACCATGACCGCGGCCATGACGGGCGCTTAAGAAATAGCTGAGCCAGTCGGCAAACAGCTGACCCCTGCTGATAAAACGATCCGCGATTATCCACTTGGCTGACATCTTTTTCCGCTAAGACACAAAACGTAAAAATAACAAATAACCTTTCCACCTTTCCACTCTTTAAAAAAACATTTTCCCACATGAATTTCATTGCTTATCTTAGTTTTTCCAAAGCAGCAGCCGAACCTCGTTAATGGAACACCACAATGCCAATACCGCATCCGGGAAAACAGGATCGAACGATATCCTGGATACCGGCATTCAATTCCTGAAAGGGGTGGGCCCCAAACGGGCCGAACTCCTCGGCAGGGAACTGAAGATATTCACTTTCCGTGACCTGCTGTATTTTTTTCCCTATAAATATATTGACCGCTCCAGGTTTTTTACGGTAAAGGAGTTGGATACCAGCCTGGCCTTCATTCAGCTAAAAGGCCGCATAACAGGATTTCGCACGGAAGGGGCCAAATATAAACAACGCCTGGTCGCTCGGTTCAGCGATGACACAGGGACGATGGAACTGGTGTGGTTCCAGGGTGTGCAATGGATCATGAAGAATCTCGAGGCGGATAAGGAATATATTGTTTTCGGGAGGCCTTCCGTCTATAACGGAAGGATCTCCATTGCCCATCCGGAGGTCGATCCGGCTGAAATATCGGCCTTCACCTTTTCGGGGAAACTGCAGCCCCAGTACAGCAGCACTGAAAAACTGAAAAACAGCTTCATCACCTCCAAAACGATGCAGAAATTGCTGGCCGGGTTATTCCAGCAGACAGGGAAAATGGAAGAGACCCTGCCGGAGTGGCTGATCCGCCGCCTGAAATTCCCCGCCCTTTTTGAGGCCCTTTTAGCCATGCATTTCCCGGCCGACCAGGATCAGCTGAAAAGGGCCACTTACCGGCTCAAATTCGAAGAGCTTTTTTACATCCAGCTGAACATCCTCCGGCAGAAGAACCGCAATCAGCAGACCGTCAAAGGGCACGTTTTTGCGCAGGTTGGCAGTCATGTCAATGACTTTTACCATAAAAAACTGACCTTTGAGCTTACCGAAGCCCAGAAAAGGGTGATAAGGGAGATCAGGAAAGACCTCGGATCGGGAAAGCAGATGAACCGACTGCTCCAGGGCGATGTCGGCAGCGGGAAGACGTTGGTGGCCGTAATGGCCATGCTCATCGCCCTCGACAACGGCTACCAGGCCTGCCTGATGGCGCCCACGGAGATCCTCGCCAATCAGCATTTCGCTACCCTGTCGAATTTTCTCGAAGGCCTGAACGTGAACGTTAAACTGCTGACCGGTTCCACCCGCAAAGCTGACCGCAGCACCTTACTGGCTGAGCTCGCAGGTGGCGAATTGCAGATTCTCATCGGGACCCATGCCCTCATCGAAGATCCGGTTCAGTTCAGGAATCTAGGACTGGTGGTGATCGACGAACAGCACCGTTTCGGTGTTGCCCAGCGGGCACGCCTGCGGCAGAAAAACGAAGACCCTCCCCATGTGCTGGTGATGACCGCCACACCCATCCCCCGCACGCTGGCCATGACGCTGTACGGAGACCTTGACGTGTCGGTCATCGACGAAATGCCACCGGGACGTAAACCGATCAGAACCATCCATTATAACGATTCCAAAAGGCTGGTGATGTTTGGCTTCCTGCGCGAACAGATCAGGCAGGGGCGTCAGGTTTACGTGGTATACCCCCTGATCAGCGAATCGGAAAAACTCGATTACAAAGCCCTGGATGATGGCTACGAAGCCATGGTAAGGGCTTTCCCTCCCCCGCAGTACCTTGTAGTTTGCGTTCACGGACGGCTGAAAACGCAGGAAAAAGACCTGGCCATGCATTATTTCCAGTCAGGCAAAGCCCATATTATGGTTGCCACCACGGTCATTGAAGTGGGCGTGGATATTCCCAACGCTTCCGTAATGGTCATCGAAAGCGCCGAGCGTTTCGGGCTGTCGCAACTGCATCAGTTGCGGGGACGTGTGGGACGGGGGGCTGACCAGAGCTACTGCATCCTGATGACCTCACACAAACAGACGGCAGAGGCCAGGAAAAGGATCGAGACCATGGTGAACACGAC
>CAYMJH010000106.1:1330-12318 GCA_964390385.1 uncultured Bacteroidales bacterium | reverse complement strand
GAGTGTAACCTGATAAAACCGAACCCTGTTGAAGAGAAAAGCGATCATATTGGTTTTTATAATGCTGGCTGCAGGGCCGCTGGCCTTTTCCCAGGTTATTGTCAATCATTATCTTAAGGTTGATTCCGTGCTCACCGACCGGGTGAGGGTTGAGAACACCGCGGAACTGGCCTCTTTTCAGCCGGGCGACAAGGTTTTGCTGATCCAGATGACAGGGGCAACCCTTACCGGTACACAGACATCGCAGGGTTTTTTCGGTCAGGCTTATAATTGCGGAAAATTTGAAATCCTTCAGATTGATGAAGTACTTGGTACAACTGTGAAATACATAACCTTTACCGATGATCTGGACAATGCTTATGACCATGGTGAAAAAATTCAGTTGGTTCGTATATTGGAAGGAGACAAGATCACGGTGAACGGAACGGTTACCGCCAAAAACTGGGACGGGAACAGCGGCGGCATAGTGGCCATAATCGGACTGGATACCATCGATCTGCAGGGTACCATTGATGTTGCAGGGAAAGGATTCCGGGGCGGACAACCTGATGAATCTGATTATCTGCTGGATGATTGTCATTCCGGCGATGTCATTATTAATCTGCCTGCCACGACCTATGGATATGCGGGGTATAAGGGAGAAGGAATCGTTACAGCCAGCTATCCCTATGCCAAAGGAGCTGCCCATGCCTTAAACGGAGGAGGAGGTGGGCAGGGCCTATTTGCAGGCGGCGGAGGTGGATCCAATTATCGAGATGCGGGGAATGGAGGCCAGCAAGCCCATTCATGCGGAGATGATATTAATAAAGATGCCGCTGCTTCCGGCGGCTATAATTTGTCATCTAACAATAGATTTTATCTGACCACGACACGGCAGATCATCATGGGCGGAGGAGGGGGATCAGGTACGGAGAATAAGTCCAATTCCCTGTATGCCACACCGGGGGGCAACGGCGGGGGCATTGTCATGCTGATTACCGAGACTCTTCTCGGGAACGGAGGATTAATCAAAGCCAATGGCCAGGATGTTACTGTCAGTGCCAGTGCAAGCGGCGGAGGCGGGGGCGGGGGCGGAACCATTTTGCTGGATGCGGCTGCCTATTCGGGGCCTTTCTCATTAGAGATCCGTGGCGGAAAAGGGGGCAATACGGTTAACTGCACAGGTGCCGGCGGAGGCGGGAGCGGTGGCATTTTATGGCATTCAGGCAGTTACTTTCCCTCGGTTTCTGTAACCATTGATTCAGCCATGGGAGAGGAGGGCAATGCTATTGCTTCATGCGGGAAGCAATACGGAGAAGATGGCCACTGGGATGGAATGAAAAAGACTTCCCTGATATTACCCCTGAACGGCTTCCTTTTCAACACCGTCCACGGCAAGGATACCATCTGTGCTGGCCAGGCGCCCAACCCGATCACCGGCAGCAATCCCAAAGGCGGGAATGGCATCTATTCTTTCGCCTGGTATAAAAGCACCGACAGCATCGCCTGGGACAGCATTGCCAGCGCCCGCGATATCATTCCAGGGCCCCTCAGCCAGACCACATGGTACCGGCGCATCGTAAGGTCGGAAGGCATCATCGACGTGAGCAGGCCCGTTAAGATATTCGTTTATACCGCCATCAGCGGCAACACGATTTCCGCCAACGATACCCTTTGCTATAACAATCCGGCCAAACAGCTTTCAGGCGCTTCCCTGGCCGGGGGAAACGGGACCTATTCCTACCGGTGGCAGTCGAGCAGCAACAGCATCACCTGGAATGACATCAGCGGGGCTACGGCTGCGTCCTATAATCCCGGCCCGCTCGCAGCTACCCGTTACTATCGCAGGATCGCAACATCGGCGGAAGTCTGCCGCGATACCAGCCAGCAGGTAACCCTCACCGTGCTCCAGGATATTACTTCCAACCAATTCCATACGGAAGACACAACGCTATGCCGGGGCTTCGGTCCCGGTCCCCTGAACGCCACAACCCCGCTGAACGGCGACGGCACCTACCGCTACCTGTGGCAACAGAAAACGGTACCGGGGAACTGGACTGACATTGCCTCCAGCAATATCAAGCAATATGATCCGGGTGTGCTGAGCGATACCATGCATTACCGGAGGATCGTCTTTTCGGGCAATGACAATGCCTGTGCCGACACTTCGGCGGAAAAGAAAGTGATCGTGCTGCCTTCCATCAGCAATAATCTTATCAGCATCGATTCTTCACACTGGTGCGCCGGAAACACACCGCACGAAATCACAGGACAGCAACCGGCCGGCGGACAGCCCAATGAATACCTGTATAAATGGCAGATCAGGACCTCCGGTGACTGGGGTACGATAGCCGGAGCAACCGGAATAAACCTCACCCCTTCCATGGTGGAAGAGAACACCTCCTACAGGAGGCTCGTTGCTTCCGGTACGCTTACCGGCGGCCAGTACGCCTGCCGCGACACCTCACCTCCCCTGCTGCTTACCATTGTTCCCTATATCAATAATAACCTGGACCTTCCCGGCCAGACCCTTTGCCAGCATAGCCTTCCCCTGCCCTTCAACCCCCCGGCAGCCGTAACCGGAGGGAACGATGTCTTTGCCTATCAGTGGCTGGCAAGAGAAGAAGGAACCACAGGCTGGAATCCTGCCCCAGGCTTGTCTTCTGCAGCATCCTATGCGCCTGACACACTGGAAAGAACCACCCATTTTGCCCGCCGGGTAAGCTCCGATATCTGCAGCGATACCAGCGGGATCGTCACCGTCACCGTTTACCCGAAGATCACCGGCAATCTGATAACGGGGAGCCCGGTGCTCTATACCTGTTACAATACCGCTGAATCCATAAAGGCTTCTTTGCCGCTGAACGGATCAGGCACCTATGCTTGCCAGTGGCAGCAATGGAACGGGACAGCCTGGGAAGATGCCCCGGGAAATACGGCGAATACCCTTACCGGTTATGATACCCCGGCACTTACCGATACCATGCTGTACCGGCGTATCGTATTTTCCTCGCCTGACCTTCGTGAATGCAAAGATACCAGCCAACCCGTGCTGGTGCGCATCAACCCCCTGCCTTCGGGAGATGTGGCAGCATCGGTCGATACGATCTGCGGAAATGCTTCAGCCTTCGTCTCCTTTAGCGTTTCAGGCGGTAACGGCCCCTGGAAGGTAACCGTGGGGGCTGACGGAATCCCCTCCTCCTCAAAACCGGGGATAACCGCCATGAATGATTCACTGCCGCTTCCCTTTAATAACAACCAGGCAGGTTACCGGGTGAAGATGCTGGAGATTGAAGACGACAGCACATGTAAGGCGGATCCGGCAGGATTCAACCATGAATCTGTCGTTATGGTCTATGCCGTGCCCGCTGCCGATGCCGATGCTGATAAAAGTGACGAAAACAGGGTGTGCGGTAATCAGTTCCAGCTTAAAGCCTCACCGACGGATGCTTCTCACACCGGTAAGTGGACTTTCAACGGGGGCTCCTTTACCGATCCCGCCGATGCCGAAACCATGATCACCGTTGACGAAGATCATTACGGGGAACGGTATATCCGGTGGACGGTAACCAACTGGCATTGTCCCGACGTTGATTCGGTGCAGGTCACCTTTGACCGGCAGCCCGTTGCAATCGATGCCGGCGAACCGCAGGAGCTCGAATATCTCTATGCTACGCAGCTTACGGCCGATCCTCCTGAAGTCGGAACCGGGACATGGAAAGTGGTGAAAGGCAGCGGAACCATCAGCGACGAGAATGACCCCCATGCCACCATCATCGAACTGGCTTCTTCCAATCTCCTGCGCTGGACCATTGTCAACGGGATATGCCCCGCGATCAAAGACTCCGTGGAAATAACCGTGAAAGGGCTGACGGTGCAAAAGGGATTTACACCGAATGACGACGGCATCAATGATCTCTTTGTCATTCCTGCGCCCAATGCCGAAAAAATAGAGATCCGCATATTCAACCGCGCCGGGGTCGAGGTTTTTTATTCCCCCGACTATACCAGGGGAGAACTATGGGGGGGACTGGGCAAAAATAAAAATCCCCTTCCCGAAGGAACCTATTTTTACTGGATGAAAATATGGGTGAGAGGCAAATCAGAACCCGAGGAACGTAAAGACTTTATTGAGGTCCTGCGATGAAAAGACAGCTATTGGGCATATTGGTGTTGTTGTTGCTGCCGGCCACCGTCCGCTCGCAGGACAAGAATATGCTTTTCAGCCAGTATCGTTACAACGGCTTGACCCTTAATCCGGCTTATGCCGGCAGTCACGAGGTCTTCAGCGCCAGCTTCCTGGGACGCCACCAGTGGCTGGGCTTTGAAGGAGCGCCGAAAAACTATGCCCTGAACCTGCACTTTATGGGGAAAAGCACGAAAACCGGCTGGGGAGCCAATGTTTTGCACGAAAGTATCGGCATCCGCAGTGTAACCGGCTTATATTTCAATTATGCCTACCGCCTGATGCTGGGCCCGGGAACACTGGCCATGGGATTGAGGGCCGGTATGGCCTCGGGGAACCAGGAAGTGCTCAACCTGGATGGCGGTGATCCGGTGTTCAGCGAAAATACGGATGACTACCTGCTGCCCAATTTCGGGATCGGTTTGTATTATAAGCACCGGAAAGCGTTTGCAGGTCTTTCCATCCCTTTCCTGATGGGTTATGAAAGCAACGCCGCAGGCAAGGTGGTCGCCTATCATAGTTTTTCGATGTATACCTATTACCTCACCGCAGGTGTGCATTTCGACCTTAACCGGGACTGGAGGCTTACCCCGTCTGCGCTCATGCAATATGAAAGAGAATCAGGCATGGTGATCGACGGCACGGTGAATGTATTGTACCGGGAGATTTTTGGGGCCGGACTGTCTTACCGGTCTGCCGGAGCCCTTGTCATAATGCTGAACTACCGGCTTAATTACCAGACGACCCTGGGACTGGCCTATGATTTCGGATTCGGCGGATTCAACCGGTATAACCGCAATTCGGTGGAGATAGCCCTGCAGGTGGATCTCGGGTTTAAGATCGACCGTTCCAATCCAATGGATTTCTGATCATGAACAAGCACGGCACAACCATATTGACCTTCCTCATCATCCTTCTGACGGGAGGCGTGGCGCCTGCCCAGAAATTTTTCAGCGTCAAAAAGATGCCGTTTAACAATCCCACCACCAACGAGTTCAGTCCCACGCTATATCAAAACGGGATCGTTTTCTGTTCCGATCGCAGAAATGAATGGCTGTTTGAGTCCACCGACCTGAAGGATTACAACAATACCAACCTTTTCTGGTCGGAACAGAAGAAGCCGGGGAAATTCGGCAACGCGCAGGAATTTGCCAGGGGGCTGAACACACAGTACCATGAAGGATCAGCCACCTTCAGCAAAGACGGCAAAACCATCTATTTCACCCGCAGCATCGATGTGGCAAAAAAGAGAGGTAACAGCCTGCGTGGCGATACCACACTGGGAATATTCAGTTCGGAACTCGTTAACGGGGAATGGACGGCGCCAAAGCAATTCCCTTTCAGCCGGCTGAACATCAAAACAGCCTATCCCTGTCTTTCGGAAGACGGCAGGCAGCTGTTCTTCTGCAGCACCGATCCCAGGGGATACGGCAAATATGACATTTACGTTTCGGAGATCGTTAACGGCCAGCCCAGGAATCCCGTAAACCTGGGACCCAAGATCAACACCCCGGAGAACGACGGTTATCCCTTCCTGCACAAAAGCGGCCGGCTGTACTTTTCTTCGCGCGGGCATGCAGGACGGGGCGGACTGGATATTTTCTACAGCGAATTCATTAACGGGGAATGGACGGATCCCATTGCGCTTCCCGACCCCTTCAACACCACCGGCGATGATTTTGCGCTGGTTTTCAATGAAACCGCCGATACGGCCTTTTTCACCTCCACACGGGGTGGCGGCACCATGGATATTTACATGGCTTATTCAACTTTGCCGGTTTTTGCCGACTGCCCCCTTCAGCAGGAGAATGAATATTGCTATACCTTTTATGAAGCAAGGGAAATGAACCTCGACACCACCCTGTTCAATTATGAATGGGACCTGGGCGACGGCACGCGGAAAAAAGGTCTGAAAGCCGACCACTGTTTTGCCTCCACCGGCGATTATACCATAAAGCTCAACGTGATCGACCTGGTGACAGGAGAAGTGTATTTTAATGAAGCTACCTATGATCTGAAGGTGGAAGATATCGTCCAGCCTTATATTGCCTCAGCCGATACCGTCTATGTCGGTGCCGAGATACCCTTCAGCGCCCTGAAATCCAACCTTGGCTTTACGGTCGCAGGATATTACTGGGATTTCGGCGATGCTACCCGGGCGGAAAACAGCGAGATCACACACAACTACAGGAAACCCGGCCTCTACAACATCCAGCTGGGCGTCACGGGCGCCGTCGCGGATGAAAATGCCTTTCCGGAAAAAGCATGTGTTATCAAAAAAATAACGGTATTGCCCCGGCCACGATAATTATATATCATGGTATGGATTTTGTTAAACCTATTCCTGATAATTATCGTATAGTAATTTATATTACTGCCTAAATTTTGATAATATGAAGAAATTAGTGCTTGTGCTGACCGGATTTGCCCTGATGCTGAGTGGTATTTCACAACCTGTGCCGGCCGGTGATGAGAATATCCCCTTCCTGATGACCTTCGGCCCGAAAGCCGGAACTTCATGGGGCGATGACGATTATTCCCAGACCTTTTTTTTCCTGATCCCGAAAAAATTCACCCAGGCCATTTATATCCGCGTTTACGATCCGGATATCGGCGGACAATGCGATGAAATTAACGGTTTGTGGGATACCAAAATGACCTATTCGGTATACGGGGGTAAGGAATGCTATACCCATAAAGATGCCCAGGAAACCCAGCCGCAAGGTTTATACAAAAGTGGCAACCTGCTGGCCACCAAAACATTCATTAACCAGGCCAGTTACGACAGGAACTGGTACACATTCGGGCCTTTCAACCCGTCGGAGGGTGAATTGGTTACAAAATTTGACGGTTATGTTTTCAAGATCATTTGTGACGGCGTGGCCGGTGATGACGGAAACCTCTACCGTTATTACCTGAGCACCATGCCGGATGCAAATAAACCTGTGGAAGGGGCCAACGCCTTTGCCTATGAATATTCTTTCCGCATGCACGACGATCCGAACGAAGTATCCCATATCTATCCTTTTGTGGATGACAGAACCCTCACCGTGAAGCTGGCTAACTTCGACTGGGACAGCGACGGCCTGATCCGCACGGTTTCGGTGGCACGACACGGACAGCTCACCAAGGTATCGGGAGAAGATGTCTGGATAGAGGATGAATTCAAGATCTTTGATGAAGAGAAGAATACCTCGCTCGATATTCAGTTCATTAAAAAGAAAAATCCTCCGGTAAGGAACAACAACGTGGTGGTCAATGTAAGGAACCAGTATGGTGAATTATTGCCCTTCTATGTCATCCCCATCGGTGGAGTACCGAAACCACGTGTAAAAATTGATGTAATAAAGCAATAATAAACAGTCCGGTATGCTGCTGCAAAACAAAAAATCAATTCTGGCATTTCTTTCAGTTCTCGCCTGTCTTTCAGGCTTCTCTCAAAACTTCAAGGTAAAAAACTACAACACACAGGATGGAATTTGCCATCCTTTTGTTTATACCCTGAACCAGGATGCCGGGGGATATCTCTGGGCAGGGACAGGAGAAGGCTTATGCCGCTTTGACGGCTTTGATTTTTCCGCTCCTTCCGTCAGTGATTCGCTGACCGGCCGGGTTGCCGTGATCAGCTTTAAAGATGCAGACGGTAACCTGTTATTTGGTTTCAACAACGGCGTTCTGGCCCGCTATGACGGAGCTTCTTTCAAAACAGCCTCTCCCGGCATCGAACTGAACAGTTCCATAACCGGCATCGCCCAGACCGAAGACAAAAAATACCTGGTAGCCACGCTGAACAACGGTTTAATCGGGCTGGACCACAGCCTTGCCAAAGGCAAAAAAATTGAAGGTATCCGCGAAATGAACCTTACAGCCCTGTGCACTGAGGGAAACATGTTGCTGGTTGGTTCCACCGATGGCATGAGCCTTTATGAATACGTGAACAACGGTCAACAGGCAGTGTTTGTTTCAGCTGTCGAAGAGCTTGCCTTAAGAAAGATCCAGGATATCCGGCCTGGCCTCGACGAGAAAACATACTGGATTGCCACAGAGGACGCGGGAGCTTTCAGGCTTGTGCTAACCGGCAGATCCTACTCCGTTATAGCGGTTGGAAAAGAATTCAGGCTGGATGCGGAAAACTTTCAATCGGTGCTGGAGGATTCGGAAAAGAACCTTTGGCTCAGTTCATTTCGCTCAGGGCTTTACAAGCTTTCCGGTCCCCTGCAGGATGGCCGTTTTGCTACCATGGTCCACCTGGATAAGACCAACGGGCTGCCCAACAATTCCATTAAAAAGGTCTTTGAGGACCAGGAGGGAAATATATGGATCGCCACCTACGGCGACGGACTTGCCTTGCTGCTGAGCCAGGCCTTCTCATTCCATAATTACAACATGCCCGGCATCGAAAACAATATCAGCGCGGTTTTACATTACAGGGGATCCGTATGGATCGGAGGAAACGGAACCCTGGTGAAGACTGAGCCGGGGAAAAATATCCCGCCTGTCTTGTACAATCAGCGCAACGGACTGCCCGGGAACAAGATCACCTCGCTGGCCGCACACCAGGATAACCTGTACATCGGCACCGAGGCCAGCGGGCTCTACAGTCTTAATATACGCACCGGGGTCATCAGAAAGATCCCTTACTCCGACAACTCGCTCGGGAATATCGTCCAGTCACTGACGGTAACGGATAAGGCCATTTACCTGGCTACCCGTGACGGGGTGTATGTTATGAACAGCCAAACAGGAACGGTGTCCAATTACAGCACACTGAACGGTCTGCCTCACAATGACGTCAAGGATGTGCTGGTGACCGGCGACAACCGGCTGCTGCTGGCGACGAGGACAAACGGGATATACGAGATCACCGCGAACGGTGATGTTTTGCTGGCTTACCCGGCCGGTAAAATAGAACAGGAATTCAATGTCATAGCCCGGGATGCGGCAGGCAACCTGTGGGCATCCACCTACGGTGACGGTGTTTACTATTTCACGCCCGATACGGTTTATAATTTTACAACCGCTGACGGATTGAAATCCAATTATTGTTACAGCATCGTGCCCGGCGATGACCAGAGCGTATGGGTCGGCCATCGCCTGGGGATCAGCCGCATCAACACGAAGCATTTCACCGCGCAGGTTTTTGACGTGGCCAAGGGAATCACCGGCGACTGCAATTTCAACGCCACCTACAGCAATGATGACGGTGTGATCTATTTCGGAACTACCGAAGGACTGATCACCTATGACCCTGCCAGGGATAAACGCAGTCCCGTACCCCCCTTCACCAATATCACCAAATTGATCATTTCCGATAAGGAATACGATTTCAGCAGGGATATCACACTGCCCTATGCGGCGTATAAGCTGAGGATTGAATTCCTGGGGATTTCATACAGTGACCCCGCCGGTGTGAAATACCGCTACAAACTCGAAGGTCATGACCTCGAATGGTCGGAGATCACTGCGGGCAATGTGGCCCTTTATTCACGGATCGAGGACGGGGACTACACGTTCCTCCTGCAATCATACAGCAGCAACGGGCTGAGCCAGGAAACACCGGTGTCTTTCCATATCCGCGTGAAACTGCCTTTCTGGAAAACCTGGTGGTTTCTCACCCTCTGCGGACTGACGGCTTTGCTTTCGGTTTTGACCATCATCAAATACCGCGAAAAGAAACAGAAGGAATTACAGGAATACCTTGAAACCGAACTTGCCGCCCGAACCAAGGAGGTGGTGGAACAGAAAGAAGAGATCGAGCTGAAAAACAGGGACATCACCGACAGCATAAACTATGCACAGCGCATACAAACCAGTATCCTTCCCCCGGTAAAAAGGCTGCAGCAGAACTTCTCAGGCACCTTCGTATTTTACCAGCCCAGGGATATCGTATCGGGAGATTTTTACTGGTTTGACAAGGTGAATGAAAATAAGTTCATCATTGTTTGTGCCGATTCAACCGGGCATGGCGTGCCGGGTGCCTTCATGTCGATGATCGGAACCACGCTGATCAAGGATATCTGCTTCAGGGAAGCCGGAAAAGCGCCTTCAGAGATCCTGAAAGTGCTGGACAGGGAACTCGGCAATACGCTGAACCAGAACCTCGAGGACGGCACCAAACCGCCCGATGGTATGGATATCATCGTGTGCGAGATCGACCTGAAGACAAAATATATGCGCTATGCAGCAGCCATGAGGCCGCTGATCGTATATAAGGACGGTGAGCAGATCTACCTGAGGGGAAGTCACAGCTCTGTGGGAGGCGTGTATGACAAGGAAGGAAAATCCTTTGAAGACGAAGGATTGCAGCTTTCACCGGGCGATATCGTCTATATGTTCTCCGACGGATACCCCGATCAGTTCGGCGGCAGCATGGGCAAAAAATTCAAGATGGTCCGCCTGAAAAATATGCTGGTGGACATCTACCAGAAATCCATGGACGAACAATACGTCCACGTCAAAAACACCTTCAACCTGTGGAAGGAAAACTACGAGCAGGTCGACGACGTGCTGTTCATGGGCATTAAAATCTGAAACTGAACTTCAGTCATTAGAAGGCCCCCCCGGAAACAGAAACAGAAACAGAAACAGAAACAAAAACAGAAACAGAAACAGAGCGAAGTGTAAAAAACTCCGCTCTTTCGCTCTGTTTCTCGCTCTGATTCATATACACCCTGGCAGGGTCCCTCCGATTACAAAAACAGAAACAGAAACAGAGCGAAGTGTGAATACTCCGCTCTTCCGCTCTGTTTCCCGCTCTGATTCATATATACCCTGGCAGGGTCCCTCCGATTACAAAAACAGAAACAGAAACAGAGCGAAGTGT
>CAYMJH010000106.1:0-1230 GCA_964390385.1 uncultured Bacteroidales bacterium | reverse complement strand
TCCGCTCTTCCGCTCTGTTTCCCGCTCTGATTCATATATACCCTGGCAGGGTCCCCCCGATTACAAAAACAGAAACAGAAACAGAGCGAAGTGTAAAAAACTCCGCTCTTCCGCTCTGTTTCTCGCTCTGATTAAAGGTACCTGACTACCTCCTGAAACGGTTTCCGTATCTTTTCACCTTTCTTTGAGAAGCCCGGCAGGGGGTAGCCCAGGGTAGCGATGCCAAATACCACCTGGTTTTCCTGCAGGTTGAGCGCTTCACGAAGCTTTGCCGCATCAAAGGCGGCGATCCAGCAGGCTCCCACCCCTTCGTTCTCCGCTGCCAGGATCATGTGGGTCATGGCGATGGCCGAGTCGGTCTCCACCGAGTTATAGCCATCGGCAGCCCGCACCCAGGCTTCATCCTTTTTGCCCACCACTACGAGTATATGCGGGGCATTCTTATACCATTCGCGGTGATAACACGCTCTCATTTTTTCCAGCACCGGGCCTGAAGAGATCAGCCGGAACTCCCAGGGCTGGCGGTTGGCAGCCGACAGGGCAATCCGCCCGGCTTCGAGGATGCGGTTCAGCTTCTCCGGCTCCACCGGCCGTGCCGGATCATAACTGCGTATACTTTCGCGGGTGCGGATGAGGTCGTAGTATTCCATAGACAAGAATATTTGTGCATAACAAAAATAACTGAAAAAGTGGAAAATTGTAAACGTTACGCAGTCATGCAGTCTGAAAGTCTAGAAGTCATGCAGTCTGAAAGACCGGCTGTTAGCTTTTGGCTTTTAGCCATTAGCCAATGGCCAACAGCCAATAGCTGTTTATTACTTGTCTCTTGTCCCTTGTCCCCTACTTGTCACTCGTCACTTGTCACTTGTCACTTCCTCATAAATTTCTCGAGCACCATCTGCAAATTGGGAGAGCCGATCTCCTGCAATTCGTAGGTGACATTCACCGTAGGCTTGCCGATCTTCACAATGCGTTTCAGGTCGATGGGCGTGCCGATCACCACCACATCACAGGGGGTGGCATTGATGGTCTTTTCGAGGTCCTCCACCTGTTGCTTGCCATAGCCCATGGCCGGCAGCAAAACACCAATGTTAGGATAGGTCTGGAAAGTCTCCCTGATCTTGCCCACTGCATACTCACGCGGGTCAACAAGCCGGCTTGCACCCCATTTCAGGGCAGCTACCGTACCGGCGCCGATCTTCATCTCACCGTGGGTGAGGGTCGGACCGT
>CAYMJH010000105.1:9419-12324 GCA_964390385.1 uncultured Bacteroidales bacterium | reverse complement strand
AGCGAGAAACAGAATGAGAATGAGGAAAGAGGAAGTAAGAGTCAGAGCGAGAAACAGAAACAGAATGAGGAAAGAAGAAAAAGTGAAATGAGGATTGTGATGGAGGCGTGGATGAAGTGGGGGAGGGAATGTGTGAAGTATTTGTACGGGGACTTTGCGTTTGTGGTGTTTAACAGGGAAACCGGTGAGATTTTTTGCGGAAGGGACCCGATGGGGGTGAGGCCATTCTTTTATGCTGTTACGGAAGATGTTTTTGTTTTTGCTTCGGAATTGCGGTATGTAACTGCTTCTTTTAAAACCAAACCTGCCCTGCGGCATGATTACCTGCTGGATACACTCGTGACGGTGAAAATGAAAAAGGAACTTTCTCCTTTTGAGAATATCTTCCGGTTGAAACCGGGGCATAGCCTTTGCCAGGCTCAGGGAAATACGGAAATTACATCGTATTGGAAGCCTGATCCCGAAAGGAGAATTGAATTGTCAAAAGAAGAAGACTACATCGCTTTGTTCCGCGAAAAGCTGGTAAGCGCTGTGAATATGCGTTGCACAGGAATATCAGCATTGGGGTGTGAGCTGAGCGGGGGACTGGATTCATCGGCAATAACGGGCATAGCCGCAGATTTTTCCATTCAAAACAGCCTGAATCTGACTGCATTTTCCAATGTTTTTCCCGCGGATACCGGCATCGATTTCAAAGACGAGCGGGCATTCATTGACGAAATGATAAAATGTAAAGCCATCCCCTGGATCGGCGTAGACCGGGCGGGCGCAGCCATACCCAACCTGCTGAAATTCACCAATGCCATACAGGGTTGCTTTGTTCAGCAAAATTACAATGTTTTCAACCGGGGTATTTATGAAGCGGCCGGTAAGAAGAATATACAGGCTTTGCTGTCCGGTTTCGGCGGTGATGAACTGGTTTCAGCGCGGATCTCCATGCCCTGGAATGAGCTTATACGCGACCGTCAATGGAAGGTGATCAGGGATGAAATTTTTCACAAGGGAATTACCTTCAGATCATTATTTAAACCAGGCCTGATCCTCTACCGGTTTCTGAAGTCGCTCGTGTATAAACCAGCTTACAGTACCGGCGTCTTTACTAAGGAATTGCTGGACAGGCGATTTGCCAACCTGCCTTTGAAGCAAGAATTTGCTGTAAATAACAGATTGAGAAAACGATTGGGGGAGCAATACAAAAAACCAAGGCGAAAAAAGATATCCCGGAGGCAGGTTGACCGCATCATGCTCGATCACGTGCCACAAAGAATGGAATACTGTTACACCGCAGCCGCGCAATTTGGCATAGAATACCGCTACCCGTTATGGGATGTCGACCTGATGGAAACCTGCCTGGCCTTTCCTCCCCGGATGAAACAGCATCACGGCATCAACCGGTATGTCTTCCGGCAGGCCATCAGGGACTTTGTCCCGAATCTGATCCGGGATCGTGATGATAAATCGGGGACAACGATACCCCAGATGTATTACAGCCTGCTGAAGGAAAAAGAGCTGATAATCGATTTGGTAAATGCTTGTTCCAGCTCATCCTTCCTGAACGAGATCTTCGACTTTTCACGTTTTGCTGAATGGTATGAAAGGCTTGCAAAACGGGATAAAAAGGATATGAATTACCTGAATCCCGGGGCGTTTTATGCTTACCTGATGATCCTGTTATATTTTAACGATAATGGCTGATTTTCAAGGTCTGAAAAAATATATCGGTTTAACTTTTCCTGCTACGCTGCGAAATTTGCTGAATATTGTGAATGAAGCAATGCGAAACGGTGATGAAACGGTCGTTAGGATTGCTGGCAAAGATGACTACGGCAGGCTGGCCGTCTTATCGGCCCGGCACAAGACTGAATATAGCCTTTTTCGTTATTTTCAGCAAAATCCTTCACCGGCATTGGCTGAGGAATTGAAGGAACTCCATGAAAAGATCACCCAACAAGCCATAAAGTCCTTACGCCAGCTGAATGAACTGATCTCGCTGTGCCGTTTGTTCAACGAAAAGGGTTTGCGCTATGCCGTCATCAAAGGCCCGCACCTTGCGCGGATGCTATATGGGAAGGAGGCGGTGAAGGTGTCGGTCGACCTGGACATCATGATGGTCAATCCGGTTGACCTGGAGGCCTTTCACAAGGTATTCCCGGAGGTGGGCTATGGATGCACGCAACAGCACATGATGACGGGCAGCTGGAAACAAACGCTGTTTGTTTCGGCCAAGCGCGAAGTGCATTATTTCAGCCGGAAAGCGGGGTGTGCGGTTGACCTGCATGTGAAGCCGCTGGCGAACAGCATCCTTACGGCACACCGTTACCGGGACTTCTTTGCGGATCTTGTGCAGGAGGATTTTGAAGGCGTCACCATCCCCGTGCTGCCGGCGGAGATATATTTCGTGTATTTGTGTTATCATGCGGCCTGTCACCGTTTCAGCCGCCTGGCCTGGCTGCTGGATATCGTTCATTTTTACCGCCTGAAAAAGGATGGGATGGAGGCGGATAAAGTCCTGGCCCTCGCCCGTTCACTGAACATGGAAAGGCCGGTATGGCTTGCCTTTGCCATGATGAACCTGTTGTTTGAGGTTCCGATACCGGAAAAGATCAATGCCTGCCTGCAACGATATGGCTCACTGGAATGGATGGTGAAAAGCTGCCTGAAAGCCATAGCTTATGAAAGGGGAGAAGACCTGACATTCAGGGCGAGGTTCAGCAGGATGATCTATTTGATCCGATTGAGCAGGGGATTTGCGGGGAAGATGGATGTGGTGCTTAGCATAATATTGAGAAATATTGTTTTGATTTTATTTCAACCAGGGGGGCGACCCCCTCTACCTCTCCCGATGCATCGGGGGAGAACACAAAGATCTGTTTAAAGGTGACTTACAGAAGTTGGTTCTTTGAAT
>CAYMJH010000105.1:0-9319 GCA_964390385.1 uncultured Bacteroidales bacterium | reverse complement strand
AGAAGTTGGTTCTTTGAATTGAACTAAGTGGTATACTTTCAAATATAGATTTTTAATTTCACCAGAATGATACTCTGAAGCAGACCCAGTCCCCCCTTGGGGGGATTCAGGGGGGTATAGATTCAGGGCGTACCAATAGCACCACACCTCCACCCTCTTCCTTCCACCCTTTCCAGCACCCGCGGCAACGCATACAATACCTTTTCCGAAGCCTTGACCGAATCGTGAAAGACTATGATGGAACCGGGCCTCAGCGTTGAGATCACGTTGTCGAGGCATTTTTCCCTGGAGACGGCCGGATCGTAATCGTAGCTCATGATGTCCCACATGATGATGGAGAACTGCTTTTTCAGGTGCCGGATCTGCGAGGGCCTGATCATGCCGTAGGGCGGTCTGAAAAGGTTTGACGGGGTATAGGACTGTGCCAGCTCAATGTCGTTGAAATAGTCGCTGTTTTTTGTTTTCATCCCGTTCAGGTGACTGTAGGTATGATTGCCAATGCGGTGCCCTTCTGCGAGGATGCGGCTGCAAAGCCCGGGATTCCGTTCGGCATTCCTGGCGATACAGAAAAAGGTGGCTTTTGCCTGGTGGCTTTTCAGGATCTCCAGCACCGGTTCGGTAACGCCCGGGGTGGGCCCGTCATCAAAGGTCAGATAGACGCGGTTATCCTCCCCGTTCATGTTCCAGGTAAGGCTGTAATAAAGCTTTTTCACCAGCGCCGGTGTACGCGAAGGCAGCATGGTTTATTGCAGCTGAAGGTTCAGGGCATTGCCATAGTATTGCATCCGCTCCTCAATGCGGGCCAGCAGGTCAGTCTGGCCGGCCATATAAGCCTGCCTGCGGATCTCATCGAGGACATAAAAGGCAAGCTGCTTTTCGTACATCAGGTAATCTTCGTACTTCCTGCCCAGGCTGGCATAGTAATCGAGGTCGTCATACACATTCTCCAGGAGGGTGTTGCGTATGCCGGCGGCTTTGACGGTATCGCCCAGCTGCATATAGCCGTCGATGACGGAAAGGCTGAATATGTTGAAGGGCAGGACGGTGTCGGGGAGGATCTCGAGGCATTTGTCAAGCACGGTCCTGGCCGAGTCCTTTTTGTTTTCCCTGATGAGGTCAAGTGCCAGCCGGCCGAAATTATTCCGGAAATTGGTAAGCATGCCGCTGACATTCTCGTCGATATACACGCCGGGATTTTCCGATCCTCCCCATTTGAATTTATTCACAAAGTTATCAAACATGATTTCCGTGTCGATGCCGCCCCGTCCGTACATGTTGCCTTCCGATTCGATGGGTACGATGCGGTAGGCGAGGCCGCGGATCTGGAAATATTTCCCGAGGTTCAGGTAGTTGTCATCCGAAACGGTGATGGCATAATAGACAGGTCTCTCCCAGTTGTTGGTGGCGAGCATATCCAGCACCATCAGGTGGTTTTTCACCAGGTACCGCTGGGAGGGATCGAGCGACCACCTCAGTTCCTTCACCATCCTGCCGGCCATCTCCGGTCTTACGGTGCCGTTGGAAACAACAGTGGCCGAATCGACGGGGAGGATGAAGCGCCGCCCGGGGATATAGTCGATCTTTTCTTCCATGTTGGGAAGGCTTTTTGTCCTCGCGTCATCACTGGCCACCCAGTCGATCACGTCTTTCAGGTTGATATAGTCCCTGAACCTGTCTACCACGTAAGTAATGTCCCTGTTCCCCGACACGTATTTGTCCCTGGTCATGGAGATGGGCAGTGGCGCTGATTCATAAGCCCTGCGCTGCATCTGCTCGATATACCAGTCGGCTCCCAGGTAGCTGAGGTTCACCACCCTGACGTCGGTGCGGATCCCTTCCACCTCCTGTGCGTACCAGAGAGGGAAAGTGTCGTTGTCGCCGTTGGTGAACAGGATGGCATTCGGCGCGCATGAGTTGAGATAGTTGTAGGCAAAGTCGCGGGCCATGGTTCGTCCGGAGCGGTCGTGGTCATCCCAGTTCTCGGCGGCCATCACGGCGGGAACGCCGGCTGCAGCCAGCAGGGTTGCCAGCACGGCCGAAGCGGCTGAAGGCAGAAGCCGTCGCAATCCTTCATAAAGGGCCGGCACACCCAGGCCGATCCATATGGCAAAGGCGTAGAATGAGCCGGCATAGGCATAATCCCGTTCCCGGGGCTGGTTGGGGTACTGGTTGAGGTACACCACGATGGCAATGCCGGTCATGATGAACAGCACCATAACCACCCAGAAATTTTTAACATCACGGTAATAATGAAACAAAAGGCCGGCCAGTCCCAGCAGCAGGGGAAGCAGGAAATACCGGTTCCTGGCCTTGTTGTTCAGCAGGCTTCCGGGCAGCTCATCCTGGTTGCCCAGGCGCACCTCATCCAGGAATTTGATGCCGGTGATCCAGTTACCCTTGGTGATCTCTGTTTTTGAATGGCATTGAATATCGTTCTGCCGTCCCGAGTAATTCCACATGAAATACCTGAAATACATGTGCCCGAGCTGGTAGCGGAAGAAGAACTTCAGGTTCTGGCCGAAGGTCGGGGCCTTCCTGGCCTTGTTGCGGTCGTATACGATGTTGCCCTGCCGGTCCCTGACAACATTGCCCTGCTGGTCAACCTGTGCCTCGTAGAGGCTTTTTTCGCTGAGTCCGGCCCATTCGATATAGGAACGCACATGTTGTTCATCGCTGCTCCACATCCGGGGGAAGAGGGTTGTGAATTCGCCGTCATAGACATATTTCACCCGGCTGCCGGTTTTCACGTATTTGCCTTCCTTCGGAACGCGGAAAGCCTTGCCTTCTTTGGTGGAAAGAGCAGGCGCATTGAAATAATGGCCGTGGACCAGCGGGCGGTCACCATACTGTTCACGGTTAAGGTAGTAAAGCAGCGAAAACAAGTCTTCGGGATCATTCTGGTCCATGGGAGGATTTGCATTGGAGCGGATCACCAGCATGGCATAGGATGAATAACCGATAAAAATGACGGCAATAAAAAGTACGGCCGTGTTAAGGATGAACCGCTTATGCCGGTGGGTATAATAGACCACCCATACGATCAGCCCGATGAGTGCGGCCAGGTAAACCAGGGTGCCCGTGAAATAAGGAAGCCCGAAGGAATTGACAAAGAGCAGCTCGAAGAACACAGCGACCTGTATCAGGCCGGGCATGATGATATACATGATCGTTCCGAGGAGCAGGGCCGAGACAAGGAAGGCCTTGATCACCCCGGCACGCGTGACTTCATATTTCCTGAAATAGTAAACCAGCACAATGGCCGGAATGGCCAGCAGGTTGAGCAGGTGAACCCCTATGGAGAGTCCCATGAGGTAGGCTATGAATACCAGCCAACGGTTGGCATAGGGCTGGTCGGCTATGTTTTCCCATTTCAGTATGGCCCAGAATACCAGGGCAGTGAACAGGGATGAACTGGCATAGACTTCGCCTTCGACGGCGGAAAACCAGAAGGTGTCGGAAAAAGTATAGGCCAGCGCCCCGACAGCTCCGGCACCGATAACGGTAATAACAGAGGCAGGGGAGTATTCGTCGTCCCTGATGAGCATCCGTTTCGCAAGATGGGTGATGGTCCAGAACAAAAACAGGATGGTGAAGGCGCTGGCCAGGGCAGATAAAGCATTCACCATTTTAGCCACATTTTCAGGATGGTCGCCGGCGAACAGGGTGAAAAACCTTGCCAGAACCATAAAAAAGGGCGCTCCGGGCGGGTGGCCCACTTCCATTTTGTAGGCCGACGAGATGAACTCGCCGCAATCCCAGAAGCTGGCAGTAGGCTCCATGGTGGAAAGATAAACAAAGGAAGCGATCAGGAAGATCGCCCATCCGGTAAGCGTATTGATAAGATTAAATCGTTTCATACGGCCGTCATTTTCGATGTGCTAAATAACGGAAAAAAAATGAGAAATCAGAAGATACCGGTATAACATGCCGGTGATATGACGCCTTCCGAATAAAGTTTTAAACAGATTGCCGAGGTCCTGCAGGCCACACCTGCAGGTTTTATTTTGTACATCTGATAACGGTTGCAGGCTTTCTGAATGATGTGTGAGGGAAAAAATTTTCCCTGTTATATATTTATGCAGTTGTTTAAACTATAACTTTTTGTTATCTTTGATTAAATGGTCCGGTTTTTGATAAAATGTTATCATTTTGTTTGAAAAACGGATGGGGATTATAGGGCAGTTTGCCGGATCATGTTGCAACAAAACATGGATGACTGACGTAAAAAAGGTCTTTATAATTTGAGAACGGGCATGAAATAATGCTGACATTAAATGTTAAATTAATAATTAAACTTATGAAAATGAAAAAGTTATTTTTGGGAATCGGATTGATGGGTTTGGCCGTGCTTTTTTATGCATGCGGTGATGAAACTACGGGTTCTGCACCTGAGATCACCTTTGACGACGGCACTGAGATTACCCTGGGCGAAGGCGTCACTGACAAAGCCATCACAGGAAAGATCGTTGCCGAGGAAAAACTCGATGAAGTTACCGTTTACCGCGTAACCGGAACAGGTGAAACACAGATCGGCAATTATACATCTTTTAGTGCAGGCGTTGTTACCACTACGGATGACCTGAATTATAATTTCAGGATAGAGGTTGCCGATATCACCGAAGATATCAGCATAAAGATCGAAGCGGTGGACAAAGCTGCACAGACAGCAACCAAATCATTGAGTATAAAGGTTAACCCGGTACCTCCCCTGAAGGCTGAATTCACGGCCGTGATCATGGGAGCCCAGTCGAGCACCAAGGGCAGCTGCCTGGATGCCAATGCCGGTACGGTATTTAAAATATCCGGCGATGAGGCAAAAACCAATGCAGCCCTGATTGATATGCTGTACTACTATGGCAGCACCAATATGGCCACCCTGGCTGCACCCAACGACGGCACCGTCGACGGCACATCGGGTGACTTCACCTGGACCAGCTCATGGAGCACCAAGAATGCCACCAAATTCGGTGAAAGCACACTGACCTATGGTTCGGTAACAGCAGCCCAGGTGAACGCCATCACCGGACTCACCGCAACCAAGGTATCCGGACTTACGGTCGGAAAAACCATTGAATTCATGCTGGCCGACGGCAAGAAAGGCGTTCTCAGCGTAACGGCACTCACCACGGGAGCCTCCGGAGAGATCACGGTTGCCGTGAAAGTTCAGCAATAAAAGTATCCGGAAGATTTTTCTGTTGAAAAGAACTGTCAGACGCCCCTGAAGGGGTGTCTGACTTTTTTTTGACAGGATTGAAAGGATTTTATAGATAGACAGGATAGAAGACCCCTTCCAGGTCCTTCGGACCCCGGAAGGGCTATAGGGAAACAAATCTCCAGGGCTTGCTCTTCCATGGCTCTCCTGCATAGCCGATGCCGATCCTCGGGGTGGCGGTGTAAGGGATCTCCCGGGACACATTCTCAATCCATATCCGGTCTGATGTCATCAGGCTTTCCTTGTTAAAGCTCCCGTCTATCCCCAGGTGACGGGTAATCCTGCCGGGACCGGGAATGCCTTCTATTCCCCTGATCAATGCCGCCTGCGGATCTTCTTTCTTCCCTGTGACAATATTCATCATCCAGTGCATTCCATAGATGAAATATATATACAAGTATCCGCCCGGGCCATACATGACCGCGTTGCGCGATGTCTTTCCCCTGCTGGCATGGCAGGCTTTGTCCTCCTCGCCACGGTAAGCTTCCACCTCGGTGATCCGGTAACGCCTTACCCCGTCACTGTCCTTTCTTGCCAGGCAACAAGTGAGCAGGGCCGGCGCCACTTCAAGGACGTCGCGGGAGAAGAAGGATTGGGGGCAGCGCATAAAGTTTGAAAATTTGAAAATTTGAAAATTATATGTTTACAGGTTTTCTTTGGACCGATGTAAGCCTGTGGCTTCGAACGTTCCCCTCCTTGGAGGGGTTAGGGGTGGGTTCTTCAGATTTACAAGTTTACAAATTGACAGGTTTACAGATTGTATTGTTCCATTATTTCCGTGAAAATCCTTTTCACCGCCCCGGGGAAATTTATCCGTTCTTCCTCCAGGGCTTTGACGTATTCCCTGAAATCGTTTTTCACGGTTTCGTAATGGATCACGCAATGCCTGAGCCGCTTCATGATGCCGGGAAAGTTGATCCACTTATCCGGTATTTTGTAAATATCCGGTATCGGCATATCACCATGAACAGCAGCGCTGCCGCGTATATTGGAGAATACCACGCATCCCAGCAGGGCCGCTTCCCGCGGCATCCTGTCCCGCCCCGAGTTATTGCCGAACTCGGCAAACACCACCGTCTCTTTCATATGCTGCATGACCTGTTCAGGCGAAAGATGCTTAAGCCGCACCACCCTGAAGCTGAAAAAGAGACGGCATAAGGCAATCAGTATTTTCGGAGTTTTTGGCCCGAAGATCACCCCGGGCATTTTGACAGTGCCGTTCCCCGCCACATTATAAAAATCATCCTGCACGGGATTGTGCAGCACCTGCACTTTTTCAACGCCCTTCGCCTGAAGGCACAGGGCAACATAGAAGGAGTTCGACAGGTGGATGACGGGTTCATGCCATATCCTGTCCTTTGATTTTGCCCACCAGCTCAGGCGTCGTTTCAGGTTTTCGGTCATACCGGCGGAATACCCGAAATAGTTCCTGCACAGGATGGCCTTCCGGAATAGCTTAACCTGAAAAGGCCGGCGGAAAGGAGGTTTTTTAAAATAGTTATTCAGGCCGAGCCAGTAGATCACTTTTTTGATGTGTGCGAACCGCTGCATGAAAAGGATCTCGGTCTCCGGGACCACCAGGATATTGTCAGCAGCATCTTCCACGCTTACAAAAGAAGTGACGTTGTAGGCCAGGATATTTTCATGGTGCAGGATTCCGGGAACGATGCTGTGATAGACCATGCCGGCGTCAAAACCGGCCTCCGCAAGCCTGGCACAGAGGTTGTGCAGGCTGTATACGCCTCCGCTCAACACATTGCCCGGGCAATAAACAAAAACTTTCTTCATAACCGGGACAAGAGGGTTTTGTATAGGAGGAGGTATTCCCTGGCATTCTCCTGCCAGGAAAATTTAAGGCTGTAATCATAGGCGGCATTCTTTTTCAGCTCATTGAAACCGGTCATGCCCGAGAAGTAAACCTTTGACATGGCCCCGGTATCGAAGGATTCCCAGAAATTAACATGGCGGCTGCCTATTTCCTTAAGGCTGGTGCGGTCGGAACAAAAAACAGGTTTGCCGGCGCGCATGGCCTCCAACACCGGCAGCCCAAAGCCTTCGGCCAGGGAAGGAAAAACAAATGCTGTGCAGTGCTTATACAGAAAAAGCTTCTCTGCCTCCGTCACGGGTCCGGGCAGCAAAACCCTCTTCTGCAGGTTATGTTCAGCGACCGTCTTTTTCACAAAATCACCGTATGCGGTGTTGTTTTCGCCGGCAATGACCAGTTTGATCTCATCCGGCAGCTTTTTTAAAAACGGGATCAGGACGTGAAAATTTTTCTTGGCCAGGAATTGACCGATAGAAAAAAGATACAGGTCGGCCTTCAGGAATTCAGGCTTCACCGGATCGGTTTTCGGCAATTCAACCCCGTTGTATATGACCGTTGTGATTTTGCCGGCCGGGATGTTAAGGTAACGGTGGCTTTCTTCCCGGGTAAAATGGGAAACAAAGACCAGCGCATCCGAACGGTCGACGTTGCGCTGCACCTTCTTAAGGTAACGGCGTGCCCTGGCTTTGCTTTTGACATGCAGGAAGTTCAGGTCGTGAAGGGTCAGCACGCTTTTACCGGCCCCTTTCACCCGGAAAGAGGAAAGCTGATGCAGGCTGTGAAAAAGATCGAATCCCTGGAGACTGAGGGGGAAATACCGGTTCAGGAACGCTATTCTTTTTATGGGCTGGTCTTTCAGAAACGGGGGCGGGCTTGCCTTGTACAACAAAAAGGCCAATTCGGTGTCCCTGTCATCCAGGTTGACCAGTGCCCGGCTGAAATCCAGCGATATCCTGCCCAATCCGCAATTCGGATTGGCAATTTTTTCCAGTGAAAGTATTACTTTTGCGGGCATTTGTCCAACATCATAAGGCCACCGGGTAAAGGTAAAAATTTTGGGCAGCGTATACAATAACGGAACAATTACTACGTTTATTTTTGTTACTTTGATGCATGAACGGATAACCAAAAGCCCTTTGCAAGCCCCGTCATCCATAATCAGGTCCTGGCTGAAATACCGGAGGGAATTTCATCATTATACCTTTATTATAGGCCTTGCCGCATTGGGAGCCAGCCTTCCTTTGTCGAAATATGTAGTCAGCATGTCTGTTTTGCTGCTGGCTGCCAACTGGTTCCTGGAAGGAGGCCTGCGGAATAAATTCCTGCAGGTCTGGCGCCGGAAAAGTATTTTTCTGCTGGTCTCCGTCCTGCTGGTCTACCTGGCTGGTATGCTCATCACCGAAAATACGGACCAGGGACTGAAAAGAATGTTGAGCTTCATGCCCCTGCCGGCACTGGGCATCATCCTCGGGACAACCGAAAGACCTTCGCGAAGGGAAATGAAATTCATACTGCAGGTTTTTGTCGCAGCGGTTTGCGTTTCATCTTTTATCAGCTTCGGAAACTATTTCGGCTGGTTTGAAAATACCATCAGCGATATCCGGGATATATCCAGGCTGATCACCCATCTGCACCTTTCGCTCATGGTGAATTTTGCCATCGTAGTATTGCTCTATTTCCTCTTTTACGATTATTTCAATAAAACATCCGCTGAAAGAGTTCTGTATGCCGTGCTTACAGCCTGGCTTATCTTTTTCGTCTTTTTTCTCAGGTCATTTCTGGGGATCACGGTCTTCATCATAGTTTTCCCGGTTTTCATTATCATCCTGGTGTCGCGGATACCCTCCCGCCTTTGGCGGACCCTGTTCCTCTCCCTGCCCCTCATGCTGATCTCTATGGCCGGTGTGCTGATTGCGGTTTCGGTATTTCGTTATTTCAGGGTTGATCATAATGAGCTGAAGGACCTTGAACCTCTGACAGCTAACGGGAAAGCCTATTGCCATTATCCTGACAACAAGCAGATCGAGAATGGTCATTATGTCTGGATATATATATGCCACGCTGAATTGGAGCAGGAATGGAACAAAGTCAGCCGCATACCTTTCGACGGACTTGATCAGAAGGGCCAGCAGATCAACCATACCCTTATCCGTTATCTTACATCCAGGGGATTGAGAAAGGACTCTGCCGGCGTCCGCCAGTTGAGCGAAAAGGATATCGGGCTCATTGAAAGCGGTTATGCCAATCATATATTCAGCAACAGGTACGGCTTGTATCAGAGG
>CAYMJH010000104.1:0-12388 GCA_964390385.1 uncultured Bacteroidales bacterium | reverse complement strand
AGCAAGAAAAGTCAAGCCTGCCTGCCGAAGCTTCGGCGCAGGCAGGACAAAACGACTCCTTCCTGCTCTGCCGTAAGGCCGGAATTTCTAACAAAGTTATCGCAGCACCGGACAATCGAAATCCTATCTGAACCATGATTTTTTTATTATGTCCGGTCCTGCTAAATCCCGATAGTAATCGGGTCCTTTGTTGAAATTCCAGGCCTTACGTCATTCACAGCACCTCACCGCCGCGTTTTGTCATGGCCACCGCGCGTTTCTTCGATGAATGTTTTGCTAATTCATTACCTTGTTAGCGATAAACTTTCCAGCATCTTGGCCATAATGCAACTCTGCATGAATTGACTGCATAGAGTAATATAATGTCCTTATCATTTTAAACAATTGTATTCTATATTAGAGCCTTGTCCTGCCCCAATATGACAATATTAAATATTCTTAAATACCAAAGTTTCCAACCGGCTATTTATTATCGACCTTGAAAGGATTATATTTTAATGCTTTTTTACATGAAGGGCATTCAGAAACAAGTTTGGGTTCATCCCACGCCTCATCCGGTAAATGCAGGCAGGGTGACTGTTCAGGTGCCAGGTTTGTTTGGCGCGTAATTCCATCGATGACATCCAGGATCTTTTTCCCCACTGGAATTCTTTTGCCGCACCAAGGGCAGCATGTAGTAACATTTTCGTCCCAATGCCCGCGTTGACCAGTAGGAGCATAAATCCAAAGCCTGACGGGAGTAACAATGGCGGGTCCAAACACAAAATTTTCCAGGGTATAGAAACTCACATTCCCGGAATTCCTGCCAAAAATAAGATGAGGCCAAGCTGCTGCAAAACTGCAAAAAGAATCCTGTGATGAATTTACGCTTGTTAAAACAGATCCATCCTGTAAATTAAAAATTTTTCCATCCCGAGTCAGAATGACACTATTATCATAACTTACTCTCCAATCAAGACCATCATATCCTTTTAAAAATAATGATTTATTATTCCGAAGATCACATTTAATGGCAGAGTAGCCCATGGATAAGCCTGCCTCAATAAAAAATCTTCCATCGGGCAAAAAGTCCAGGTGATCTACCCGATGATAGGAAGGGGGGTGTTTAATGATTTGTTTTGATTGTATATCCCATAAAATTACTTTCCCGCTTCGGTCATAAGAAATGCAACAGCGATTATCCGGACTGATGGATATGGAATCAACTTCACTCTCATGCCCCTTCATTTCACCGATGTACTTCATATTCTCCAGGTCCCATATGCGTATGATCTTATCGGAATTTGCCATTATAATTTGTTTTCCATCATAAGAAGTTTTGATATTGTGAATGAAGGTACCATGTTCCTCCTGATCACTTCGTGCTACCTGACCATCTGTCAGATTCCAAATAACCAAAGTGACTTTTTTATCCACCAGTTGAGGAATTATGGCTTTGTTTCCATCCGGGGTTATTGCAATCCTCCATCGCCACCAGCCCGATGCTGTAGGATTGCACTCCAGTTTACTGATACGATCACCATTAAAATTCCAATAATTTAATGATTTGTTATGTCCGGAAATGAACCCAAGTCCGTCAGGGTTTATAAATATACCTCTTCCGCCTTGTTCATTGTGTTTAATAATTTTAATGCATTTCTGAGTAGTAAGATCCCATAAACGAAAATCGTCCGTGGAATTATATTCATTGAGTGAATATGATGAACCGGTTAATATAATTGAGTTATTTTTACTTGCAAGAATATCATGGATATCATATTGATGTTTTTCAGAAACCGGGCCTGGTTTTGTCTGCAAATCCCATATACGGACTGTTCCTGATATTTCACCCGTAATTGCAAAACGAAAATCCGGTGTAACCGCAATTGATAATATTGTAGTAATACCTTGTTCTTCTATGACTTTTATGCACCTGCTATTTAATAAATCCCACAGCCAGAGCTTTTGATTCCAGCCGGCTGTTACCGCGTAATTACCATCAGGAGTTATAGATATGTCAAGAAGATTATTATGTTCGTGTTTTAAAGATGAGATTTCATTGCCATCTTTTAAAATACAAGTTTTTATAGTATTTCTTGTAGCTATAATTAATTTCTGCTCATCTAAAGTTGCCTGGAAACATGCACCCGGTTCTGAACGAATTTCGTAAAGTTTCGTAGAAGTTTTCAAATCCCAAACATAAATCAATGATGAACGCTCCGCTTGTGAAATCACATAATTACCTCCCGGACTTATTCTTACTCTCTTTATCCTTGAACTATGTGCGTCTGAAATATAAACCAATTCATTGCTAGCTAAATTCCACACTCTGACGGAAGTATCATTTCCATGCCATCCACAGGACCCAGATGCAGCTAGTCTTCCATCATAAGTAACCGATGTTGTTGTTACCGAGTCGATATGTCCCTGAAATTCTTTGGTACATCGACCTGTTTGCAGATCCCAGATTTTTACAGTATTTTCATTCGAGGAAGAGCCTCCCGATACAGCCTGTGAACCATCAGCAGTCATATCCACTCCCTTTGCGCCGGACAAGATCCACATACACTCTCCGGTTTTTATATCCCATGCCCTGAGTTCATATTCTCCAGCTGATATCGCTTTTAATCCATCGGTAGAAATGGCAACGGATGTGACTCGATTGTTATGTCCATAGAGAGCACGTACACATGCAGGTTTATTTCTGAAAGCAGGCCGGTTTTTCAGTTTGATCCAGGGAGTGGATTGTTTCTTTCCGGTCGCATCAATTTCCCTGATTTTTCGTTGAATCGGGCCGGATTCGGCATAGTTATATGCCAGTTGGTAAACTGACTCTTTGCTTTGAATTATTAAAATATTGTTTGCGACAAAATGTCCCCATGCCTGGATGCATTCCAATGGTGTCCAGCTTTCTTTCTTATTTGTATCCGCATCCTCCTCCATGAATTCGACAGCAGGCGATCCCGGCAGGGGATTATGATCCGAATCCCGGCTGTATACAATGAGTCCCTCTGAATATTGTTTTATCCTTTCAAGTCTATCTTCTTCTTTCCTTTTTTCTTCATTTCCCGGCCAGGATTCCTGTGCGATATTGTAGTCCTCCACCAGTTCATATCGTAGTTCCGCCTCACACTTGGTTTCAATATAATCAGGGTCGGTCAGGGTATCTTCAAGCTCTTTCCATAATTCTCCTTTTGTTTGCTGCCACGATTGTTCGTGTAATTTTCGTAAGTTTGGTTGTTGTGATGATATGTTATTCTGTTTTTGAATTTCAAGTTTCAGTGGTTGATTCTCATAAAAACTGGCAAGAACCTGGTGCCATTTGATCTCGTCGCCATGTTGAAGATATTTTTGCCGTACTGCTTTAGAAAATCCGCGATGGAAGAAATCCAACAACTCTCCTCGCGATATCATATAATCGCGCATCTGACGAAGAATAACCTGATAGGTATTATGTATGTCAACGGACTTCATCAGTTCCCGCAATTCCTGCGGAGCTATTCCAGAACGTGAACACTCAATGAGGCAAAAAATCCTTTCGACAATGGTTTTTTCATTGAAATTATCTCTTTCCAATCGATCCAACACGGAAACAAAGAGATCAACAACCTCGGAAGGGAATGAAGCAATCTTTTCCTGTAGCTTTTCAAATGAACCGAAGACCCTCAGTTCATCCAGCGCCACTTTCAGATAAAGCGGATTACGGGTTTCAGTTTTAGCTAGAAGTGATTCAATGTGAGTTTCATCCAGTGTTTTACAAAACACAGAAGGCATCCTGTTTATAATCTCCCGGCATTCATCAACGCTTAATGAAGAAATATACAATGATTCGTTAGACCTTTTTGCCAGCACATCTTTTGTCTTTCCCTCCAGGGTACTGACAATGATTTTAATGCTTTTGGGCAATTCAGCTGGCAACCAGTATAATTCATGGGCATGTTCAGCTTCATCCAGCTGATTTAGGCCATCAATAAGGATGATAACCTTCCCCCTTGCCTTATTAATAAAAGCTTTAAACGTTTCAGAGAGTTTGTTTGATTCCTGAGGAATAGGATCTTTAATATCGTAAGTTATTTTCAGCTCTTCACAAAAGCGTTTCAGCATAGTTGGAAGGAAACATGATCCGGGGCTTGCACCGGCAAAATGAGGAATAAACAGAACGTTTTTATTGATTTCATTTCCATTTAAATCATATTTAAATTCCTTATAAAACCTGGCAACCAAGGCCGATTTTCCGCTTCCCGCTTCACCATATATGGCTAAAACTTTATCGGAAGCACCATTAACATATTCATGCAGCTTTTTCAGCGTTTCAGTTCTTCCAATAAATAACCGGGTTCTGTTTTCAACGAATGATTCATGAAGATCATGTTCGATATCAAGTTCATTTTGGTCCTTTCTTTCTGTGAGTGATTTTATACGGTCATTAAATTCCAGCGTAATCGACTTTTGTAAATCAGTCTTAACCCGCTCACCAAATTCCTTAAGACTCTCAGTGACAATACGGCCTTTAAGCTTATCATCTTCTGGATTGGTTTGATCAGGATCAAAAGCCGGTTGATAACAAAAGATCCGCTTCTCCGCCTCGTCTGAAATACCTTTTAACCGGCCGATTTTCCCATAGTGTTCTCTAATTTCCTCCTTTAGATTTTCAAGACGCGTAACACGAATTGTATCCTCTTCAAAAAAAGTCTTGCGATATTGTTCTTTTTCAAAATCAGACAGATTTATTAGTTTATCCGGTGAGGGCAATGAACCATGGTCGCGGAAGTAGAAAAATGCATGCGGAACCTCTTCAAGTGCATCAAGTGATCGCAGAGGTTCCAGCACAGCATGCTGAATTTCAAGGTGGGTAATGGAATAGTCTTCTTTTCCGTGCAGGCGATCGAAGAGATTACGCGTATGCTCTGAAACCTCCTTCTTATCCGGCACCCAGCCATACCTGTTCCCGAGCATACAAATAAAGAAAGGCCTGCTGCCGTCGATCTGATCCAGGCAAATATCCAACACTTTACCGGATTCAGCCTCAGCAGAAGTCACACCCCACCGCAGATCAATATTGCTGGCACCACTCGCGCAGTTCTGGGAAAACATATTTGACCAGATAATCACGTTCAGCATGAAAATCGCGGAATGTGGAGGAAATAAAAACACGGATGGTTTTCCAGCGGACTAATGGGTTTTCAGTAGACGGCATTTCATGTATATCAAAGTTTATATACGGCGAATTTTTATCCTGTTTTTTCAGGTATAAGATCCTGTTCTTTTAATGAAGTCTTAGCCAAATGATATTATCATAGTGTGAAAGCTTCAAATATAGCGTGATATGGAAAAGAAGAGTAATAAGAAGATCTTTTTCAGCTTTGAATTTACAAATTAATTCATCCCCTGGTAATAATTTAGAATAATATTATCCGGATATACGGTACAGGACTTTGGTCTATATACTTTCGAATAGCCTTTATCCCATTTTGCTGTATGCTTCTGATATTGCCGTGGCCCAGTGCTTCTTGAAGGTTGCGTTCACACGGGCCGAGAGTTCCGTATAATTGGAATCATCGTTTACCTCAAGGCAGATGGTGATGTTGGGATAGGGTCCCGGAAGGGCGTATACCTTCAGATGCAAACACCAGTCCTCCGGACCATAATGGGAATCCAGTTCCTTGCAGCCCAGGTCCATTAAACGGGGGATGATATAATCGACTGCATTTCTCACATTCCCTCCCGGGGGCAGGGTTGTCTCCGACAGATCAACGGTAATATAGGCCATAATGCTTTTTTTTGGTTAATAATAAATGCTGATCATCTGCTGTAATCAATCAACAGATAATATCTTATTCCATATTAATGCCAGAAAATGTAAGATAAAGATTTACAGATTGTTGATGTGAAAACCCGGCATTGACTTAGGATAAGTCAACCCGGCAGTGATTTCCGCATTTATTTGTGAACTAAGGTTGACTTGCATGAAATCAACTTATAATTATTTGTCAATTACCAGTATGATAGCATGATATGAAGTTTGGTTTCAGAATTGAATCATAGGTTTCGTTATTCATTAAATCAACAGACCATGCAAACAAACATTGAAACCCTGGTGGCCGAAAAAAACTGGAAAGGCCTTGTGTATTCTTATTCAGAAGCGACAGAAGAAATCCGGATACAGTATGCCTATTGCTTTGGGAAAGCCTTATTGATGGAAAATGCCGCGCTTTCGCTGGCACCGGAGAAGCTGGCTGCGAAGCTTGTGGAAGCATTCCGTGTGGCTTTTTATGATAAACGGATGGCGGAAGATATAAAAGGGATCCTTAAAAACAGGTTGTATGGAATGCTTGAGGTCCTGGATCGCAGGGCATGGGAGTATACCAGCCAGGCAGCCAATGATGCCGTCAAAGGTGCAGAATATTCAAGGCTGGGCTTTGAACATTACCTACTGATCTATTATCTCCATCCGGAGGAAAAGCATGCCCGCAGATACCTTTCCAAAGCAAAAGTTTTTCTGGTTGAGACACATGTTGCTGTTTTAATCAATAAGAACTGCCATGTTAAATGCCTGTGGGAACAGCTTGACCAGTTGCTGATCACGTTAAAGGTATTGGATCCTCATTTTGTCGAAGCTATCATCATGTTTTTAAGACTATA
Organism: uncultured Bacteroidales bacterium; assembly: GCA_964390385.1. GTDB lineage: Bacteria > Bacteroidota > Bacteroidia > Bacteroidales > UBA10428 > UBA5072. The sequence continues at coordinate 5,767 of CAYMJH010000104.1, read as the reverse complement.
CAATGCTGTGGAATGCCAACGGAAGCTGGATCAGTGTGCCTATATCGCACACCTGTCGGAAAAGCAGGAAGTCTTTTCTGACGAAGACATGAAACGGATCAAAGGCTTTCACAATGAACTTCAGAAGGAATATATGGAGATTTTAATGGAGGTTTTAACAGGCCAGCAAGGATATAAGCAAAAGCTGCATGAAAGTAAAATACAACGGGCCGATGAAGTGAAGCAATTTGCCATTCGCTATGCCGATTGTCCCGATGACCTCGAACATGGATATTTCAAGGAAACCCTGGTGCATAAAAAAGCAGCCGACCTGCTTTCAAAATCAAAAGCAGATGAGGCATTTGACCTGATCAGGCAAGAATATGCTACCGGCATACCCAAAAAAACCTTCCTGATCCGTGATCAGTTTAACACGATCGTTTCCCTGTTGTTTGAAAAGACCGGCGATATGGCATACGTGGTGCAGGCTCTGAAGATTGATCCTGATAACGGCAAATTGAAGGAGTATCTCATTCAATAAAGAATTTCGGAATGAAAGGAGGCCTGTATTATCAATCCGGCAGACTGGGAGTGTTTTCAGATTTCACGGCACCCGGTCTTCCGGCCAATTGCTTTATTCTTTCACCACGTAATCAGCATCGGGTTTGAATATCAGGATGTCGGTTATGCAATCCATTGAATTAATGATGAACAAAGTGCCTCGTCCGGGAAACCAAACATGGTTATCAAATATTTCAGCATCATACCATTCTGAAGATGCAAGAAAGCTATACAGTTCGCTCTGTGTTGGCGTAGCACCCCGGCATGTGGCATTGGCGCCGTTGACCCGGATCAGGGCCAGGCGGTCTGAAGGCCTCAGGACTTTTGTAGTTGAACGAAAGTACAACATCATCCGTTCATCGGTATATTCCAGGCAATGGTAATACCTGCCATCCATCCACCAGGTGGTCAGATGGTCATAAGGAATCCGCTTCATCCGCAATGAAATATAGTGCCACTGGTTGTTGATATTGATCCTCCTTGCCCGGTATGTAATCCCCCTGCCGGGTTTCACCCTGATGTGCTCCCGGGTGAAACAGGATTGAACCGGCCGGCGCAACATCAATATCAGAAAGATAAAAAACAGCGGCAGTATGATATAGTTAAAGCAGGCTTTGTCTGACATTTCTACTTTGTAATCATCACTTTCCCATAAGATTATGCTGCCTTCTTTTGGCTTCTGTGTTTTGTCATATTGACCTGTATTCATAAGATGTTGATTCTGTGGTGTAAATTCAGGGGTGCGAAATCAATGCCATATCGTATAATGTTTTGAATGAATGTTAATTAATAAAGTACAGTGCGGTCGACTTTCTGAAAGTCAACAATACACCCGTAGGAATACCCCGGCTCGTGCTTTGTAATGATTTCAAATCAGATAATCCATTGAAATACAAAAGAATTACGTTATTAACAATTGTTAATAACCCTTGTGAAAACAGGGTTCATTGTTACGAGGGGAAAAATTTTACCCCCCTCGACGCATTTAGTATATTTGATCTACCAGGTGAGCGATAAAAGGCTGCCTTTGCGATGCGGAACCAGGATAGGTTTCTTAGCTGAGATCAGGAGTGGTTTTACAGGTTTCCGGATCTGCGCATCAAAAAAGGCCGAAGTACGGATAGCAGGATTCAGTTCTTACGATTCCGTCAAACCCCTGAAGGTCGCTTGTCGTTCTTTCACCGGTTGGGTCACAGGACAGTAAAACATGTTAAAACTTCGGTTTCTTCAGTTTTTACTGAAAGCTTCAACAGTCTCTGACTGACGTTGTTTTTCCATGCAAACCTGCGGATCTTCGGAGATGCTGGTCTGCAAGGATCCGAAAGACGCTTCGTCCGGGAAGGTTTCTCTTCGGAAAAACCAAACGGACAGCCGGAAGGCGACGCCCTAAAAAGCACCGCCCGAAAGCCACGGGTTGCAAACCACTGGTCCCCGATCAGCAGGCGCAGCCGGCCACAATAACAGTAACCTGGCGCGGAAAAAAACTACGGTTTTTGGATGTGGAATGGGAACTATTTGAAAGAATGGTTCCCATTTGTGTTAATGAGACTCAGATTTCAGGAGCGTACCCGCGAACTGAAATCTGTAAGTCCACCCCCTGCACCCCCGCCAGCGGGGGACAGCTCACCAGCTATCCTTTTGCAAACATTGGTAAACATGCAAATTTTTTCATTCTTCAAGGAGACAAGATTATTAATTGCAGGTAAGGATGAGCGAAGAATTATCCCCCGCTGGCGGGGGAACAAGGGGGTGGATAAAAGAAGGTGATAATTCAAACTAAAAACTCATAATCAGGTTATTCCACTACCACCTTTCCGTAACTTATCCATCCTTTATTATCAGTCATCCTGTGCAGATAAATCCCTACCAGGTTTTCATCCAGGTTGAGTGATGTGATTTCGGAATGAATCACTCTTTGCATGATCTTCCTCCCGCTCAGATCGATCAGTTCAAATACAATGGGCAGGCGGGCTGCATGAATCGTAAGGGTGATTTTATCCTTTGCAGGATTAGGGTAGATTGCTAGTTCGGGATTATTGCTGAAATCATTTGCCGCAGAAATGACCAGGGGTGTTCCCCAGGTATTGGAGCCTTTTTTATAATAGACTAAAGCACAATTTTTTCCTCCCATACAGATAAATTCACTGCAACTGTAATAAGGTCCGCCAAGTCCTTTATAATAGGTATAGGCTGGCATGCATCCATCCACCACCATTTCGACCCAACAGCTGTCATTCCCTCGTACAATCACCGAACTACTGTAGAGCGGATCAGTTTTTGACAAATTTGTGCCATTTGTCATATAGAGCGCATGTGCTTCGTAATCTGTTATGATTGGTTCATCGGGCAGATATTCAAGCATGGTATCGCGTAAAATCAATGATTTTGCTGTAAAGTGTCTATAGGAATATATATTGGTATCAGTCAATATGGTTTGCTCACTCCTCCATATTTCAATATCATATATAATGGAATCCTCATAATCAGTTCTCGAAAGGTATCTTGTTATGGTTTTCCTTTGCAGGGTTCTGTCAATATTTCCGCATCCCCACTGACTTGAAGTAAAAGAAACATGAATTTCATCCCCCACCTGAAAGTCATATATGTCAAACGAGGTGAGATTCTGTATTCCAAGTTTCGGCTCAGATAATCCAATCAGGTTATATTCGTCCAGACCATAGGGTGGATAATAGATTTCAAGATCAGGAAAAACGTAAAAATTTAGTGTTCTAATAAAGCCGAAATTTTTACTGATTAAAATGGAACTCGTATTCACCGGGTGTTCCTTAGGAACCATGTGTTTGTTGTATGCCTGAAATACAATTGTCTTAACTTTGTCATGTTGTCCAAGAAACGATGTTGTGGACGTATCAAGCACAGTGGCTATAATGGTTGTGGAGTCGGCAGCATGATACACTGTCCAGCTTTCATTCAACACGGCATTGGTCTTTATAGTAATCTCCTCCTTTTCCCTGTTATAAAACAGGTTCATGGAGTCGTTTACGACCACTTTTTCACCTATCCAGGATGGACCATAGGGTGTTAAACAGCCATTGTCGTTAATTTGTATGTTCTTGAATGGAAAAAATGTCGTCCCATTTACGGAGTCAATCCGGACGCATTTAATATTGCCTGAGACCCCACTGAAATAAGCAATCCTGTCAGCATAAACCGTTTGATAATGCTGGGCAGAGGTAATAGAATAATACAGGAGCAAGTTGCAAAGGATTACAATAACCTTTTTCATGATGAGGGTTATTACAAAATAAACGAATGGGAAGTCAGGACTTCAAATCTAGGAAAATTCCTGCTGATAATCAATAAGTTTAATATACTAATTATAAATAATATTACGAATATTGTAAAAATAATCAAAATACGTATATTTGTATAATATTTATTATGTTCCCCATGGAGGATAAGATCAAGCATAAGAAATACCATGACCTGCTTCAAACCGCCCGGGAGCTTTTCTGGAAGCACGGCTTCCGCCGGGTATCGGTGGAAGAGATCTGCAGGAAATCAGGGGTCAGCAAGATGACCTTCTACCGGTTCTTCCCCAATAAGCTTGAGCTGGCCAAGACGGTTTTCGATGATGTGGTGGATGAGGGTGTGAAGCAGTTCAGAAGCATCATGGCTGATGATAGTGCGGCTGCTGATAAGATAAAGAAACTGATTCAGATGAAAATTGATGGCACGCATGACATCAGCCGGGAATTCCTGAGCGATTTTTATAGCAACCCCGGTCTTGGCCTGAATTCCTATATTGAAGAAAAGACCGGAAAGATGTGGGCCATCCTGATGGATGATTTCAGGCAGGCGCAGCAGAAAGGATATTTTCGCAGCGATATGAAGCCCGAATTCTATTTTTATATGGCGCAAAAACTGGGTGAAATATATAACGATAAGCAATTATCAGCGCTTTACCCAAGTCCGAAAGAGATTATGCTGGAAATCGTCAACTTTTTCATGTACGGGATATCGCCTCATGAATAGGCTAAAACAATGCAAAAGATTGGCAAAATAGGGTTTATTATACCATTTGCTTTCTCTGTATGCTGGGGGATGGCACAGGACAGCCTGCAATTCAAAGGTCAGATGTCAGCCTGGGCGCTTTATAATCCCGATATTGCCATGCCGGTATTCTTCGGGGGGCGATATATTCCCCAGCTGAACTACAGCATTCAGCTGCCGGATAACAGGCTTATTGATTTCGAAGCATCGGCAAATATTAATGGTCTGGCGGGCTTTCATCCTTTCGATACCGCTCATGCGGATGGAAAAATCAAACCCTACCGGATGTGGGCAAGGTATTCGACCACCCGGTTTGAGGTGCGCCTCGGATTGCAGAAAATCAATTTCGGATCGGCCTCCATGCTGAGACCGCTGATGTGGTTTGACAAGCTCGATCCGCGCGATCCGCTGCAGCTTACCGACGGAGTTTGGGGACTGCTGGTCCGCTATTATTTTCCGAATAATGCCAATCTCTGGCTCTGGGGATTATACGGGAATGAAGATCCCAAAACCTGGGAGATCGGTAAAACCAACCGGCATTGGCCTGAATTCGGGGGAAGGTTTCAAAGTCCGGTTCCCAAAGGTGAAGCGGCACTTACGTATCACTTCCGCATGGCGGATACCCGGAGCCCGGACAGCCTCTTTACCCCCTATGCTGAAATCCCTGAAAACCGCATCGGGCTTGACGGCAAATGGGATCTGGGCATAGGGCTTTGGGTGGAAGGCAGCTGGATCAGAAAGGGAAAGGATATTGGTTCGTTTACCAACCAGGAGATCCTGAACGCGGGGTTGGACTATACTTTTGGCCTGGGCAACGGACTAAATGTGATTATCGAGCAATTGATTATGTCTTATGACAAAAAACCTTTTACATTCTCCAATACCACAGCCTTTACGGGATTGTCCCTGTCCTATCCCATAGGCTTGTTTGATAACCTGGGTGCCATTGTATTTTATGACTGGACCCATGATGCATTCTATAATTTCATTAACTGGCAAAAACAATTCAACAGGATATCACTGTATTTTATGGGTTTCTGGAATCCTAAAGATTATCAGATCCCGCTGCAGGAAGATGCGGGAAATTTATTTGCCGGAAAGGGGATCCAGGTGATGATAGTTTGGAATCATTAATAAACTCAAATCAATGGAAATCATTAAGACACAAAACCTCGTCAAGAGGTTTCCCATGGGGAAAGGACAGTTCACGGCG
>CAYMJH010000103.1:0-12545 GCA_964390385.1 uncultured Bacteroidales bacterium | reverse complement strand
CAACACCAATCAGATCAGGTTCAGGCATTACGGTAAGATCATCGAACGGTTAATTGAAGAGGCTATAAAACTTCCCGAGGGAGAGGACAAGGAAAACCTGATTAAGCTGATTGCCAATCAGATGAAGAAATCCTACCTGGCCTGGAACCGAGATTCCGTTACCGATGCCATTATCGGTGCCGATCTCGAAGAACTCTCCGGCAAGAGGATCAGGCTGAAGGAAGGGGTCAAACTCAGTGATCAGAAAGATTTTCAGAAGCAGAAAAAGAAATTTGTGCCCCGCAACGAAAAGAAGCAGCGCATTTAATCCACTTCCCTATGGCATCTTTTCAAGTAACCGGTGGAAAACATCTGAAAGGTGAAATTGTTCCACAAGGTGCCAAGAATGAAGCCTTGCAGGTTATTTCAGCCACCCTGCTCACGCCAGAAAAGGTAACCCTGCGGAATATCCCGGATATCCTGGATGTAAGGAACCTCATCGACCTGTTGCAGGCCATGGGCGTTAAAGTATCGCGTTTGTCCCATGCCGACTACTCCTTTGAAGCCCGGCAACTGAATATCGAATACCTGCTTTCCGAGGACTATAGGAAAAAAAGCGCGAACCTCCGGGGCTCCGTTATGATCGTCGGTCCCTTGCTGGCCCGATTCGGGAAAGCTTACATCCCCAAGCCGGGAGGCGACAAGATCGGAAGGCGGAGGATGGATACCCATATCAACGGCATGATCAGCCTGGGCGCAAGTTTTGTTTATGAGCCCCGCGATTCTTTTTATAAACTGGAGGCAGGTCAGTTAAAGGGCTGTTATATGCTGCTGGATGAGGCTTCTGTGACCGGAACCGCCAATATTGTCATGGCTGCCGCGCTGGCCAGGGGTACCACAACCCTGTATCATGCCGCCTGTGAGCCTTATGTACAACAGTTATGCAGGATGCTGGTTTCCATGGGTGCGCGGATACAAGGCATCGGTTCCAACCTGCTTACCATAGAAGGAGTGGAAACCCTGAACGGTTGTGAACATACCCTGTTGCCGGATATGATCGAAGTGGGGTCGTTTATCGGACTGGCTGCCATGACGCATTCGGAAATCACCATTAAAAACACCGGGTTTGAAAACCTGGGTCTTATCCCCGACACTTTCAGGCGGCTGGGCATTGCCATGGAAAGAAGAAGCGATGACTTATACATTCCTGCCCAGGATCACTATGAGGTGGAGACTTTTATCGACGGCTCCATCATGACCATTGATGATGCTCCCTGGCCCGGTTTCACGCCCGACCTGCTGAGCGTGATACTGGTGGTGGCAACCCAGGCCAAAGGCAGCGTCCTGATCCACCAGAAAATGTTCGAGAGCCGCCTTTTCTTTGTCGATAAACTCATTGATATGGGAGCCCAGATCATCCTCTGTGATCCCCACCGGGCAACGGTGATCGGACTGGATAATCATATCCGCCTGCGTGCCACCACCATGACATCCCCGGATATCCGGGCCGGCGTGGCCCTGCTTATTGCAGCCCTTTCGGCAGACGGGACCAGCACCATCCATAATATCGACCAGATCGACAGGGGTTATGAAAGAATCGATGAAAGGCTGAATGCGCTGGGGGCTGAAATCGTCAGAATATAGATCAAAGAACAACCGACAACCGACAATCACAACCATCACAACCATCACAACCATAACAACTATTACAACCCTTACAACAATTATAACCATCACAACCATCACAACCATCACCACATACCACCGACCCACCTTCGCCGCCAGCGCACAAAACCTGTTCAGGCTACGGTGGGCGCAGCAACTTTTAACCATTAATCATTAATCATTAACCATTGACCATTGACCATTTCCAAAATCCCGGGTAGAATTAGTTATATGACATTGAATTAATCTGTAATAGAACACTGCATGAGCATTATTCTGGTCATTACGCTGTTTGTTTCCGCCATTGCCACCGTTCTGGTCAACGAAAGAACCAAAGGTCTTGTTGCCTTGCTGGGCGTTCTGGCCGGGGCACTGGTAAGCTCATGGACAGCAGCCGGCGCTTTGATGGGGAACGCCTACCTGGAGAATATCAATGGCGGCCTTGTTTTTGGTAATATTCCCGTTCGCATTGACGGCCTCTCCGCCTGGTTTATCCTGTTGACAAATTTCACCGCCTTTACCGGTATATGGTATGGACGCCAGTACCTCAAAAAGTTTCAGGGACAGCCTGCCAATCTGAGCCTTCATTACATCAGTTACCTCCTGAACCACTTTGCCCTTACGGGCATCTACTTCATTCAAAACAGTCTGGCCTTTCTGTGCATTTGGGAAATCATGGCATTGACCTCGTTTATCCTGGTGATTTTTGAACATGGCAAGATGGAAACCCTGAAAGCCGGTATCAATTATCTCATCCAATCGCATGTCAGCATCCTTTTTCTCACCATAGGCTTCATATGGGTTTATGCTCATACGGGCACCTTCGTCATGTCGGCTATTGGCCAGTACAGTGCTTTTGGTACTGAAGCCACCGGCATACTGTTGTTTTTTGTCTTCTTTGTGGGTTTTGCCATCAAAGCCGGCTTTGTCCCCTTTCATACCTGGCTGCCCCATGCGCATCCCGCCGCGCCTTCGCATGTGTCGGGCATGATGTCCGGAGTCCTTATCAAAACAGGCATCTACGGTATACTCAGGATGCTTTTGCTCATCCACGACAATCATCTGCTGCTGGGCATCATTATCCTTATCCTGTCTGTTCTTACCGGTATCTATGGCGTTATGCTGGCAACCGTTCAGCATAACATTAAAAAGCTGCTGGCCTATCACAGTATTGAAAATATAGGGATCATCGGTATTGGCATTGGCCTGGGAACGATCGGCAGCGGACTGAACAATGCCTACCTTACCTTTGCCGGTTACGCGGGTGCCTTGCTTCATACCCTGAATCATTCGCTTTTTAAATCGCTGCTGTTTTACGGAGCCGGTTCCGTTTACCAGGCCACGCACACCCTTAATATAGAACGCATGGGGGGTATTATTAAAAAAATGCCCCAAACAGCCCTGTTGTTTCTGATTGCAGCCCTGGCCATATGCGGATTGCCGCCTTTCAACGGATTTATTTCCGAGTTTTTGATATACTCCGGCCTTTTCAAGGCTGTCAGCACCGGCCATACCCTGTCACCTGCCTTTGTACTGGCCATATTGGGTCTTACGCTGATCGGCGGCCTGGCCATACTCTGCTTCACCAAGGCTTTTGGCATTATCTTCCTGGGAACAGCCCGCAGTCAGTATCCTGAACCCATGAACGAATCAGATTTTCCTACACTTTTTCCCCAGGTGCTTACCGCTTTTTTCATCCTGCTCATCGGTTTGTTTCCCGGGCCGTTCATTTCCTTGCTCCGAAAACCGGTGGATTTGTTTTCAGGCCTGGCCTTATCGCCGGGCCGCGGGGAACTTGTGTCAGTCATGCAACGGATCAGCCTGGCTGTATGGGGCCTTATACTGCTTATTATCCTTTTGTACGTAGTCAGAAAACTGGCTGCATTGAGCCGGCCTTCCCAACTCCAGCCCACCTGGGGTTGCGGTTACACATCCGCGTCACCCAAACTGCAGTATACAGCCACTTCCTATGTGCGTACCTATGCGAAGCTAATCAGACCCCTGGTTAAAACAAGCAAAGGGAAGAATGAGATGATTAAACCGGACCTATCCCTGCCCTCTTATTCGGAAACCCATATTCATGACAAAATTGAAACCGGATTGATTGACCGGCCTGTCAGAAACGTGAAAGCCTTCCTGGGAAAATTCAAATTCCTTCAGAACGGAAGGGTTCAGTTTTATGTGTTGTACGGGGTCGTCTTTATTGTTATCATTATTGCCGTACCCCTTATTATCGACGCCATTCAAACCCTGTCAAAAGTGCTTAAACAACTGTAATATGCGATCGCTGAGCTTTTTGCTGATCATCCTCAACAGCCTTGTTTTTACCGGCATCATCATCCGCACGAAAAGCATATTTTCGGGAAGAAAAGGACCGGGATTGTTTCAGCCCCTGAAGGACATTTACCGTTTGCTGCGGAAAGGCTCAGTCTTCAGTGAAACCGGCAGTTTCATCTTTCAGGCAGCCCCAACCGTTTATTTGGCCACCATCCTGATGTCCGTTCTTTTTGTTCCCTTTGGCAATTACAAAGGAATCCTGTCCTTTGACGGTGATTTTGTATTCTTTGCCTATATGCTGGCCCTGGGAAAATTTTTCATGATCCTTGCCGCACTCGATACGGGCAGCAGTTTTGAGGGGATGGGAGCCAGCCGTGAAGCCCTTTATTCGATGCTGATCGAACCGGCCTTTTTCATCCTTATGGGATCGTTCGCCCTTCTAACCGGCTATACTTCCTTCGCAGGCATCTTCGGGGCGCTGCATTTCGGATCGTATATCTCTTACGGCATCGGCATGCTGGCTGCCTTCGTATTGGGCATCATTGCCCTGGTAGAGAACAGCCGTATGCCCATCGATGATCCGAAAACCCATCTTGAGCTGACCATGATCCACGAAGTGATGATCCTGGATAACAGTGGTTATGACTTGGGACTGGTGCTGTACGCCGTGAATCTTAAATTTGCCTTGTATGGTGCCATTATTGCGAATTTTTTTCTGACCCCGGGATTCCAATGGTATTATTCCATCCCCATATACATTGGGGTGCAACTTGCTTTTGCTTTTACCATAGGAGTAGTCGAATCGTTCAGTGCGCGGTTCAGGATGAATCATAATCCTCAGTTCATCGTGATGTTCACCTCGGTTTCACTGCTGATTTTTATCGGTGTATTGTTAATACTGGGCAAACTTATTTAATGTAAACCGGCAGCAATATGATCAACATTCTGTTAATCACCTTTACCATAAGCCTGATATATATTGCAATGGCTAACCGGCTGATTACCTATATCCGGATCATTGCCTTCCAGGGACTGATCCTTTTCGGTGTGGCCTTTATTGAACTGATCGAAATCAAACTGGGCAACCTCATCTTTGTGTTGCTGGAAACCATTATTATCAAAGCCGTTGCCATCCCTTATTTTCTCCGTTATATCCTCATACGCAATAAAATAACCCGTGAACAGGAGCCTTATGTTTCCAATTTCATATCGGTGGTTATCGTGACATTGATCATCCTTGGTTCCTTCTTTCTCACTTATACCATAAGGGGAACTCATATCAGGCAGATATTTTTCATTGTTGCACTTTCCGCACTCTTCACGGGCTTATACATCATCATTACCCGCCGGAAGATCATCACCCATGTAATGGGATACCTGGTGATCGAAAACGGGGTTTTTGTGTTGTCCCTTGCCGTGGGAAGTGAAATGCCCATGATCGTCAACACGGGTATTTTGCTCGATATTTTCGTGAGCGTGATCTTGCTGGGGATTTTTGCGGACAAGATCGGCGATGTTTTTGAAGAACAGGATATAGAGCAATTAAGAAGTTTAAAAGATTAATCTGATCCGTTTATTATGATAGGATTATACTTATCCGGTGCATTGCTGATTGCTGTTTTACTGTATCTGCTGAAAAACCACACGGCCAGTGTTGTTCTGACCCTGGCTTTCATCATGCTGCAATGGGTTCTTACCCTTTATGAATATAAACACCTGGATGTTACCCAGATGGTTTATTTTACCCCGGACGCCCTTGCCGTGATCTTTCTTTTTGTACTGAGCATTGTATGCATGCCGGCCTTTTATCACAGTTTCGTATATTTCAGGAAACACCCTTACAAGCCCCGCGAACAGGGTATGTTCTATGCCGCCATGGTGATTCTGAACGCCGCCCTAAGTGCCGCTTACCTTTCCAATCATATGGGTATCACCTGGGTGTTTGTAGAGCTGACCACACTGAGTGCTTCGGCCCTTATATATCACCGCAGGAACAAACTGACGCTGGAAGGAACCTGGAAATATATCTTTATCTGTTCCATCAGCATAACCCTTGTATTTATCGGCATTCTATTCACCACGGTCGCGGTTCAGCAGGCGGGCATCAAGGATCTTTTTTACACTGTTCTTTCCAACAATGCTCCCAAACTTGATGAATTCTGGCTCAAATTATCATTCCTGTTCATTTTTACCGGTTTTACAGCCAAAGCCGGACTTGTTCCCATGTACACTGCCGGCATTGATGCCAAGGATAAAGCTCCCTATCCTGCAGGGGCCTTGCTGGCCAGCGTTGTCATGAACGTCGGCTTCATCGGCATCTTCCGGTACTATGAAATCACCAGCCACAGCGGCATATTTGCCTGGACCAATAAGGTCCTCCTTATTTCCGCTATCCTTTCCATCTTCGTCGCCACGGTGTATATGATAAGGGTCAAGAATATCAAAAGAATAATGGCTTATTCCGGTGTCGAACATATGGGTATCGTAATGCTGGGGATGGCCGCAGGCGGCATTGGCTATTATGCGGCCATTCTTCACCTGATCCTGCATTCCTTTGCCAAGCCGGCGCTGTTTTTCCAGTTCGGGCAGATCTACCGGACCTACGGCAGTAAAAGCGTTTATGATGTCGGCGACTATTTCAGGCACCATATCAGCGGGGCCATTGTATTGCTGCTGGCCTATTTTGTGATAACGGCCATGCCGCCGTCGGGTTTGTTCATCAGTGAATTCCTGGTTTTTCGTTCGGTTTTTGAGGCCGGGGATCTCTGGATACTGATCCTTGTGATTGTCCTGCTTACTTTCATTATCTGGGCCCTTGGCAAAAATGTCTTTAAAATGCTGTTCATTAAACCTATAACATTTGATCCCGCCAATAGGGAACCCATTCCTTTCTCCGAAACCGTGAGCCAGTATCTATTACTGATCCTGGTGATCTATATCGGGTTAATGCCCCCGGGCAGGCTGGTGGAACTGATCAGGGCCGCCATCAGCAGCCTGCCTCAATGAAATTCTAAACTGAAAAGCTGAAATGGACAACACCATCAAAGTCAGAAACAATCAGTGCATTTCCCTTCAGGGGATCCCGGTGATCCCCTATGATGAATTTCTCGGTTTGAATACGGCACTGGTCGCTGACCCCGATTTCCACTGCGTCAATTACTTCGGATGGAAAAGAGACGACCGGATCAGGTTGTTCTGCTGCATGGCCAGTGATGCGGAGGGAACTATGCTGGTCAGTTCTTCCGAGATCTCCGCTGAAACAGGCATTTCTTGCCCTTCCTTCACAGCCCGTCACTTGTCATTTCATTGCTTTGAAAGAGATCTGCATGAAAAATACGGAGTGGCATACGCCGATCACCCCTGGTTAAAGCCTTTGAGATATCCCGTCGACCGGGCTGACCAGCATTCAACCCCTGAGAACTATCCTTTTTATGGCATCGATAATGTAGCGTTGCATGAGGTGGGTGTGGGTCCGGTTCACGCAGGTGTTATTGAGCCTGGACATTTCAGGTTCATCTGTAACGGGGAACAGATCCTCCATCTTGAGATACAGCTGGGTTATCAGCACCGTGGCGTTGAACAGCTCTTCATCACCCATAACGACCTGCTGAAGCGGAACCTGCTTGCCGAAAGCATTGCCGGCGACAGCACCATAGGGCATACCGTGGCTTTTGCCAACCTGTGGGAAAGCTTGTGCGGTTTCAGTGCCGGTGAAGACATCCGGATTGCACGAACGGTTGCCTCGGAGCTGGAACGCATTGCCATCCATACGGGTGATCTGAGCGCACTATGCACCGACGTGGCCTATCAGCTGGGAAGTTCGGTTTTCGGACGATTGCGAACCCCGGTCATCAATACCTTTCAGCAATGGTGCGGAAACCGCCTGGCAAAAGGGCTGATCAGAGCCGGAAAAAATCAACATCCACTAACGGAAGATATTAAAGAAGCCCTTTTGCGTTTATTTGATACATTCGAGCCTGATTTCAATGCCATGTATCAGCGGACCAAAACCCTGCCCAGTGTGCTGGCCCGGATGGAAAGAACAGGCATTGTAACAACGGAACAGGCGATCGGGATCGGAGCTGTCGGGATGGCCGCAAGGTCATCGGGCCTGATCCGTGATATCCGGTGGACCCATCCGTATCTGCTGTATACCGGCATACCTCACCAGCCCATTATCAAACACCATGGCGATGTATACTCCAGAATGCAGGTGCGCAAGCTCGAAGTCAACCAGTCTGTTAAGTACATCAGGAGTCTTTTGGAACATCTGCCTGAAACTGACTCTCAGATTTACCCGCTCCCCCGACCGAAAGCCGATTCACTGGCAATTTCACTCACTGAGGGCTGGCGTGGAGAGATCTGCCATTGTGCCATAACGGATCATTCAGGGGAACTGGCATTGTACAGCATCAAGGACCCGTCGCTGCACAACTGGATGGCGCTTGCCCTGGCTGTAAGGAACAATGACATATCCGATTTCCCGATCTGTAATAAAAGTTTTAATTTGAGCTATTGCGGGCACGATTTGTGATGCAGTGAAAAACTAAAAACGAGAAGTGAATAGTTTACAGATTGACAGGTTTACAGATTGAAATTAAAAGTAAATCTACAAATCAACAAATCAACAAATACTCTACAAGGATGTTTTCGGAAATAAAAATATTGCTGCACCAGGGAAAACAGTTCATTCCGGATGTCACCACAGCGGAAGTGCCGGGTATTTTTCGCGGCAGGCCGGTGATCTCGACGGAAAAAGTGGATACTGCAGCACTAGTAAAATGCTGCCCTGTGGGTGCGATCACCCCCGATCCGGTCACCCTCGACATGGGGAAATGCCTTTTCTGCGGGGAATGCCGGCACGCCTTTCCGTCAAAGATATCCTTCACGAAGGACTATAAATTGGCGTCCAATGTCAGGGAAAGTCTGATCATCCATGAAGGTGTCGATGAACCGGTGAAGCTCGAAGCCGGTAAGGTCAGAAAGGAAGTCCGCAAACTTTTCAGTGGTTCACTCAAACTGAGGCAGGTTTCTGCAGCCGGTGACAACAGCTGTGAATGGGAGCTCAATGCAGCCGGCAACGTGAATTTTGACATGGGAAGGTTTGGGATTGAATTTGTCGCCTCTCCGCGTCACGCCGATGGCGTTGTCATTACTGGCCCCATCAGTAAAAATATGGCCGCGGCGCTGCAGTTAACTTACGATGCCATACCGTATCCGAAGGTTATCATCCTTGCGGGTACCGACGCCATCAGCGGTGGATTATTTGCCGGCAGTCCGGACGTTGACCGATCCTTCCTTGAAAAATACCCTGTGGATTTATACATTCCGGGGAATCCGGTGCATCCGTTGGCCTTCATTAACGGGGTGCTGGCCTTAATCGGAAGAAAGCATTAATGATGAAATACCCGAAGGGCATGAATTTAATCTTTATATCCAGGCTGAAGCCCGGGGCAATAGAAATTTCTCTGTTCTATAGCTTGCTTGTCAGCCCATTTCAATCTTACAATTCCTGATTTAATCAAATCTTCAAGCTCTCATTTTCCAGCCTTTCCCTGATTGTCCTCATCCTGTCCTGCCTTTCCTGGGAATAGGACTTCGATTCATTATCAATATATTCCAGCAGGGTGAGTGATTTGCGGTAATATGACAGGCTTTCTGAAATTTTATTTTCAGCCAGCAGCAACTCGGCATCGGCATAGAATAACTCAGCCAGCATCTCCAGGTGTCCTGTGGTATACAAGTATTCCTGCAACAGGGTGTCAACCAGTCCCTCTTCAGGGAGAGTCTTCAGCTTCAGGGCTTCGTGCTGAAAAGCCATATGGTAGGCATTTTGCAGTTGCTGCGAAGCCTGACGCAGGTTTGCCGTTTTAATGAGCTTTAAAATGGCCGCAATTGCCTGCACAAGCATTTCGATCATGCGGAGGATATAGTCACGTTGAATCATACAAAAGACCAAAAGTTGGATTCCTGCTTAGCGCTGCCTATCTGCATTCATCTGCACCATGCCGGTATCGGCCAAATGATTCATCTGATATTCCTTCACCTGGTACATGAAGGCCTGGAGTCTTGTTTCGAGCGAAGCGTCATCCTGACCGTCATAGGCATAATCAACCCAGGGGATGTTGTTATGGTCTTTCCGGAACATATCGGCAACGGAACAAATCAGCGTGCCGGGCATACAGGTGAAAGGCAGGATGTTGCAGATCCCTGAAACGCCTTTTCGGGCAAGGCCTGCCGCTGTGCCTATGGCGATCACCGGGTCGCCGTCATAGTCTTTGTGTACGTATGGCGATGCAAGCTTCAGCATCGTGTCCAGCGGAACCTCTTTTTCGGTGTCGACAAGTTCTTCCACCGCACGCAGGAGCTTTTCGTAGGAAACATGCTGTGACAAGGCCTGTATTTTGGATTTCAGAATACCCATGTTATCTCCTTTCCATAGGCTGTCACGGGTATACCGGTAGGTTGAATATATAAACCATTCGGAGAAGGGTGACATGAGCGTTTCCGCCCCGAGTAATTCCAGTCTTTCGACGATATTACCGTTGCAAAAACGGTTGTCGCGCATAAAGATCTCTCCCACAATGGATACCACAGGTTTGCGGGGAATATCGAGCCGTTCAATCAGTTTGAATTTGATTTCCGCTTCCTGCAGCACTTCCGCTAATCCTTTGGCATTGTTCTCAACACTCCGGACGATCTTGTCGAGCGATTCACGATAGACCCTGTCGGTTTCTCCCTTGATTTCCTCATAGGGCCTGGTCTGTTGCTGAAGCTTGCGAAGGAGGTCAAAAGCCACAAATCCCTTCCAGGCGTTGAATCTGAATTTTGTGCCGCTGCCCGGGGTGATATCGGAATAGGAACCGTCATTGGAGGGCGAAACGATCTTCACATGCTTCTTGCCCAACCGGTCAAAAATAACTTTCTGAAGCTGGTTATACTGGCCGAATCGGCAGGGACCATTATGGTCGGGCATGAAAAAGCTGACCCTTTTTTCATCCACTCCGGGTTCCAGCAATTTCTTGACAAAGGATCCGGTGGTGCAGATCATCGGGAAGCATTCTTTGGATGAGGTATACTTTCTGCCGATATCAAGGTCTTGGTGGGTCTGCATAGGACTCGATGCCGCAGCTGCGGGCTGCTGCAGCCGCAATATATGAGCCGTCATGCATGTAAGGCCAGTAAAGGATCCTGTCCTTAGCCGGTGTTGCCTGTTTGAAATCGCGGCTGATAGCCGGCTTTTTCCCGCTTTTTTTCCTGTCCTTTTTCCTGATGCTGTCCAGAAAGGCTTCCAGCCTTGTAATGAGTCCGGCATCCGCCGAATGCTCGTCAATTTCAAGATGCAGGGTCGGCTTACCTTTCAGCACTTCTGTCACAAAGTGCTGAAGGAAGGAGTCGGGACCGCAACGGAAATTGCCAATATAAACACCGTGCAACCGTTCGTCTTTTGCGATGATCCTGGCTCCGGCCAGGATCTTTCTTCCATTGGGCCAATAGATATTCGGAAAATCATCGAAAATATTTTCCTCATGGAGCGGAAGAAAGTCGAGGGGGATAGGCAGCACCTGTTGGTTGATCAACTTTTCCACCAGTCTCAGGTTGAGCTCTGGATCGCCGGTATTGTATGGCCGCCCCAACACTACCATAGCCTCCTTGTCTTCGGGCAGGTTATCAAGGATTTCCCTTCCGCGACTGACCAGGGCACTCTCAAATCTGTTCTGCTCTTCACGTGCAAGATAAAGTGCTTTTTTGACTTCGCCCGCTGAGGTGCCGAATTGCTCCTTCATGAAGGCGGACATCTCTTTGATGAAAACCCTTTCAAAATAGCGCGGATGAAGGGCAGGGATCAGCAGTTTGTCTTTCCCGGGATTACGCGCCAGGGCAGCGCGGACCATAAAGGGGTAGGTCTGGATCCATGGGCAGTTGCAGTTGGAGGTGGGATTATCGGCTGCGGCCCGGCTGTTAATAATAAAAGGAATAAAAATATGGTCCACATTTTTATCGAGGAGGTCCATTATATGGCCATGCATTACCTCAACCGGGAAACAGGTTTCGGAGGTAAGCATTTCGAGCGAACGGGTAACGATATTCCGGTTGGTGTGTTCTGAAAGCACTACCTGAAATCCCAGGCGCGTAAAAAAAGTTCTCCAGAAGGGAAATTCCTGGTAATACAGCATGAGTTCCCTCGGGATGCCGATGGAAAGGCTGCCTTTGTTCTTATTTTCATCATAATCGCCCAACAGCAGGCGTTCACGTTCAACGAAGAGGTTCGGGATGTCGTCCGTTTTTCTCTTCCTGGAGTCGACTTCATATTTTTCGCACCTTCCTCCATAATACAGGGGTTTGCTTTCCCCTTCAATCTTGACCATCCTGATTTCGCAGTGATTGGTGCAGCTTTTGCAGGTAAACTTGTCCAGTGAAAAGGGAACGTTGCGTACATCAAAACCTTTAAACATGGTTGTTCCGCCTTCCCTGATCTTTTCCCTGGCCAGCATGGCCATTCCGATAGCCCCGGTGACGTCGAAATTGGGCGGAATGATGATCTTCTTGCCTGTCACCTGCTCAAAGGCAGCCACTACTCCTTTATTATTATTCGAAACAATATGCTTTCCATTAATAGTGAC
>CAYMJH010000102.1:1993-13002 GCA_964390385.1 uncultured Bacteroidales bacterium | reverse complement strand
CATGCGGGGACAATCGCTTCACACCGTTGAAAAATGTTTTTTCCCCGATCATAAATTCAGTCAGCAGAAATTCCGTCAGGGCATTCCTGTCGATGCTTATCCGGGGCATATTATGCAGCAAAAAGGGGACGGACCGTCCTCCGACAAAACGTTTAGAGTCGACATAATAATAAAAGGGAAGCCGGCCAAGGTAATCATTGAAAAGGATGCAGTCGCCCGTTGCCTTATGAAAGATCAGCAGTATAAAATCGCCGTCGGATGATTCGACAAAAGCGCCTATCTTATCCCTGAGGGAGGAAGGCTCACAACGGCTGCCCCCGACAGACCTGCAAAAGCTGAAAACCTCTTCCTCCGTGCGGTTGTAGATCATGCCTTCATAAATGACGACCCATTCGTCATCGCTATAATGAGTCACCGGGTATCCCTTATAAAACGAATAGTACAGGGAAAGCCGCCCGTTGCCGAAAATTTCACTCTTCCCGTGCCAGTTCTCCAATTGAAGTGGGGCTGATGGGTCCAGGGATTGATCTATGCCGCTGATGTCGGAAAAAATATGCAGGCCTACCATGGCTCCTTTACCAATAGAATAAATAATTGATCTTATCAAGCGTAAAATAATGCAGGCCGAAGGCTTCCAGTTTTTTTACTATTCTCCGGGTATCCCGTTCATGAAAAGATTTCACGCTATGATGGTGAAATTCCACAAATATCTGGTCAAACCGTTTCATCGTTTCCGGTTGCATGCTGTCAAACAAGGCAAATTCCATTCCTTCAATATCGATCTTGACAAAGGCTGCCCGTTTGCACGAAGCGATATCCAACAGTCCGTCAAGGGTTACAGCCTTAACCCTATAACTGCGGATATGGTCATTCCTGATATTCTGGTGGTCTGACAACAAAGAGCCGCTTTCTTTTTCAAGGGTCTCAAAGAATTCCAGGTCCGATTCCTTTGCGGCCACCGCATATTTCAGGTGGGTAAATTTGTCCCCGTGCCGCTGTTGAATTTCTCTGAGGGCCGAAGCATGCTTCTCCGTCGGATCGACGGCAAACGCCTTCCTGATATGGTAATGATCGATCAAATACTGCGATAATTCAGCCTCATATCCGCACCCGATGTCAAATATGACGGAATACTGATCAAACTTCTCAAAGAATATATAGTTCGGGTCCAGGTATTTCAGCCCTTTTTTCTTCACGCCGGGCATCCGTATTTTTCTGTTGATCCATATTCCAATCGCATAGGGATATTGAATATAGAACTTCAGCAGATCAATTACCTTTTCAATTTTATTCATCGGGACAGGGTTAAAAACCGGGGTCAGCCTGAATACAATTCTTTCATTCGTATTTTCTGCAAATCCCAGTTTTGATGTTCTCTGACATAGTCGTTATTATTCTTCGAATAAAGTGTGCGGTATGCCGTCAAATTGTCTATGCAATCCAACAGCAGTCCTGTAAGCTCCTCATGATCCCTGAGCCGCTTCAGCACACGGCCGTTCACGCCCTCTTCAAAAAATGATGCGTATTCCGGCAGATCACCGACAACGGGTATGGCATGGGTTGCCATGATTTCCAGGACGGTGGCGGGCAATCCGTCGCATAAGGGGATGGATACAACAATGTGGGCAAGATTGATCAGGGCAGGCAATAGATCATCCGGTATCCATTCATCCAGGAAAACCACGTGCTCATCAAGGTTGAGCTGCTGAACCAGCTGTCTGCTGCTTTCAAGATATTCCCGGTCACAATTACCACGGGTAAAAATACACTTCACGGATGGAATCCTGTCAATCACTCCGGGCAGGCTTCTGATCAGGGTATGATGGTTATACAGCGGTCTGTGATTGCGATAGTTTAATATTACTACCGATGAACCGTCCAGCTTCAGCCTTTCCCGCCAGTATTCCATTTTCTTTTCGTCGGCATAATGGAATAGTTGATAGTCAATGCCCCACGAAATTTCATGTAGCTTTTTCCGGCTGATGAACCTGAATTGCTGCATGATCTTCATTGTCATTCCCCCGGAAATCATCTGGATCTTGTCACAAAAAAGCAATCCCAGGTTCATCACGATCCGGTTAAATATGTTCCTGGTAAAAACATTCAGGTCGCTTCCCCAGGGTGTGGCAATTATGTTAATCCTGTGATGAACCAACAACGCCAGCAGTATGTCTTTTGTAAGATATTGAAAATGAATATAATCTGGCTTAATCTCCTGGATTATGCGGCGTATTGCGGGGATTTTTTTTACCAGCCTGCCTGACGCGAGGGTATAAAGGGTAATGCTGGGGTCAAATTCATGCGCATCGATCCCGTGATCATGCCTGCAAATCAGCTGCACCGAAAAGTTTTCAACGGCGAGGTAATTGCAGATGCGTTTCAAATATATATTCCTGTCCCCTATAAAGCAAACGGAGGTCATGGTTGCCTAATTGTTCCTTTGATAATATTCGAGCATGGCCTTCAGGGATTGTATGAATTCAATTTCAGGAAACCATCCCAGCGCCGATATTTTGGAAATATCGGCCAGGGAAGACATGATCTCCACCTTTCTTACACGCGTGTGATCGGTTTCTGTGCTTACCACAATACCGGCTTCCCGGATGATCATATCCAGGATTTCCTTCATTGAGTGGGATTTTCCGGATCCGACGTTATAGGTTTCGCCGGGAATTCCTTCCGTTACGATCTTCCAATAGGCCTTCACGGCGTCGTTGATATCCACATAATCCCGGCGGGGTTCGAGGTTCCCGACCCTAATGACAGCGGCAGTTTCTCCGTTCCTTATCCGGATCAATTGCTTGATAAATGAAGGGATGGACAGGTTTTCCGGGAGGCCCGGTCCGACAAGGTTAAAAGTCCTCGCTACCATTGCATGGCAGGAAAAGCTTCTGCTCATCACAGGAAGCAACTGTTCCATGGCAAGCTTGCTGGCACCGTACATATTCACCGGCTTCACCGGGTTTTCCTCCCTGACCGGATTCTTGCCGGCGTCTCCATACACGGCAGCGCTGCTGATGGTTAAAAGGCGCGTATGAGACAATGCATGGGAATGCAGGCTCCTGATCGCATGAATCACAGGCAGGACGTTGGCTGCATACAAATGGGCCGGATCCTCCGCCTGGTTCAGTCCGGCCAGGTTGATAATGTAGTCGGGCCGGACCCTTCCAATGATGCGATCCGTCCGGTCAAAATGAACCAGGTCTTCCTGGTACTCTTCCATCAAGCCTGTCTTTCTCTGATCAATGCCCGTCAGGGTTATACCCTGCATACCAAGTAAATACCGGGTCATATAGAGGCCGCTGAATCCGGCATGTCCAAATATCAAAACGCTCTTCAAGCTACAGAATTTTGGTTTTCAATTCGTCAAATTTGGCAGTTGCGGTTTCATAGTCTTCGGGCCGCCCGATATCGAGCCAAAAGCCGTCGTGATCGTAACAGGCCACCGGGATATGGTCACCGATCAGGTTCTTGATCAGCTGCGGAAAGTCAAAATAAGAATGCTCCGGTATATAATCCACCGCTTTGCGGTTGAAGGCATAGATGCCCATGCTTACGCCGAAAGTATATTCAGGCTTTTCAATGTAATCATGAATGAAATGGTCATCTCCTGATGCAATGACGCCAAAATCTATTTTGATCTTCTTGATAAAGCGGGAAACCGAAACCATGTTCCCGCTTCTTACATGATGATTGAAAAAGTCAAGATAATTCAGGTCTGTCAGGTCATCGCTGTTTAAAACCAGGAAATTTTCTTCGAGGTTCCTGATCTGCTTCAAAGGTCCTGCCGTACCAAGCGGTTTATCTTCGAACGAGTAGGATATTTCTACGCCCCATTTCTCACCGCTGCCAAAATAAGCCTGTATAAGGCTGGCAAGATGCCCGACGGCCAGTGTGATTCTGTCAAATCCATTCTTTTTAAGCTGCCGGATGACGATTTCCAGGATGGGGTAATCCCCGACGGGAACCAGTGATTTCGGAAAGCTTGTTGTATAGGGTTTCAGGCGAACACCTCTACCCCCGGCCAGGATGATTGCCTGCATGGTCAAATATTGTAAAGGTGTGATTTATAAAGATCCAACCGGTTGCTGACGAATGCTATGGTTTCCTTCAGCCCCGATTCCAGGTTATATGAGGGTTGCCAGCCGGTAAGCCTGACAAGTTTTTCGTTATTGCAGCACAACCGGTCTACTTCACTGGACTCTTTCCTCGAACGCTTTGCATCGGTTTCGACAGGCTTTTCAATCCCTGTCAATTGAATGATTTTATAGGCCAGGTCCTGCATGGATACTTCCTTCGCCATGCCAATGTTAATGGCCTGTCCGTTGCATTTGTCACAGCCAGCGATGGCCAGGAAACCCTTAACGGTATCCATAACAAAGGTAAGATCGCGTGTAGGATACAAATTGCCAAGGCTCACCGATTTAACGGCAGGATCGAGGAGCTGCGATATGACGGTGGGTATGATGGCGCGGGCAGACTGCCTGGGACCGTAGGTATTGAAAGGCCTGACAATTTTCACCGGAAGGCCAAAGGACAGGTAATAACTTGTGGCCAGCTGGTCAGCAGCAATTTTTGTAGCGGAATAAGGCGATTGTCCGACCTTCGGATGTTCTTCGTCAATAGGCACGTACTGTGCGCTTCCGTATGTTTCACTGGTAGAGGTAATGAGTATGTTATCAAGTCCCATGTTCCTGGCGGACTCCAGAATGTTGTAAGTGCCTGTTACATTCGTCTGGATATAGGCAAGCGGGGATACATAGGAATAGGGAATCCCGATCAGGGCAGCGAGATGAAATACGGTATCGCAATCTGCCATAGCTTTTGAGACCGAATCATAATCGCGGATATCACCGCTGTAAATCTCAATCTCGTTAAAAACATCAGGAGGCAGCAATTCAAGGTTACTCCAGTAACCGGATGAATTATAGTGTACGAAAGCCCTGACTGATCTTCCATTGCCGACAAGCTTCTCGACCAGGTGGCTTCCGATGAAACCTGCCGCACCTGTAACAAGGACCTTTTTCATGGTTCGAATTGTAGGATTTTTAGTTTGCTGTGTGTTTTTCTTTTCTGGCATCCTTTCCTTGGATCGGCTAAGTTAAGAATAATTTCAGACGGTCAACTGCAGTCCTGTCAATTCTAAATCCGATTGAAAATTTTCCTACCTTGTGGGCTGAAATTATCTGAGGCATTTTTTTGTCGAACCCATTAATCAAAACGGTAATGAAATTCAATGAAATACTGAAAAAGGCTTCTGTCCACCTGGCAGCCATAGGTATCTTTTTTGTTCTTTCCTGCGTTTACATGTACCCGGTTTTCTCGGGAAAACAGATTCAGCAGGGGGATGTCAGTAATTTCAAGGGAATAGCAAAAGAAATCATTGATTTCAGGGAGAAATACGGGGAAGAGCCCTTATGGACCAACAGTGCATTCGGAGGAATGCCGGCCTACCAGATATCGGTGATCTTTAAAAACAATGTTCTGAAACCTCTTCACAAGGTCTTTTCCTTATTTGGTTTTGTTCCGGTATCCTACGTTTTCCTGGCATTACTGGGAGCTTACATAGCCTTTCTGATACTGGGCATCAATCCCTGGCTGAGCATTGCAGGAGCCATTGCCTATGCCTTCTCATCCTACTTTTTTACCTTGCTGGAGGCAGGGCATGTTTCAAAAGCGTTCGCCCTGGGCTATATGCCTCCGATAATCGCCGGTGTTTATCTGTCTTTCCGGGGGAAAATATTATGGGGCAGCCTGATCACCGGTATTTTCCTGGGACTGCAACTGCTGGTCAACCATTTCCAGATCACCTATTATACCGTGCTGATCATTTTGGTCTTTGGAATTTACGAACTGGTCAGTGTCATCAGGGAAAAGCGGTTCATGGAATTCCTAAAGCCTTTCCCTTTTCTTCTGGTTGCCGTGTTGCTGGCTGTCGGAGTTAATTCCGGTAATTTCCTGACCACTTATGAATACAGCAAATACAGTACAAGGGGTGGATCGGAGCTCAGGCAGGACAAAGGTCTTGACCAGGGTTATACCACCGACTGGAGTTACGGGATCGATGAAACCCTCACCCTGCTGATCCCTAATTTTATGGGAGGTGCATCTTACGGAATGTTCGGCGAGAACTCCGAAAGCTACGAGATCATGAAAGAAAACCAGGGCGCTTCCAAAGCCCGCAAGGCACTTGCATCATTTCCCTCTTACTGGGGTGAACAGGCTTTTACCTCAGGACCCTTTTATGTAGGTGCCATTGTCTTCTTTTTATTCATGGCCGGCTTGTTTATTGTGAAAGGCAGGGCAAAATGGTGGCTGTTTACGGTGACGGTCTTTGCCATCCTGGTTTCATGGGGTCACCATCTGCAATGGTTTAATGATATTGTGTACCACTACCTGCCGGGTTTCAACAAATTCCGGGATGTCAAGATGATCCTGGTAATGGCCAATTTCGCCATGCCCTTCTTAGGTATTATGGCTGTTCAGGAGATCCTCACGGGAAACAGCAACCGTAAGGATATTATGCGGTCGTTACAATATGCAGCTTTTGGCCTTTCCGGATTCCTCCTGCTGATAATGCTGGTTGCCGGCTCCTTTGATTTCGAGTCGGCTGTTGACGAGCAATACCGGGCCCAGGGCGCGGGAATACTCGTTGATGCCTTTCATAAAGACCGGCTTGCCCTGCTGAGAAACGATGCTTTCAGGTCTGTCGTTTTTATCCTGATGGCCGCTTCCATCCTGTACTTCTCTTACCAGAAAAAAATTAAAACCACCACGGCTTTTTTACTGCTGGGAGCCATTATTTTAATGGATTTATGGACCGTTGACAAAAGGTATATGAATGCCGACAACTTCGTGCCCAAAAAACGATATGAGAAGCCTTTCACGGCATCCGCTGCCGATGCAGTTATTTTACAGGACAAGGATTTAAGCTACAGGGTGCTGAACCTGTCCGTGAGCCCATTCAATGATGCCAGCACTTCCTATTTTCATAAATCCATCGGGGGCTATCACGGTGCTAAAATGGCCCGGTACCAGGATCTGATCGAAAACCAGATTGCCGCCAATATTCAAAGCCTTGCAGGTGTATTTAATGCCAGGCCAACCCCGTATGCCATCGACAGTGCATTGGCCAACCTGAACGCGCTCAATATGCTGAATACCCGTTACATCATCTATAGTCCTGAGGCGCCTCCCCTGGTGAACAGCAGTGAACTGGGAAATGCATGGTTTGTCGATGGTTACCGGCTGGTCGGCGGAGCCAAAGAAGAAATGGACGCTTTAACGGACTTTAATCCTGCCCGCGAAGCCATCATCGACAAAAGGTTTGAGGGATCGCTGGCCGGATTGACTCCGGCATCTGATACTGCCGCGACGATCGTATTGACAGAATACCGTGCCAATTACCTAAAATACAATGCCGTTTGTGCTGAGGAGCAGCTGGCCGTTTTCTCTGAGATCTATTACGACAAGGGATGGCAGGCTTATATCGACGGCAATCGGGTTGACCATATCAGGGCTGATTATGTCTTGAGAGCCATGAGAATTCCGGCCGGTGAACACACCCTTGAATTTAAATTTCATCCGCAGAGCTATTATATCAGTGAAAAAATTTCGCTGGCCAGTTCTGTTCTGTTTTTCCTGTTATTGGCAGGAACCCTCTGGATGGAGTGGAGGAAGAAAGGTTTGAAAGTTTGAAAGAATCACCAAATCACTAAATAATTAATACCTGTCCAGCCACCGGTATCTTCTGGCCGTATCGCCGAACTTAGCCGAGATGGTTATTTCATGAGAACCATAGGTGTATTGCGATATCCCTTTCAGGCCGTAATCAAAGGAATAACCGAAGTAGTAGTTTTTATACCGCATGCCCGCCAATACAATGAAATCACCGGTCGTTCTTGCAGAAAGGCCCAGCCAGTACTTCCGCTCAAAATAGGCTTTCAGCGTAATATCACCCTGGAACTGCAGACGTTCATTCAGGTTCAGGATGGCTGAGGGTTCCATTTCCCATTGCGGTGCAGCAGGAAACCGAATCAGATAGTCGGCCAGGATAAAGTAATGCCGCTTCAGACGCAGGTCATCGGTTGCCCGAAAATCTTCATGATTGCCAAGCTTAAGATTCGACTGGAACAACTGTGATACGGCGAGCCCGACATGCCATCTCTCTGTCATGTAATTAACGCCGAAGCCTGCATCCGGCACCAGGGTTGACTTTCCTATCACACCGTTCAGGGGATCAATTTCCGGATTTTTAAGCCGGGCAACCTCCTTGCTGATACGGTATTGGAAAAGGTTTCCCGTCAATCCGAAAGAAAGCTGTGAATGATAGATGAAGATATGGTAGGCATAGGTGAACTGTGCTCCGGTCCGATGAATCGCTCCGTTTTGATCATTGTATACGATCGCACCCAGACCTACTCTCCCGGAGGTTTTTTTGCGATATATGCTTTGGCCGCTGTGCGGGGAACGAATGCTATAAGGTTTTTTCAGCAGTCTTGTCTGGACGCTTAAAAGGGCCGTCTGCGGAGTATAGTCTGAAAAACCCAGCCATTGCTTACGGGCCGATACATTCACGATGGTCCTTCCGTCGAATCCTGCAACCGACGGATTGATCAGAAACTCATTGAAGTAATACTGGCTGAAACGGGGAAGCTGCTGTGCCCCGGTCCTTAAAGAAAAGAGCAGAAGGGAAAGGGTAAAAGATATGGAAAACAGGTATCTCATCTGTAACAGGGCCCGGGCAATTTAGGGTAATGGATTCATAGACTTGATCATCCTCGTACTGATGTTAGTTTACGTATGGATCCGTAAAAAAGTTGTGCTGAATACGCAGAAAAATGAAAAACAGGCAGTTAAGCTGTAATGGCCATCTGTTTTCCATATTTTCATTGCAGGTTGAACGGCCTTGTGATTATCGGATTATGGTAACGGCGCCTCTTTGGGTGTAACCGCTTCCGTCATTAAGTTCAATGAGGAAATGATAGGAGTCCGCGGGGAGGTCGCGTCCTTTCATATCCTGACCACGCCACATATCGTGACATCCGTTTTCACATTCCCATACAGGACTTCCCCACCGGTCATATATCTTAATGGATCCGTTGGGATATACGGTATAGAAAGGAGCTTCCCCCAGGTCTGTCCTGTAACTGATATCCCAGTAATCATTGGCACCGTCATAATTGGGTGTAAACGCTGTCGGGGGATCAAGACAGGTAATTTGCTGGCTTTTCAGCCTGAAGATGGTATCGGCAGCGCAACCATGCTGATCGGTTACCCTCACGGCATAAAATCCTTCCTTGACCTCTGTCAGTACCGAATCGCTTACTGCGGGATAATCCTGCCAGCTGTATTCATAAGCAGGAGTCCCTCCTGTGGCGGTAATAACCAGCGTTCCGTTCCGCCAGTCAGGGCAGAAAGGCAGGACGGTATTGACCTGGTCGACGGAAATGATGATGGGTTCAGGCTGGCTGACAGTGACGGTCGTATCAACCCTGCATTCACGCGAATCCAGGGTCCGGAGGTTATACGATCCAGCCGTGAGACCCATTAGGGTATTCCCTGACAGGAGTGTGCTGTCGAGCCAAAAATCATAAGACCCGGAACCGCCCGTGGCCGTGACATACAATTCACCATCCGGCGAACCGTAACAAAGAGCATCAACCACGGTCACGGATGGAGAGATCCTTTCGGGATCATTTACCTGAATCGACCTGGAATATTTGCACCCCTTGCTGTCCGTTACCGTAACAAGATATGACCCTTCCGGTAATCCTTCAATTGAACGGGTTGAGCCGCCGGTATTCCATTGGTAGGCAAAGGGCGGTATTCCGCTGGTTACTTCAACACCTGCGATGCCGTCGGATCCCATGAAACAGGATATTTCCTTCCAAACCGACAGGTTGAATTCCACCGTCGGATCCTGATCAATGGCTACAGCTGCCGTTATATGGCATTCATTAAGGTCGGTGACCGTTACGGTATACACCCCGGTATCCAGCCCGGTCACATAGGCCGTCGCCTGTCCTCCCGTCCAGCTGAACTGATAGGGCAACAGGCCGCCTGAAACGTTGGCGCGGGCCGTTCCCTTTATATCACCCTTGCAATCAACCGATGTCGTGTCAATGGTCATCGTAAGTGGCCCCGGTGATTCCAGCAACATGCTCCGGCTGACACGGCACTGATTTTCATCGGTAATGGAAAGCATATACTCACCTGCCGTGAGTTCGTAAAGCTGCCAGGTGTTCAAGGGAATTTGCATGCCGTCACGCTTCCAGGCATAGGAGTAACTACCGGCTCCGCCGCTGGCATACACGGTTATCGAACCGTTTGCACCTCCGGCGCATGCAATTTCATATCCGTGGTAATCCGAAATAACGGTTGAGTCAATCCTGAGCTCAGGAGGCTCTGTAAGGGATATGGTGTCGGAAACGGAACATTGGATGCCGTCCGTAACAGTCACCATGTAGTCACCGGCTTTCAGGTTATTCCATTGCGCGGCAGCAGGTCCGCCCGTCCAGTTGTACCGGTACGGGCCGTCAAGGGTATCTCCGCCGGAGACCTGCAGGGTTATGGAACCGTTGGCATCCCCGAAGCAATTCAAATTGCTGATGCCGTCAGGTGCCAAAGGAATATCATAGGATATAACAATGGCGTCGGGCTGAACCAGGTCAAAGGTATCCCTGACAAGACAGCCCTGGGCATCTGTAACGCCCACGGTGTATATCCCTGCCTTAAGGCCTGACTGGTTCCTGGTGAATGGATCAACCGCACCTTCGCCGCTAAGGACTTCCCAGTCATACAGGTAACCGCCATGGCCGCCGTTGACCTGGCTGAGGGTTATCCTGCCATTGAGCGAATCAAAACAACTGATATTGTATCTTCCATGATAGGAGGAAAGGGTGCTCTCAGCAATGGTCAATGGCAACGGCTGCCTCAGGGTAACCCGTTTAACGGCAAAGCATCCCACTTTATTGATGTATCGCATCGTATATTGCCCTGCCACCAGA
>CAYMJH010000102.1:0-1983 GCA_964390385.1 uncultured Bacteroidales bacterium | reverse complement strand
TGATATCACTGTCGTCCCGATCGATTTATAGGTGGTATCAAATCCGGCAGGACCTGTCCATTGGTAAGTGATGCTGTCAGCCTCTGATGTATAGGTCCTGATGATACCTGAACTGTCACCAAAGCACCGTATATTGTAGGCCCCGTAAACATCCGGTATCGCGTTAACGGAGGTCATCTTGGGCGTATTGATCTCGATGTAGGTGGAATCCATACAGCCATTGGTGTCATAGGGCACAACAGAATAGGGACCGGGAACAATCGTCTCCAGGGTATTAGTATAAAATCCGGGAGGCCATCCGTAAGCTTCCCAGGGATACCAGTAGTACTGATAACCGGGTGTGCCTCCCGTAACACTTACGGCAAGCGTTCCGTCATTCCCCAGGCAACTCAGTGTGTCGACGACAACAAACGCTGCAACCAGCAAATCCGGTTCGCTCAGCGTTATGGTATCCCGGTCAAGGCACATCAGCTTATCTGTAACCGTTACGGAATAGTTGCCCGCTGTAAGGTTCCCTATGTCTTTTGTGTTTTCGGCATTGCTCCATGCATAGGTAAGGTCATAGACGTCATACTGGCTGAATGCTTCAATGCCGCCCGCAGGCATCAGCCTGATCATGCCGTTGTCCTCACCATGACAGCGGATGTTCCTGCCTCCTATATAGGTTGAAATGGTATCCAATTGTATGATCAGGGCGGGGGCAACCCATATGTCGGCTGTATCAAATATCCCTCCGCATTTTTCTGCACCGGAACTTTCCTCCAGGTACGGATATACTGAGAATCTTACCAGTTGCGGTTCCGTGGTGAGGTTTACGATCGAATCCGCAATGGTATACCCCGGCACCAGGCTTGTAGTATCTCCCTCATAATACACCGCCAGATCTGCGGGATCGTAAAGGGCTTCATAACGGAAACGGACGGGATTGAGAGACCGAGATATGGTTGAAAGAAGTATTGCCGGCCGCAGGGATGTACAAATTGTATCCAGTCCCGGATCAAGGGTTACCCTCGGAGTGGGCTCCACCCAAACGATAACCGTATCCATATCTCCGGGACACCTCGTACTGCCCAGGTTATCCACCGTATAGGATTCAATCACGAAAAAGACCTGCTGGGCATCATTGGTAAGATTGTCCAGCATGAAACTGATCGTGCTGTCAACCGTCAGCCCTTCCGACCATCCTGTTGGCAGGAATGCCACCATCCCGGCATTATCAGACCATGCCATCCAGCGGAACCGGGCCGGATTGATGGGGTTACTCGTGGTCTGCAGGCTGATATTCGTTTGTGTACCGTCGCAAATGGTATCAACTTCCGGACTGGCATCAACATTGGTTGTTGGTTCCACCCATACCACCACGATTAACGGTGTGCCTGCGCATCGGTTGTTACCATATTCATCGATGGTCCATGGGGTGATCGTATAGGTTACCTGCTGCGCATTATCGCTGGTATTGGTCAGGGTCTGCTCTATCGATGTGCCGATCGCCTGGCCGGGGGCAGGACTGTCTGATTCTCCCGTTACATCCGGGTTATCGGTCACCGTCCAGGTGTATCGTATGCCGTTTGTTGTGGTGTTCGTGCTTGTTACAGGAATATCGGTGGTCTCTCCGCTGCAGATCGTATCATTGTCTGCCGATATCGTTACAGTGGGCTCTATCCATACCACAACCGTGATAGGTGTGCCCTGGCATTTGTTGTTGCCATATTCATCGATGGTCCACGGTGTGATCGTATAGGTCACCCGCTGGGAATCGGCGCTGGTGTTGGTCAGGGTCTGCTCTATGGCCGTTCCGATCATCTGGCCGGGGGCCGGACTGTCAGACTCTCCTTCTACATCCGGGTTGCTGGTCACCGTCCACGTGTATCGTATGCCGTTGGTGGTGGTGTTCGTGCTGGTCACCGGGATGCTGGTGGTCTCTCCGCTGCAGATCGTGTCGTCTGTGGCTGATATCGTTACCGTTGGTTCCACCCATACCAC
>CAYMJH010000101.1:0-13003 GCA_964390385.1 uncultured Bacteroidales bacterium | reverse complement strand
AAAAACATGGCTCTAAGGCTCATTTTTGATCAAAAAATCAGCTTAAATCCCTGATAACATTATTCTTAATTCGGTCCGACCCCTATACAAATTCGTCCGACCCCTATACAAAAAAAGGCACAAGCGGACGCTCAGTGAGGGAGCACATGGATCATTAAATCAAAAATATCATAACCGATCCCTGTATCATTACTATCTGCGGTTCAGACAAAAAGTTGTATTATCCGAGGTAAGATTTCAGCAATTTGCTGCGCGAGGTATGGCGCAGGCGGCGGATGGCCTTTTCCTTGATCTGCCTCACCCTTTCGCGGGTCAGGCCGAAGCGTTCGCCGATCTCTTCGAGGGTCATTTCCTGCACGCCGATGCCGAAGAAAAGCTTGATGATATCCCTTTCCCTTTCGGTGAGGGTAGACAGGGCACGGTCGATTTCCTTCATCAGTGATTCACTGATCAGCTTCTTGTCGGCCTTGGGTGAATCGTGGTTGATCAGCACATCGAGCAGGCTGTTGTCTTCTCCGTCGGCAAACGGTGCGTCAACCGATACATGGCGCCCGGATACTTTCAGGGTGTCTGCAATTTTTTCCTTGGGAATTTCAAGAGCCTCTGCAAGCTCTTCAGAGGTGGGTGTACGTTCAAATTCCTGTTCGAATTTCGAGAAGGCTTTGTTGATCTTGTTCAGTGATCCTACCTGGTTAAGGGGAAGACGGACGATCCTCGATTGTTCGGCCAGGGCCTGCAGAATGGACTGGCGGATCCACCACACGGCATAGGAGATGAATTTAAATCCCCTGGTTTCGTCAAATTTTTCGGCAGCCTTTATCAAACCCAGGTTGCCTTCATTGATCAGATCGGGCAGGCTAAGACCCTGATTCTGATATTGTTTGGCCACCGATACCACGAACCTGAGGTTCGCACGGGTCAGTTTTTCCAGCGCGGTCTTATCGCCTTTCTTAATACGCTGTGCCAGTTCAACTTCTTCCTCAACCGTAATGAGATCTTCCTTTCCAATCTCCTGCAAATACTTGTCCAGTGAAGCGCTCTCCCTGTTTGTAATCGACTTTGTGATCTTTAACTGTCTCATTTTCTTCCCTTAAAAAAAATTAGTGCGAATTTATGCTATTTTAAAATCAAATTCAATAAAAAATTCAGAAGCGGCATAAAAAAAGGCTTGCAGAATGGCAAGCCTTTATTGTTCCATATGGTTCGGCTCTTGCTTCTACAGTCCAAAGGCATAATATGCCACTACCCCGTCGGGATAAATCCCTTCTATGTAAACCCCGCCTTTAACACTCTTTATAATTTTATCGAGTTCTGCCACGGAATAAACGGGCTTGTTGTTCACCTGGGTGATGATAAATCCTTCCCTGACCCCTTCGGTTTTCAGTTTGCCTGACTGAAGTCCGGCTACCTTAACGCCGTATTTCAGTCCGAGCTTCGCCTTCTCCTCACTGCCCAGTTCAACAATTTTTGCCCCCAGTATGGTATCGTAGGTTCCGGTCTTGACGACTTTTGTGTCTCCTTGCAGGTTACGCAAAGTGACCTCAAATTGTTTCATCTTGTCCTTTCTTTTTACCGAAACGGCGATCCTGTCGCCCGGGCTGTAGCGTCCCACCTGTTCCTGCAGTTCAGCCGGGCTGTTTACCGCTATTTCATTGATTTTCAGAATAACATCGCCGGTCTCGATACCGGCTGCCCTGGCTGCACTATTATCGTGGACCTGAGTCACATACACTCCTTCGAGCTTGTCGAGGTTCTTTTCCTTCGCCAGTTCCGACGTTATATCGCCGATGCTCACACCGATGATGGCACGTTGCACAACGCCGAACTCTATCAGGTCACTGACTACCTTCTGCACAATGCTCACGGGTATGGCAAAGGAGATGCCGACGTATCCGCCCGAAGGTGAGACAATGGCGGTGTTAATGCCGATAAGCTCCCCTTTCAGGTTGACCAGTGCGCCCCCGCTGTTGCCCCGGTTAACGGCCGCGTCGGTCTGTATGAAAGACTCGATCCGGTAATTATCCTGGATGATCTGCATGCTCCGCCCTTTTGCGCTTATAATGCCTGCGGTCACCGTTGAGGTGATGTTGAAGGGATTCCCGACCGCCAGCACCCACTCTCCTACCCTCATCTGGTCGGAATTCCCGAAGGGCAAATGATGCAGGTTATCGGCTTTCACTTTTAAGACTGCCAGGTCGGTAGATTTGTCAGTTCCCACCAGTTCGGCTTCAAACTCCCTCTTATCATTCAGTGTTATATACAACTTCTGGGAATTTTCCACCACATGATTGTTGGTAACAATATGGCCTTCCGGCGAAATGATAACGCCGGAACCAAATCCCACAACATCCTCTGACTCTCCCTTGTAACGGTCACCGTAAAAGAAATCATAGATGGGGTTGCGGTATTCCACGGTTGACTGGGTCTTAACATGAACGACCGCGTTAACCGACTTTTCCGCCGCAAAGGTGAAATCGCCCAATTGGTTTTCGGCCGGCAGGCTTACCATGCCGATGGGTTGTTCAACCCGGGCAACGATCTCCTTTTCCCGGTTGTCCATTAAAACAGAGTAGGCAACAACGGCGACAAGGCCACCCGTGATGGCCACCAATGCGATCAGCAAAAACTGTTTCTTATTCATTTTGTTGATTGTTTATCTATAATACTAAAACAAAAACAAAGGTCACAATGTTTCATTTCAAAAAGCATACCTTATGAGTTTTTATGGTTTAAATCACCAAAAAAGGCAAAATCAAGACATTTAGGCAGCGCAAAATGTCTTTTATCTCTTCCGGCAATGTATCATTACCTGCAGGCTCAGTCCGAACGGTGCTGGCCCTGGCGGTAATTCATCGATACAGGAAACAAAATCGCGGTTATCAATATCAGGTTCATCCATAAGGTATTTCTTCACGGCCGGTCTTTTTTCCAAATCTATTAAATTATGTTAAGCTTCAGTGCACGCAATGGCATTTATTGGACTGCTGTAATTATTTTTCTTATATTTGAAGCCAACTCAATTACAGGAATCATGGACC
Source organism: uncultured Bacteroidales bacterium (assembly GCA_964390385.1). Classification (GTDB taxonomy): domain Bacteria; phylum Bacteroidota; class Bacteroidia; order Bacteroidales; family UBA10428; genus UBA5072. Next base: position 9,965 of record CAYMJH010000101.1, on the reverse strand, counting down.
ACAGGCAATTGTGCGAATCGGTGACGGTTGTGGCAAAGGAAGCCGGAGCGTTTATCCGTGAAAGGCTGAACCAGGTTAAAGCCGGCGATATCAGGGTCAAGGGAAAGCAAAATTTCGTGACCGATGTTGACAAGGGCACCGAGGAGAGGATCGTCAGAAGGCTGGAAGTGCTGCTTCCCGAAGCGGGATTCATCACCGAGGAAGGCACCTCTGTAAAAGCCGGTGAACACTACACCTGGGTCATTGATCCGCTTGACGGGACCACCAATTTCATTCACGGCGCTCCGTTTGTTGCCGTGAGCATTGCCCTGCTCGAAGACCGGGAACCGGTGGTGGGGGTTGTATATGAAATTTTCCTGGATGAATGCTTTTATGCCTGGAAAGGGAGCAAGGCTTATCTTAACGGCGGGGAGATCATGGTTTCACCTGCCGGAACTGTCAAAGATGCCCTGATCGCAACCGGTTTTCCGTATGAGAATTTTGACCGGATCGGTCCTTTCATGCAGTCACTGAATCATTTCTTCACCAACTCACACGGTGTACGGAGGCTGGGCTCTGCAGCCACCGATCTGGCCTATGTGGCCTGCGGCCGGTACGACGGATTTTATGAATACAACCTGAATCCATGGGACGTGGCTGCCGGTGCCCTCATCGTTCAGCAGGCAGGAGGGAAAGTATCCGACTTCAAAGGCAATGCCGATTGCCTGTTCAGCCGCGAGATCGTTGCTTCGGGTCACAACATGCATGATGATTTTCTGACCCAGGTGAGCCGTTTTATGAATGCCAGCTAAGCATTATATGGCCGCCAACCTGTCATACTATGCCGTGCTTTCCGTTATCTGGTGTATTTCAAAGCTCCCGTTTTTTATCCTTTACCGGATCTCGGACCTCATGTACTTCATCGTTTTCTACCTGATACCCTACCGGAAAAAGGTTGTTTTCAACAATCTCAGGTCAGCTTTTCCTGAAAAACAGGAAGCCGAGATCAGGCAGATCGCGAAGAAGTTTTACCGGCATTTATGCGACTTCATGATAGAGTCTTTTAAGCCATTCACACTGTCATCCGTTGAACTGAAAAGGCGGTTTCATTTTACCAATCCCGAACTGATAGAAGAATTCAATAAAACCGGCCGTGATTATGCCCTGGTATCGGGACATTACGGAAACTGGGAGTGGAACACCATATTGACGCAGTACGCAAAACGAGATGCACTGATCATTTACCGGCCCCTGCAGAATAAAATCATGGACCGGCTGTTTGTGAAAATCAGGAGTCATTACAGGGGAACGAGATTAACGGCTATGGAACATGTCTTTCGCAGCGCCATGGAATACAGGAACCGGAAAGAACCCTTCCTGATCTATTTTATAGCCGACCAGCGGCCTCCGCGCAATAATAAGTTCTGGACCACGTTTTTACACCAGCCCACATCCTTTTTCAACGGTACCGAGAAGCTCTCCCGGAAACTGGATATGGCCGTGATATTCATGCATATTCAAAAAACAAAAAGAGGCTTTTACGAGGTGAGCTTTACCAGGCTCTTTGATTCGGTAAAGGACCTGCCTGAAAATGCCGTGACGCTTGCTTTTGTTGATGCGCTTGAAAGGGAGATCAACCGGCAGCCGGAATTCTGGTTGTGGTCACACAAGCGCTGGAAACACAAACCCGATGCATCAACCTTAATCACACCCCGTTGATAAAAGTTGCCATTGTCATATTAAACTGGAATGGAGCGAATTTTCTCGAAAAATTCCTGCCCGGGGTCGTTGAATACTCTTCCGGTGCCGGCAGGGAGGTTATTGTGGTGGACAACGGTTCAGCAGATCATTCCATGGCCTATCTGAAGACGTTGGAAACATCGGTACGGGTTGTCGGCTTTGATCGGAATTACGGGTTTGCCCCGGGTTATGCCAGGGCGCTGCAGAGGACAGAGGCCGAATATTTCCTGCTGTTGAATTCCGATGTGGAAGTCACTCCCGGATGGCTTAATCCGATGCTGGAGCTGATGGAGGCAGATCCCGGCGTGGCAGCCTGCATGCCCAAAATAAAGGCCTTTAACCAGCGGGAATTTTTCGAATATGCCGGGGCAGCAGGAGGTTACATCGACCTGTTGGGATATCCTTTTTGCCGCGGCCGCATCCTCAACAGCATCGAAAAGGATACCGGGCAATACGATGCACCCGCTGAGATCTTCTGGGCATCAGGCGCCTGCATGCTGTTAAGGGCTTCAGCCTATTTCGAAGCCGGAGAACTTGACCGTGACTTTTTCGCCCACATGGAAGAAATTGACCTTTGCTGGCGCTTTAAGAGGCTGGGGTATAAAATTGCCTATTGTGCCGCCTCCACCGTATACCATGTTGGCGGGGGCACCCTGCCCAACAACAATCCGCACAAGCTGTACCTCAATTACAGGAACAACCTGTTCCTGCTGTGCAAGAACCAGCCCGGGCATGAGCTGATCTTTGTGCTTCCCATCCGTATCCTGTTCGACTGGCTGTCAGCACTGCTTTATCTTCCTTTCTCGCCTGCCTTTTTCAGGTCGGTTATCCATGCTCACTTCAGTTTTTTGAAAGCTTTGCCCTCCCTTGTGGTTAAAAGAAGGAAGGTGAACCGGATCGCGAAAAAGGGCTCCTGGCCTCAGATCTATAAAGGCAGCATTGTCTTCGACTTTTTCTTCCGGGGCATCCGGTTTTTCAACCAGCTCAGGTTTTAGGCCTTGTTCAGGATTTGCCACCGCCGAGCCTTACGGACCCGTCCATAAAAGCCCTGATGTTTACCATAAAAGAGAAGTCGAGATTGCCCGGAAGAAAATGAAAGGAAAAGGTAAGTTTTCCGGCTATCTTGTCCTCCCAGGCCTTCTGGTAATAAACGTCGGCCCTTCCGTAAGACGAAGACTTGTAAAATCCGTCCCCGTATAAAAATACCTGCCCGTCGCCCCGGTAATAAACACCGTGCAATCCAAATCCCCGGTGACCTATTTCAAGATCAGTCATTGATCCCCACATGAAACGGACCTCATATACGTGCCTCAGCTGGTCATAGGACATCAGAAATCCTGTTGACAGGGTAAGGGTATCGAGTCCCAGCAAATCCCCCAGGTTCAGACCGGGCATGGCGCTGAATCCGCCGTTGTCTCGGATGTGGTCACCGGGTATGTCAATAGCCGGTCCCGCAAAGTGATACATCAGGAAATGGTGTTGCCAGAGGAATAATCCTTTATGAATTCTCCCGGTGGCACCGATCAGGAAGGTTTCTCTTCTGGTATCCGTCTGCCGGCTTGTCCAGTCCATCCAAACATGCTGGGAGCCCCAGCTGCGCCTGAACTCAAGGAACATGCCTTCCACCATGGGGCGATAGTAGGACAGGGTATCCGTGAGCATGGCCAGGGGCTGTGAAATAAGCTGATGACGGGGAAATGAGCCGATATAAAAAGTGACAGGCTTCCATTCACCCTTATAGTAAAGGATCACATCGGGCAGCAGGTAATCGCCTTTGCTGCCGTATTCATAGGTATAACCCAGGCCGGCCCTGAAGCGGTTACGGTCATTCAGGGCAAAACCGGCTTCGGCAGACAGGGAGGAGCCTCCTATGGTCTGGGGGTCTATGAATTCATTGAAATATTCACGGTTGTCGAAAAAACCAAAAAAGCCGGTCTTCCATTCGAGTTGCTGGGCACTGACCGGCAGGAAAGCAGGAACCTGAAGCAGGAAGATCATGGTGATGACAGGCCGGTTCATTCTTGTTGGCATGATTCGGAGAGGATTCATTATTTGGAATTAAATGACAACTATGACAAAAAAATGATTTATTTTACAGCAACATTTCCTTGCCGCGATCTCGCAAAATTATAAATATACAGCTATTAATCCAACCAGCAAAGATATCCGGGATAACCGTCCAGCTATGACGGGTACAGCAAACAAAAGGAACCGCAGTTATATCATACCCGTTTTTCTATTGCTGTGGTTCATCCTGAATCTGTTGCAGTCATTCTTCACCGGCCTGGCCAATGATGAGGCGTATTACTGGATGTATTCACGCCAGCCTGCCTGGGGCTATTTCGATCATCCCCCCATGGTAGCCCTGCTCATCAGGGCAGGGCGTTTTTTGCTACCCGACGAGCTGGGGGTAAGGATCCTCTTCTGCCTGCTCGGGACCCTCACCCTTTGGCTGATCTGGAAGATTTTTCCATTATACCCGCGTATCTTTATCCTGATCGTTTCAGCAACGGCTCTTGTTCACTCTCATGTGGCAGGTTTCCTGGCTATTCCGGATATTCCGCTGGTATTCTTCACCGCCCTGTTTTTCTGCGGCTACAAGCAATATCGGGCAAAGGTGACCGCCGGCCGGGTATTATGGTTAAGTCTGGCCATGGCAGGAATGTTCTACAGCAAATATCACGGGTTGCTGGTGGTCATTTTTGTCCTTCTTTCTGACCTGTCCCTGCTGAAAAGAAGAAGTGCCTGGGTGGTAGTCAGCCTGGCGGCCCTGGCCATGGTCCCTCACCTGGTATGGCAGATCCGGTATGGATTTCCTACCTTCCGTTATCATCTTGTGACCCGTCCCGATGGTTTCGACCTTGAAAATATTTTTAATTATTTATACAGCCAGGTGCTGATTGCCGGTCCCCTCATTGCTCCCCTGATACTATACCACTCATTTTCATACAAACCAAAAGATCAGTTGGAGCGTTCGCTGATGTTCACTTGGATCGGCTTCCTGGTCTTTTTCTTTCTTTCAAGCTTCAGGGATCATATGGAAGCTCACTGGACCGCTGCGGCTTATGTTGCCCTGATCGTGCTGGCTCAGGCATCCATAGGTCCAAATCCCTTAGCCATGAAATGGCTGCGCAGACTGGCCATCCCTTCTGCGGTCCTGCTGCTGGGCCTGCGTTTTTTTGTTGCCTTTGATCTGATCCCTTATCCCCTCAAATATCTCGATGAATTCAACGGCTGGAAAGAATGGGCAGAAAACGTTAAGGAAAAAGCAGGCGGGAGAGAAGTGATATTTATCAACAAATACCAGTTTGCGGCAAAATATTCCTTTTATACGGGAGACATTTCCTGTTCGGTCAGCGATGTATTTGCCCGCAAGAGCCAGTATGACCTCTGGCATTTCGAGGACTCGCTGGCCGGCAAGCCGGTGATGCTGAACAAAAGCCTTCAGCCTGAAGGCATGATCAAAACCCCGAACAGGAGGGAATACGGGTACAGTTATAGGGAAAACTTTCAGCCATACAACCGGATAAGAACGGAGGTTGCACTTTTACCGGTGACCTTGAAGGCAGAGGATACCCTGGACCTTCATTGCACGCTGTTCAACGATGAAAGCTATACCCTGCAATTTGACACCACCTGCAGGTTCAGACCGGTATTGTGCTGCACGATTTGCCGGAAGAACGGGACCTTCTATCAACAGCCTGTACCCGTGCATGAATTTGATTACAGGGTTCTGCCTCCGATGACCTCAGCCACATTTGATTTCCGTTTCGTAACACCGCGAATACCGGGAGATTATGTGCTTTATGTTGTTTTCCGGATGCCCGATGCAGGTCAGTGGGGAAATCCGAAACCTGCGGCTTTCCGTGTTACTCCCAGGTAGTGTCGGCAAGAACAGGCCTGTATTACCCCTAAAGTTTAATCCACAATCCAACATCAAAACCACAGGATATATAGTCAAATGCTGTGCTCCCCATCAGCAGTGATATCACGGGGGTGTAATCGGAATTAAATCCTGTGCTGAGGCTGATTGATTTGTTGATCCTTACATTGATCCCTGCATTTAAACTTAATGTATGGGTGATACTGCTGAAATCATGCAGCCTTACCGTATACAGGTTAACCCCAAAGCTTGCTTTCGGCTGAATGATATGGGCTTCGTAAATATACTGCAACTGCAACGGGATTTTCATGAGATGCCAATCATCTCCTTCTTCTGAGAATTTTTGATGATGCAGTCCTGTTTTGAAATATATTTTTTCACTGGCCAATGGTATCCACACATACAGGTTGCAGCCCAGGTTCTGTGTAGGCTTGCCATAGCCATGATACTGTATGTATCCCCAAAGAGGCTCCAGCGACAACGAAATAAAGGGCATTGGCCTTTCGTATATGATGCATTGTTCGTCCTTGCAAACGGCATTGTGATAATCCTCGGCGAGATCAATCAGATTGTGATGATCGGGTTTTTTCAGTTTATAAATCCTTTGCTGAAAACCAGGGGCATCCTGCATGTAATAATACAGCAAGCCCATGTGTTTTGTCGAGTTATAAAAACGCGGGGTATTATCAGCATAAACAATGCTCTCTTTATAGGGTATCTCTTTCAATTCCATACCGTCTTTTTCCAGGAAATAATGATCTCCGGTTTTATCGCGCAGATAATAAATATTCAATTCGCCATTGACAAGGTATTCAAGGAAAAAATTCCCCCCGTTTATTGCCCTGGAAACATAATACCGGCTGTCTGTAAATCTGAATGCCGTTATATCTTCAGGGGTATAGTCAAAAACGGATTCCCCCGACTTCAGCCTGCAGGCACTGCCCATCATCAGGTCACCCCGGTAATCAATTTCCCCGTAAACCGTGTCGCCCTGATGGCTTACAACATAACCCGGTCTGTAGTCCGACTGGGCATGCAAACTATTGGCCAAGACCAGCAATCCGCAATACATAATCCTTTTCAAGTTCATGGCAAAGAAATATTCAAATAAACGTTGTGGAATCATGATCGCCAAGATAATCATTCTTTTCATAAAAAATCTCAGTCCCTTTCCTGTTTTGTTCCTTCAATCCCCAAATTATCAACAGGAATTGAAACAATTCTTTGCGGTTAAAGAAATGGTTTATGTATATTTGTTAATCCTAATACCCAACGGATGAAAATAACGGTAATTGGAAGTTCAAACACGGACATGATCATCAAAGTTCCCCGGCTTCCGGTTGCAGGGGAAACCGTCCTCGGAGGGAACTTTACCACAGCCCTGGGGGGAAAGGGAGCCAACCAGGCTGTTGCAGCCGCCAGGGTTGGTGGGGATGTTACCTTTATCGGCCGCCTCGGCCATGACGTTTTCGGGGAGCAAGCCTTAAAGGGACTGAAAGAAGACGGCATTGACATCAGCCATACGGTGAAAGACCCCCTTGTCCCGACCGGTGTGGCCCAGATTGTGGTGGATGAAGAGGGAAAAAACCTGATTGCCGTGGCGCCGGGTGCCAATCAGAATCTCTGTGAGCAGGATATTGTCAATGCCGGTAAGGCCATACTGGCTTCCGACATTGTATTGATCCAGCTTGAGATTCCTATACAGACCGTGCGGTTTGCAGCCAGGCTTGCATTTCAGAACAACATCAGGGTAATCCTTAACCCGGCTCCGGCTCATCCGCTCGATGATGAATTGCTGGGTTATATATCCGTGCTTACGCCCAACAAGCTTGAGGCAGAGTCACTGACCGGCATTTCGATCACCGATGAACGATCGGTTGAACTGGCAGGAAGGATCCTTCTCGAACACGGGCTTGCCCGGGTTATTATCACCCTGGGATCAAAGGGGGCCATGGTTATTGACAACGGAGGCGCCGAACATGTGCCTTCCTTTCGCACATCATCGGTTGACACCACGGCTGCCGGCGATGCTTTCAACGGAGCGCTGGCCGTTGCACTGGCCGAAGGTAAAAATTTCTATGAATCCGTCCGGTTCGGAAACGCCGCTGCAGCCATATCCGTCACAAAGCTTGGCGCGCAGCCTTCCATTCCCCGCCGGGAAGAAGTAATGGAATTATTACGGAAGAATCCCTGAGTACCTGCCTTAAATCATATATAAAATTGAAAATTGTCATGGATAGTTATAGTTTTTATGCCCAATTTTACTTAAAACTATAATTATTCATTATGAACGTCAATAAGATCATGACTGACCTGGAAAAAAGAAATCCCGGGGAGGTTGAGTATTTGCAAGCAGTTCATGAAGTGCTGGCTTCCATTGAAGCAGTTTACAATCAGAATCCGCAGTTTGAGAAATCCGGTATCATAGAACGGATTATTGAACCCGACAGGGTGCTGACCTTTAAAATTCCCTGGCAGGATGACCAGGGCAATGTGCAGGTCAACAGGGGCTACCGCATTCAGTTCAACAATGCCCTGGGCCCTTACAAGGGAGGGCTTCGTTTCCATCCCAGCGTTAACCTGAGCATTCTAAAATTCCTGGGTTTCGAACAGATCTTCAAAAACAGCCTTACCACCCTGCCTATGGGCGGCGGCAAGGGGGGCTCTGATTTTCAGCCAAAAGGGAAATCGAACAGCGAGATCATGCGATTTTGCCAGGCTTATATGCTGGAGCTTTGGAAAATAATCGGTCCTGAAACGGATGTCCCGGCCGGCGATATCGGAGTCGGGGCGCGGGAAATAGGATTCCTTTACGGTATGTACAAGAAACTTACGCACCAGTGCACCGGCGTACTGACAGGCAAGGGACTGGCCTGGGGAGGCAGCCTGGTAAGGCCTGAAGCCACCGGTTTCGGCGCTGTTTATTTTGCCCAGGAAATGATGGCGACCCGCAAGGAGTCGCTGAAAGGAAAGAAAGTTGCCGTTTCGGGATTCGGCAATGTGGCATGGGGAGCCGTGAGAAAGTTAAACCAGCTTGGAGCGAAGGTAATTACACTGTCAGGGCCCGACGGGTATATAGTGGACGAGGAGGGTATTGCAGGCAATAAAATTGATTATATGCTCGAACTCAGGGCTTCGAATGAGGATATCGTCGAACCCTTTGCACGGCAGTTTAAATCGGCCTCTTTTGTCAGCAACAAAAGACCATGGGAGGTCCCCTGCGACGTTGCCATGCCGTGCGCCACCCAAAACGAGCTTGCCGAAGCCGATGCCCGGACGCTGATCACCAATAAATGCAGCTGTATTTGCGAAGGGGCCAACATGCCCTGTACACCTGAAGCGGTGGAGGCCATTCAGCATCATGGACTGTTGTTTGCACCCGGAAAAGCAGCCAATGCGGGCGGGGTAGCTGTATCGGGACTCGAAATGACGCAAAATGCAATGAAGCTGCATTGGATGGCCGAGGAAGTAGATACCAAGCTGCACCAGATCATGTGTGCCATACATGAATCATGTGTCAGGTTCGGGAAACGGCCCGACGGCTATGTCGACTATGTAAAGGGAGCCAATATCGCGGGTTTTTTGAAAGTTGCCAATGCCATGCTTGACCAGGGTGTGATTTAATATAATAAAACTGTTCCCATGAATCTTCATGATGTTATCATTCGGCTTGAAATGAAAAATCCGGGCGAAAAGGAATTCCTGCAAGCCGTACGGGAAGTCCTTGAGAGCATCGAACAGGTTTACCTGCAATATCCCCAGTTCGATGCGGTGAGCCTCATGGAACGGCTGACGGAACCCGACCGGATCATCATTTTTAAAGTGCCGTGGCAGGATGACACAGGTAAAATTCAGGTCAACCGCGGTTACCATATCGAATTTAATGCGGCACTCGGCCCCTATAAAGGAGGGTTGCGCTTTCATCCCAGTGTCAACCTGAGCATCCTTAAATTCCTGGCCTTTGAACAAACCTTTAAAAATGCCCTGACGGGTCTTTCCATCGGGGGCGGAGAAGGCGGATCGGATTTTGCCCCGAAGGGAAAATCAAACAACGAAGTGTTGCGTTTCTGCCAGAGCTTCATGGATGAATTGTACAGGCACATCGGGCCTCAGACCGATATACCGGGCAGCGACATGGGAGTAGGAAGCCGTGAAATAGGTTACCTGTTCGGGCATTACAAGCGGCTGGTCAACCGCTTTGAAGGAGTCTTCACGGGTAAAGGCACCACCTGGGGAGGCAGCTGGGTCCGCAAAGAGGCTTCGGGATACGGGCTGGCCTATATCGTAAGGAAATACCTGGAAGAACGGGATGACAGCATAAAAGGCAAAAAGATTTTGATATCCGGCGCCGGCAATGTAGCCC
>CAYMJH010000100.1:10613-13221 GCA_964390385.1 uncultured Bacteroidales bacterium | reverse complement strand
AAAGGGAAAGGCGCCCCCGAAGGATTCGTGGCACCGGTAACCCCCGGCCGCGTCCTGATAGAAGCAGACGGAGTGCCCTTTGAAGTTGCCAAGGAAGCTTTGATGCTCGCCGCCCAAAAATTTCCCATTGCCACCAAATTTGTCGTACGCAGGGATTATGTAGGTATTTAACAAGGAAAGCCAATGAAAACTTCTGAAATCAGGGAATTGTCCATAAAGGAAATTGAAGAACGGATTGAAAACGAAAAGAATTTTTTGTTCCGTCAACGGTTGAATCACACGATTTCTCCCCTCGATAATCCTTTGAAAATCAGGGAATCGAGAAGGAATATAGCCCGGTTGAATACCCTTCTCAACCAGAAAAAAAGCGAATCAAAACAAGCTAATCAGTAAACCATGGAAAAAAGAAATCTACGCAAGGAAAGGATCGGGGTTGTGGTCAGCAATAAGATGGCCAAGACCATTGTGGTTGCTGAGAAAAGAAAGGTAAAACATCCGATTTACGGAAAGTTTATCAACCGCACCACAAAGCTCATGGCCCATGATGAGAAAAATGAATGCAATGTCGGCGATCTGGTAAAGATCATGGAAACCAGGCCGATGAGCAAAAACAAGACATGGAGAATAGTCGAAATTATTGAAAGAGCTAAATAATTATGATACAGCAGGAAAGCAGACTAACGGTTGCAGATAACAGCGGTGCAAAGGAAGTGCTTTGCATCAGGGTCCTCGGGGGAACCGCAAAGCGTTATGCAACAGTGGGCGATAAAATCGTGGTCACCGTAAAAAGTTCCTTGCCCACCAGCGAAGTGAAAAAAGGAACCGTGAGCAAAGCCGTCATCGTCAGAACGAAAAAGGAAATCCGCCGGGCTGACGGATCCTACATACGTTTTGATGACAATGCCTGTGTTTTGCTTACCAACCAGGATGAAATCCGCGGTACCCGTATATTCGGTCCCGTTGCCCGCGAACTCCGCGATAAATACATGAAAATAGTATCGCTTGCACCGGAAGTGCTTTAATCCATAAACCTTGAAAAGATGCAGAAGAAAATCAATATCAAGAAAGGCGACACGGTATTTATCAATACCGGTGAATACAAAGGCCAGCAGGGAAGGGTGCTCGAAGTGATAAGGAAAAGCGAAAGGGCCATTGTGGAAGGCATTAACCTGGTGAGCAAGCACACCAAACCCAATGCCAAAAGCCCTCAAGGCGGCATCCTTAAAAAGGAAGCCCCCATCCATATCTCTAACCTGATGCTGGTTGACCCTGCTTCCGGGAAGCCAACCCGCGCAGGCAAAAAAGTGATTCAAGATACGCTTGTCAGAAAGTCAAAAAAAACTGGGGAGGAAATTAAATAATGACCTACATTCCGAATTTAAGAAAAAAGTATACCGAAGAGATTGTACCGGCCCTGACCAAGGAGTTCGGCTACCGGACAATCATGCAGGTCCCGAAGCTTGAGAAGATCATTATCAATCAGGGGGTGGGACAGGCCGTTGCCGACAAAAAGATCATCGACACGGCGGCGGAGGAATTGACAATGATCACCGGGCAGAAAGCCATTCAGACGATGTCGAAGAAGGACATTTCGAACTTCAAGCTGAGACGCAAGATGCCGATCGGTGTGAAAGTGACCCTGCGCCGCGACCGGATGTATGAATTCCTGGAAAGGCTTATTGCTGTTGCTCTTCCGCGCATCAGGGACTTCAAGGGAGTTAACAACAAATTTGACGGCCGGGGCAATTATACCCTGGGAATTACCGAGCAAATTATCTTTCCCGAAATTGATATCGATAAGATAAGCAAAATCCTTGGCATGGAGATTACTTTTGTAACCTCAGCCAAAAAAGATGAAGAGGCGTTTGCCTTGTTGCGTGAGTTTGGTTTACCCTTTAAGAATATTAAAAAGAATTAATTGCTATGGCAAAAGAATCAATGGTAGCCCGTGAAGTGAAGCGGAAAAGAATGGTCGACAAATATGCCGCGAAAAGGGCTCAGTTCAAAACCGAAGGTGATTTCCAGGCCCTCAGCAGGCTTCCGCGTAATGCAAGCCCTGTAAGGCTGCATAATCGTTGCAAGCTCACCGGCAGACCCAAGGGATACATGCGGCAATTCGGCATTAGCAGGATCTCTTTCCGTGAACTGGCATCAAAAGGCCTGATACCCGGTATAAAAAAAGCAAGTTGGTAATATTATTAAAGTCTAAAACAAATGACAGATCCAATAGCAGATTATTTAAACAGGTTGCGCAACGCCATCCTTGCAGGTCATAAGGTGGTTGAGATACCCGCGTCAAACCTGAAGAAGGATATGACCAAGATATTGTTCGACAAGGGATATATCTTAAATTATAAATTCATGGATGAAGGCCCCCAGGGAAAAATCAAAATCGCCCTGAAGTACCATCCTGAGACAAAACAGCCTGCCATCCGTTCGCTGGAAAGGATCAGCACGCCAGGGTTAAGAAAGTATGTCAGCGCCGACGAATTACCGAGGGTTCTCAACGGCCTGGGGATTTCCATCCTTTCCACTTCCAGGGGTGTGATGACCGACAAGGAGGCACGGACGATGAAAGTGGGCGGCGAAGTATTGTGTTATATCTATT
>CAYMJH010000100.1:0-10603 GCA_964390385.1 uncultured Bacteroidales bacterium | reverse complement strand
GGATGTTATGACATCAAAGTAGAGGCATATGATAAATTTGGTAATTTAAAAACAAAACCATGTCACGAATAGGAAAACTTCCGATCAGCATACCCAAGGGTGTGACGATTACCGTCGAAAAGGACAATACGGTAACGGTAAAAGGCCCGAAAGGCGAAATGCACCAGAAGGTTGATCCGGATATTAAGGTTGAGGTCAGCGACGGGCAAGTCGTTCTATCGCGCCCCACCGACCAGAAAAGGCACCGCTCTTTGCATGGCCTTTACAGGGCTCTGATCAACAATATGGTTACAGGCGTCAGCCACGGTTATAAAATAGAACAGGAAGTGGTGGGCGTGGGTTACAAGGCAGAAGCCAAGGGACAGCTTCTTGACCTGAGTCTGGGTTACTCCCATGATATCGATTTTCAGCTGCCTCCCGAGGTTAAGGTGGAGACACGTACCGAAAGAAGGAGCAATCCTGTCATTACCCTCACCAGCACCGATAAGCAATTGATCGGCCAGGTCGCTGCAAAAATCAGGGCGCTGCGTAAACCTGAACCTTACAAGGGCAAGGGGATCAAATTTGTCAATGAAACCCTGCGGAAGAAAGCAGGAAAATCAGCTACATCAACAACTACCAAGTAATTTTTAAATATACGGTTATGGCTCTTACAAAATCGGAAAGAAGGAAGAGAATCAAGATGCGCATCCATAAGGTTGTCCGCGGCACCCGGGAAAAGCCCCGTTTGTCGGTGTTCAGGAGCAACCGCGGCATATACATCCAGATCATTGATGACGCGGCCGGGAAAACCCTGCTTTCAGTTTCATCAAGGAATAAGGAGATTGCTGTGAAAACCGGCATCAACAAAACCGAACAGGCAAAACTTGTGGGAAAAATGGCGGCTGAAAAATCAAAAGAAGCCGGCATCAGTGAAATCGTTTTTGACCGCAACGGTTACCTATATCACGGAAGAGTAAAAGCTCTGGCTGAGGCTGCCAGGGAAGGTGGACTTAAATTTTAATTATCATGTCAACGGCAAGCATTCGTAGAGTAAAAACAACAGATCTGGATCTTAAAGACCGCCTGGTCAGTATACAACGCGTGACCAAAGTCACCAAGGGGGGACGGACTTTCAGTTTTTCCGCCATAGTAGTGGTTGGCAACGAAGATGGTGTTGTCGGCTATGGCCTGGGGAAGGCTAATGAAGTTACAACCGCCATCGCCAAAGGGGTTGAAGATGCCAAGAAAAACCTGATCAAAGTACCCGTTTACAAGGGGACGATCCCGCACGAACAGATCGCCAAGTACGGTGGAGCCCAGGTATTTCTCAAACCGGCTACCAGCGGTACGGGCGTAAAGGCCGGAGGCGCCATGCGCGCCGTGCTCGAAAGCGTAGGGATCAGGGATGTGCTCGCAAAATCAAAGGGATCATCCAACCCGCATAACCTGGTAAAAGCCACTTTCAACGCCCTCACCCAGATGCGCGACGCTTATACCATTGCCCAGCACAGAAATGTCCCGATGGAAAAAGTTTTTAACGGATAACACAGCATAACAACAAATCCATGGCAAAAATTAAGATTGTACAGGTAAAAAGTAAGATTGGCGGCACCCTGCGTCAGAAAAGAACCCTGCAGGCCCTGGGTCTGAAAAAAACCTATGGCTCGGTTGAAGTGGAGGCCACGCCGCAAATCCTGGGCATGGTCGAGAAAGTAAGACATCTGGTAGAAGTAACTGAATTGTAATCTTTAAGATATTCGCAAATCATGAATTTAAGCAGTCTTAAACCGGCCAAAGGTTCGGTTAAAAAAGGGAAGAGAATCGGACGGGGTCAGGGATCCGGCAGGGGTGGCACATCCACCAAAGGCCATAAAGGACACCAGTCACGTTCCGGCTATAAAAGGAAAATCGGCTTTGAAGGCGGACAAATGCCCCTGCAGCGAAGAGTTCCGAAATCCGGCTTTAACAACCTCAGCCGGATTGAATACAAGGCCATTAACCTGTCTACCCTGCAAACCCTGGCAGAAGGGAAAAAACTTGACCATGTTGATTTGAACACCCTGATTGATGCAGGTTTGATTTCGAAAAGAGACAAAATAAAGATACTGGGCAATGGCAAGCTTACCGTCAGACTGGAGGTTAAAGCACACGCTTTCTCCAAGTCGGCCATCGCAGCCATTGAGTCATTACAAGGATCGGCCATAAAAATATGAGGGAATGAAAGCATTTATCCAGACCTTAAAAAATATTTGGAAGATCGATGAGCTTCGCTCGAGGATATTGTTTACCCTGGGCATAATCCTGGTCTACCGCCTGGGATCCAAAGTCGTCCTTCCGGGTGTCGATCCCTCCGCACTGGAAGAATTTTCCCAGCGTACCACCCAGGGGGTCATGGGGCTCCTTGATATGTTCTCGGGAGGCGCTTTCTCCAATGCTTCCATTTTTGCACTGGGTATCATGCCCTATATCTCAGCTTCCATTATCATTCAGCTGCTTACCATTGCAGTCCCCTATTTCCAGCGACTGCAGAAAGAAGGTGAAAGCGGCCGCAGAAAGATCAACCAGATTACCCGGTACCTTACCGTGGCTGTACTGATCGTGCAGGCTCCTTCTTACCTGACCCAGATCCCTGACCAGGCAAAAGTATTGAGCCCGGTCTTCTTCCAGATATCCTCCATCATTATCCTGATTACCGGAACAATTTTTGTAATGTGGCTGGGTGAAAAAATAACCGACAAGGGCATCGGGAACGGAATTTCCCTGATCATCATGATCGGCATCATTGCACGCCTGCCCTTTGCCATTTTCAGCGAGCTGGAGGCCAGGCTGACAGGTCAGGGAGGCGGTCTTGTGGCATTCCTGATCGAAATCGTGTTCCTCTTCCTGGTATTCGTTGTGAGTATCCTGCTCGTTCAGGGCACCAGAAGGATACCGGTGCAATATGCCAAACGCATTGTCGGGAACAAGCAATATGGCGGCGTAAGACAGTATATTCCCCTGAAGGTCAATGCAGCAGGCGTCATGCCTATCATTTTTGCCCAGGCCATTATGTTCCTGCCTTTGTCATTCGCGCGCTTTAACACGGGAGAAGGCATGTCGAAATTTGTCGCTGCATTTGCCAATTATACCAGCTTCTGGTATAACCTGGTGTTTGCCATTCTGATCATACTTTTTACCTATTTTTACACTGCCATTATTATCAATCCAACCCAGATGGCAGAGGATATGAAGAAAAACGGAGGTTTTATACCCGGTATCAAACCCGGAAAGAAAACCGCCGAATTTATCGATACCATCATGTCGCGCATAACACTGCCCGGATCCGTATTCCTAGCCCTGGTTGCCATCATGCCAACCTTTGCCACCCTCACCGGTGTGCAGGCCAGCTTCGCACAGTTCTACGGGGGAACATCGCTGCTGATCCTGGTGGGTGTTGTGCTCGATACCCTGCAGCAAATTGAAAGTCATTTGCTGATGAGACATTATGACGGCCTTATGAAATCGGGCCGGGTAAAAGGAAGGGCCGGAGGCGTAGCTTCCTCCATATAACCTGTATAAACAAGCGTTCTTTGATGTCTGCGATCAGGACAACGGAAGAGATTGAAATTTTGAAACAATGTAACCTGTTGGTTTCAAAAACGTTGGCTGAGGTAGCCCTACACATCAGGCCGGGCATTACCACCCTGGAACTGGATCAGAAGGCCCATGAATTCATCCGCGATCATAAAGCGGTTCCGGGCTTTCTCGGTTACAAAGGCTATCCCAGGACACTCTGCACTTCGGTTAACCACCAGGTTGTTCATGGAATTCCCTCTTCTTACATCCTGAAAGAAGGCGATATTGTTTCGGTCGACTGCGGGGTTATGCAGAACGGGTATTTCGGCGATTCCGCCTATACCTTTGCGGTTGGCCGCATTACGGAAAAGCTCAGGAACCTGCTGAAAGTGACTTACGAATCGCTGTATCTCGGTATCAGGGCAGCAACGGAAGGCAACCGCACCGGGGATATCGGAAATGCCGTTCAGCGTCACTGCGAAAATGCAGGATTCTCAGTAGTCAGGGAAATGGTCGGGCACGGCCTCGGGAAATCACTGCACGAACCCCCTGAAGTCCCGAATTACGGGAAGAGCGGCAGGGGAGCAAAGCTGCAGGCAGGCATGGTGATTTGCATCGAGCCTATGATCAACATGGGGAAGAAAGAGATTGTCCAGGAAGCCGACGGCTGGACGATCAGGACGTCGGATCGTTTGCCTTCAGCACATTTTGAGCATGCTGTGGCCATAAGAAAGGGCGAAGCTGAAGTGCTTTCAACCTTTCAATATATAGAAGAAGTTTATAAACTAGATAATTTCAACTAATAAGTTCACCTTATGTCGAAACAACCGTCAATAGAACAGGATGGTATAATAAAAGAGGCATTGTCAAATGCCATGTTTCGGGTTGAATTGCAGAACGGACATGTAATTACCGCACATATTTCAGGAAAGATGCGGATGCATTACATCAAAATTCTGCCGGGTGACAAAGTGAGGGTTGAAATGTCACCTTATGACCTGACAAAAGGAAGAATTACATTCAGATATAAATAACTGTATAACGCGCACCGCTATGAAAGTAAGAGCATCGATCAGAAAAAGAAGTCCCGAATGCAAAATCGTTCGCAGAAAAGGACGTCTTTATGTAATTAACAAAAAGAATCCCAAGTATAAACAACGCCAGGGATAATTGATAATATTAAAATTTAAGCATTTATGGCAAGAATTGTTGGTGTAGATTTACCCAAAAACAAAAGAGGCGAAATCGGACTGACCTATATCTATGGTTTGGGACGAAGTACAGCCAGGAAAATTCTGGAACAGGCCGGAGTTGATAAAGATGTGAAGGTTAAGGATTGGAGCGACGACAATGTCAACAGGATCCGTAAAGTCATCAATGAGAACTTCAAGGTGGAAGGTGAATTGCGTTCCCTGGTCCAGTTGAATATCAAACGGCTTATGGATATCGGCTGCTACCGCGGTATCCGCCATCGCCTGGGACTTCCGGTGCGGGGGCAGAGCACGAAGAATAACGCCCGTACACGAAAGGGCCGGCGTAAAACTGTTGCAAACAAAAAGAAGGCTACCAAATAAGGAATAAACTATGGCAAAAAAAGTAGGAACTACCAAGAAGAAAGTAGTAAAAGTTGATCCTGTCGGGCAGGCCCATATCCATGCCTCCTTTAATAATATCATTATTTCCATAACCAATGGACAGGGGCAGGTAATTTCCTGGGCTTCGGCAGGCAAAATGGGATTCAAAGGTTCGAAAAAGAATACGCCCTATGCCGCACAGGTATCCGCAGCGGATTGCGCAAAAACGGCTTATGAACTTGGATTGCGCAAGGTGAAGGTGTTTGTGAAAGGACCCGGATCAGGCAGGGAGTCAGCAATAAGAACCATTCATACATCCGGTATCGAAGTTACCGAGATTGTTGACGTAACCCCTATGCCGCACAACGGATGCAGGCCCCCGGGAAGAAGAAGAGTCTAATTGTATTACATGAATGGTTTGAATAGTATTTAACAATATAATAAAAATGGCAAGATATACAGGACCGACATCAAAAATAGCCAGGAAGTTTGGCGATCCTATTTTCGGACCGGATAAGGCACTGGAAAAAAAGAATTATCCCCCCGGCCAGCACGGCATCAACAAAAAACGCCGGAAAATGTCAGAGTATGGCATTCAGCTCAAGGAAAAGCAAAAGGCAAAATACACCTATGGAATCCTCGAGCGCCAGTTTTTAAATATTTTCGACAAGGCTCAGCGCAGCAAAGGCGTTACCGGTGAAGTGCTGCTGCAACTGCTGGAATCAAGGCTTGACAATGTGGTATTCCGTCTGGGTATTGCTGCCAGCAGGGCGGCAGCCAGGCAACTGGTCACCCACCGGCACATCGTCGTCAACGGAGATGTTGTCAGCATTCCTTCCTATACACTGAAACCCGGTGACATCGTTTCCGTAAGGGAAAAATCAAAGTCGCTCGAAGTGATCCAGCAGGCCGTGGCAGGTCACCGTCACAGCGTTGCCTGGCTCGAATGGGATGCCAGCCAGCTGGCCGGTAAATACCTCAGCCGGCCTGAAAGGGATCAGATCCCTGAAACTATCAGAGAACAACTTATCGTGGAATTATATTCAAAATAATTGTAATTACTATCCTATGGCCATATTAGCTTTTCAGAAGCCTGACAAAGTGATCATGCTCGAATCGGATGAGCGGTACGGGAAATTCGAATTCCGCCCGCTTGAGCCCGGCTACGGCATTACTTTCGGTAATGCCCTTCGCCGTATCCTGCTGTCTTCGCTCGAAGGTTATGCTATTACAGCGATCAAAATCGAGGGCGTTGAACATGAATTCTCCAGCATCACGGGGGTCATCGAGGACGTGGTTGAAATAGTCCTTAACCTGAAACAGATCCGCTTTAAAAAACTCGTCGATGATGTTCACGACGAAAAGATTTCCGTGACCATTACCGGGCAGGAGGTTTTCAAGGCAGGAGATCTCAGCCGTTTCCTTACCAGCTTTGAAGTGCTGAATCCCGAACAGAAAATCTGCCATATGGAATCCGATGTTGAACTGCAGATGGAAATCCATATCAATAAAGGCAGAGGATACGTCCCTGCTGAAGAGAACAAGCCTTTCGACGCAGAATTCGGTCTGGTGCCGGTGGATGCCATCTTCACTCCCATTAAAAATGTCAAGTACGCTGTAGAGAACTACCGTGTTGAACAGAAAACCGATTATGAGAAACTCATCATCGAAATTGTAACGGATGGCTCCATCCACCCAAAAGACGCACTGAAAGAAGGGGCGAAGATCCTGATATACCATTTTATGCTGTTCTCAGACGAAAAGATCACCCTTGACGCCGATGAACGGGCTGCCAACGAAGAATTCGATGAAGAAATACTGCACATGCGCCAGTTGCTGAAATCGAAACTTGTAGACCTCGATTTGTCCGTGCGGGCACTCAACTGCCTTAAGGCAGCCGAGGTGGAAACCCTGGGAGACCTGGTGAAATTCAATAAGAATGACCTGCTGAAATTCAGAAACTTCGGAAAAAAATCACTGACGGAACTTGATGAATTGCTCGAAGGGATGAACCTCTCCTTTGGCATGGATATTTCAAAATATAAACTGGACAAGGACTAATGCTTCTGTCCGAAACTTTTGATGGTATTACTTAATAACAGATTTGTGAAATGCGACATAATAATGCAACGAATGCTCTAGGCAGAAAATCAGCCCACAGAAAGTCGATGTTGTCCAATATGGCATCTTCCCTGATCCTGCATAAAAGAATCAAAACCACAACCGCGAAAGCAAAAGCGCTGAGGGTTTTCATCGAACCCATTCTGACCAAATCCAAGGAGGATACGACCCATGCCAGGAGGAACGCGTTCTCAGGCCTAAAAGACAAGAAAGCTGTCCATGAACTGTTCAAGGAAGTGTCTCCTAAAATTGCAGACCGTCCCGGAGGCTATACCCGTATCCTGAAGATCGGTAACCGCCCTGGCGACGCTGCGGAGCTTTGTTATATCGAACTGGTTGATTTTAATGAAACCATGCTGACGACCAAGGAAGCTGCAGCAACCAAAACGACGCGCCGCGGAAGAAGGGGACCGGCCAGGAAGAAGCAGGCTGAAAGCAGTGCCGCACCTGCCGGCGTTGCCGGTGAAAAAGCCGTACAGGCAAAAGCAACTCCCGCTGAAGAAAAGGCTGCAGACCATCCGACGGAAGAAACCGGCAAAACCGAAGAACCGGGGAGCAAGGAATAAGCATGCAGCAGCGGATATTAATACCGGGATAAGGAGCATGAATCTTTATCCCTTTTTTATTTTCCCGGCAAAGGATGAAAGCCTCCCGATTTTCAACCTTCATGCCGTGTAATTCAAATGAGAATCAGTAAATTTGTTCTTTAACTTTTAATTTATAACCAACATTATTATGGGACAGATAGCCAACGTACATGCACGTGAAATATTAGATTCACGCGGAAATCCGACTATTGAAGTTGAAGTTACCCTTGCCAGCGGCTTTGTCGGCCGTGCCGCCGTTCCTTCCGGTGCCTCAACCGGTGAGAACGAAGCCCTTGAATTGCGCGATGGCGATAAAAAGAGGTACTTTGGGAAAGGTGTCCTCAAAGCCGTTGACAATGTTAACACCAAAATTGCCAAGGTAGTTACCGGTATGAATGCCTTCGACCAGGTTGGTATCGACCACACCATGATCGAACTCGACGGCACCAAAACCAAAAGCAAACTCGGGGCCAATGCAATCCTGGGTGTATCCCTTGCCGCAGCGAAAGCCGCCGCCGCTTATCATGACCTGCCGCTCTACCGGTATATGGGTGGTACCAACGCCAAGGTAATACCTGTGCCGATGATGAACATCATCAACGGAGGATCACATTCCGACGCGCCTATCGCCTTCCAGGAATTCATGATCCGCCCGGTGGGTGCTCCCAATTTCCGTGAGGGACTGAGAATGGGAGCCGAAGTGTTTCATTCACTTAAAAAAGTGTTGAAAGGACGCGGATTAAGCACCGCCGTTGGTGATGAAGGCGGATTCGCTCCCGTGCTGAAAGGCACCGAGGATGCCCTTGAATCCATTCTGAAAGCCATAGAAGAAGCCGGCTACAAGCCTGGCCGGAAAGCCGACGGGGGTCAGGTTGCCATTGCCCTTGATTGTGCGGCATCAGAATTCTATGTCAACGGAAAATATGATTATACAAAATTCGAAGGGAAAAAAGGCGCTGTCAGAACTTCAAAAGAACAGGTTGATTACCTGGCTAAACTGATAACCCAATATCCCATCGACTCCATTGAAGACGGCATGTCGGAACACGACTGGAACGGGTGGAAACTGCTGACAGAAAAACTGGGCAAAAAATGCCAGCTGGTAGGAGACGATAACTTCGTAACCAACGTTGAATTCCTTAAAAAGGGAATTGATATGGGCTGCGCCAATTCCATTCTGATCAAGGTCAACCAGATCGGTAGCCTTACCGAAACCTTGGATTGCATAACCATGGCTCACAGGGCAGGTTACACCACTGTCATATCCCACCGGTCAGGGGAAACTGAAGACGCTACGATCGCTGATATAGCCGTGGCAATCAATGCCGGCCAGATCAAGACAGGCTCGCTCAGCCGCTCCGACCGTATGGCCAAATACAACCAGCTGCTCCGCATAGAGGAAGAACTGGGCAAGAAGGCCATCTACGGCTTCTGAAAAAGAAGCTTTGCTTTTAAAAAAGCAAAGCTTCTTTTTTTATTTATTTCCGTTTTGGTTTTGATACTTAGCAATTGTTAATTAAATTAGTTTATTCAATCATTGTGAAACTTTGTCATCCTGGATGTATACCGTCAAAACCAAATTACTGCTGCTTGGCTTATTGATTACCAGGATATTATTCTCCCAGCAATACCTGAAACCTGAAGTGCTGTCGATTGATAAAGGACTGCTGAATCCCTCCGTGACTTCTCTCATTGCTGATTCAAAAGGCTTTATATGGGCCGGCACCGAAAATGGATTGTACCGGTATAACGGATACCAGTTCAGGTGGGTTGGACACAGCCCCGGGAAAGCCGGTACCATCGGATCAAAAAAGATCATCAAGATGGAGTGGGACAGGGAAAACGACAACCTGTGGCTCCTGACAGAAAACGGAATCGAGTTATACAACCGGAAAACCGGCGTAATTACCGTTTACTCAAACCAACTGCTCCATCCCGAAAACCTTCCGGTAAGATCTTTCCTTGATCTGCACCTGGCAGGCAACCAAACCATCTGGGCGATCACCGATACCAGGCTCTTTAAGATCATCCCCGGATCCGTAGTCACCTCCTTCCCCATACCCGACGAAACCATAAACACACCTACCTGCCTGCAGGGCGATAACCACGGCATCCTTTGGATCGGCACACGAAACGGCATACTGGTTTTTGACCTTAACTCGGAAAAATTCACGGAATTGTTCTCTGAAAGAAGCGATAACCAGGTACTGCTTACCAACGGCGTTGTAACCTGTCTTTATGCCGACAGCAGGAAAAATTTATGGATCGGCACCCGCAACGGCCTGAACCGGTTTGATCCGGTCGATATTGCCTTCGAAAAGCTATACCCCGTGCAGACCCGGCAGCTTCACCCCGGGAACGAAATCCGTTGCATCCGCGAGGATAACCAGGGAAACCTGGTTGTGGTTACCGGGGACGGTGTGGTTTATTTTAACCGGCTTACCGGAAAATTCCTTTTCCCGGAGAACCCCCTGCCCGATCCTTCTTACCGGTCACAGCTCACTTCCGTTGTATGTGACAGGCAGGATATCCTGTGGATAGGCTCTCATCGTGGAATGATCAAATTAAGGAAAGCACCGGTGGGGATCATGAACGTAACTCCGGGCAATGCCAACGGCTTTCGTTTGACCGAAAACGACGTAACAGCGGTATATACCGACTCGCGGGGATTGCTCTGGCTTGGATTCAGGAATTCAGGCGTTTCGGTCACTGACCTCACGCGCAATACGTCACTGAGCTTCAGTGCGGGGGGTAACAGCAATCTTTCCGGGAATGCCGTTCGGG
>CAYMJH010000099.1:0-13320 GCA_964390385.1 uncultured Bacteroidales bacterium | reverse complement strand
TCATCGGGAAACCGTTTTCCAGATCGAATCTCATCTGGTAACCAAAAACGCTGAGGGTCCCCGTACCGGTCCGGTCTTTCTTTTCAATTCCATGCCCGAGCACATGCTGCAACAAATCCAGGTAAGGTTTCATGATCGTATGCTTCAATGAAGGTATGCCGCGTAAAAATAGTAAAGAAGCCAAAAAGCCCCTGAATGAATCCGATAAAGTTATCTACAGCTGTTAATTTCTTTTCAGTTATTAACAATAGCAGGGGGCCATTTTTTACTATTTTTAACCCTTATTTCATTGATGATGAGCAAAACCGCGCGGTATATCTTTACAGCCATCGGCCTTGTGCTGTTAGTATATATCCTGTGGTACTTCAGAAACGTTGTGATTTATATCCTGGTTTCCCTGGTGCTGGCTTTACTGGGCCGGCCCCTTTTCGACCTGCTGGGCAGGTTCAGGATCCGTAAATTCAGGCTGCCTCCCGCCATCCGGTCCATCCTTACGCTGCTTGTGCTGATTTCGCTTATCCTTACTTTTTTCAGCATCTTCATACCCCTCATCGTCAGTAAGGCCCATGAGCTTTCAGGCCTCGATATCAAGCAAATGGTGGCAAGCCTCCAGGAACCCCTCTGGAGGCTCGAAAAACTGCTCAACCGTTTCAGGATCATGCCGGAAGGGGGACTCTCGATCGAGGATATCGTAGCCCGGATCACTTCCAGGATCAATGTCGGTTCGGTGGCCGATTTCTTCGGCTCTGTTGCCGGCGCATTGGGCAATGTCACTGTTGCCGTTTTCAGTGTCATCTTCATCACTTTTTTCTTTCTGAAGGATGAATCGCTGTTTGCCAAGGGAATCCTGTCCGTTGTTCCCGACCATCTCACCGATGAAGTGACACGGTTCATGGCCTCCACCAAAAGACTGCTGATCCGTTATTTTGGAGGCCTTGTCCTGGAGGTCACCGGGGTGATCCTGCTGAGCTTCATCGGATTTCTGATCATCGGCATCGGTTTCAACGATTCACTGCTGATCGGATTCCTGGCCGGAATCTTCAACATCATTCCCTATATCGGCCCGATCATCGGAACCGCCCTTGCATTGCTGATAGGTTTCGTAACCCATATGCACCTTTCTTTCCCCGGGGATATCCTGCCCCTTATGATCTGGATCCTGGTGATTTGCATCGTGGTGCAGTGGATCGACAACTGGATTTTCCAGCCCTTTATCTATTCCAGCAGCGTAAACGCCCATCCGCTGGAGATCTTCATCGTTTTTCTGATGGCCGGAAGCCTGGGGGGAATACTGGGAATGATATCCGCCGTTCCTGCTTATATCGTGATTAGAGTTTTTGCAAAGGAATTTTTTAATAACTTTAAATTTGTCAGATCGCTCACAAGGAATATATAAATAACCGAATGCAGATTAAAAAACAGATCACAGCCCTTGCACTGGCCTTCTTGCTGCCCCTGGCCGGAATTGCCCAAAGCGGCGTTTATGATTTCACGGCTGACGTGACGGAAGGATGTGATTCCTT
This sequence comes from uncultured Bacteroidales bacterium, assembly GCA_964390385.1. Classification (GTDB taxonomy): domain Bacteria; phylum Bacteroidota; class Bacteroidia; order Bacteroidales; family UBA10428; genus UBA5072. The sequence goes on along the minus strand of CAYMJH010000099.1, from coordinate 11,797 downwards.
TAAGGTCAAATTTACCTTTGTTACCCATTACGGATGGGACCTGGCTCCCGGTGTGACCAGCTATGTGAAAAGCCCTGATACTGTTATGTACAACGTTCCGGGCACCTATGACATTATCCTGTTTTTTGGCAGCAGCGCCGATAACCTGCTTTGGAACGAACCGATTATCAAATACAATTTTATCACCGTCTATCCGAGCATTCCCTCCGACTTCTCCTATACAGACACGTCAGAGATCGGATATTACACCGTTTCTTTCAAACATGTCGAACATATATACAGCGCCGCCGGTGTCTATTCATGGGATTTCGGCGACGGCTCGTCCGGCAACCAGGAAAACGTCATCCATACTTTCCCGGGACCGGGTACCTACAATGTCAAACTAATCGTATCAACACCTGCCGGATGCATCGACAGCACCGAACAAACCCTGACCCTGACCGTTCCCCCGGGCCTTCCGGATATCACGGCAAGCGATACCTTCGGCTGCGGAGAAGCCAGGGTGAAATTCTCCCTCGGTAACGTCGATCCGGATACGATAAGCACCATTGCCTGGGATTTCGGTAACGGCACCACCAGTGATCTTGTTGATCCCGACACGGTCGTATACGGCAATCCCGGCACCTATGATGTAGGCGTTGTTCTTAACGGAGATGTTGTCCATGGCGTTGTCGAAGAAGACCTTATCCATGTCCAGCTGCTGGCATCCGCCGATTTCATCTTTTACGACACGGTCACCTATGACACTTATGTACTCGAACATACGGGGACCACTGATGCCAATGCCGACTATACCTACCTATGGGATATCGGAGGCGTCGGTACCCGCACCGACCGGAGGGAGGTAGTATTGTTCCCTGCCGCGGATACTTCCTATAGGGTCAGATTGACCGTTACCGACAATTACGGATGTACCAGTTCCCTGGAAGAAATCATTTTTGTATTCAAAGAACTACAGGTCCAGAACGTATTTACACCCAACGGAGACAATGTGAACGACTTCTTCGAGGTCAGCAGCAGCGGAAGCGTTCCCCTGTCGCTTAAAATATACACCCGAACAGGCACATTGGTTTATAAGGCAGAAGGCTACCGGGTTACCTGGGACGGAAAAACCTCCTGGGGACTGGAACTGAACCAGGGCATCTATTATTACGTTCTCGACGCCATCAGCGGTGACCCGAACAACCGGTTCCGGGAATCCGGGTTTGTTTATCTTTATCGCTGATTTACAGGCATATAACAATCATTCCTTATTTGAAAACACCATAGAGACGCGATAAATCGCGTCTCTGCCCTCTATTAATCCGGAATATGGTTTCCTTCACTCTCAAAACCCGACAGTTCATCAAACTAAAACAACATGCCGGGTCAGGTTGCGTAATTATACATGAATGCAAACTATTAACAACGCAAAAAATGAGAGGAATTATAGTCATAGCTTTATTGGTGCTGGTTTCCTGTAACAGGGAAGTCATCATAACAGAGGAGGAGATCAAACCCGACCTGTTTTACAGCAGCAATGACATCAATCCGTTCACCGGAACCTGCAAGGTCGTTTTCAGCGATACCAACCTGGTCAAGGAGAAATTCGAGTTTAAGAACGGGATCCTCGAAGGCGAGGCTGTGGCTTACTACCGCGACGGCAGTATGAGGTGGAAAGGCCACTACCGGAACGGCTGCTGTGCGGGCAAATGGGAATACTGGGACCTGCATGGCAACAAGATCATTGAAGCTCATTACAGTAACGACAGCCTAACCGGACCCTATTACTCATGGTACAGCAACGGCCTGATCAAGGAAAGGGGTCAGTATGACCAGAACAGCAGGGCCGGGAAATGGATCTCCTATAATGAAACCGGACAGGTGGTCAGTGAAACCAATTATTGATCCCTTTCCCCTGTAATGACCCCCGATGGTGTAAAAGCGAAGTCCTTCCACTGATTCTTCCATAATATCCTCAGCGAGGCAAATCCGATATCCTGTAAAATACCGGCAGCAAAAGCATATCCTGCATCCATCTCATCGGGAAGGTGCGCATCGGCATTGATCATGACCGGTATATTTTTTTGAAAAATCCTCTCCAGTATCCACCTTCCCGGGTATAAATCAGCCTGCCCGTAACGGTAGGTACCCCTTGTATTAACCTCGACAATGCTGCCCTTTTCAGCGATCAGATCGAGGGTATCCTCAACGCAGTCCCTGTACCAGCTTTCCCCCTCATTGAGAAAAACCCGGTAACGGTTGTGCATCTTGATCTTATCGAGGTGGCCAATAATGGTCGGGTGGTCTTTGTCAATCATATCCCTCACCAGTTCATAATAACGGGTGGCCAGCCTCCGGGTGTCGTTGTCATAGGCTGCCCCAAAGCCTTTGAAGAACTCTTCCGATGAGCCGTCTATGGTCCACGGCAGGCCGGCTGACAAGGTATCCATGAAATGAACCGAGCCAATCGTATAATCGAGTCTGAGGGAACGGAAAAAAGGATGATGAAAACCCCATAATCCTCCTATATAGTCGACTTCAAGCCCCGTGTACACCTCGATCCTTCCCCTGTATTTCTCTTTCAGCCGGCTGATCTCCCCGAGGTATGACGGCAGCTTTTCCTGCTTCATATTCCAGTTGGTGTCAAAAGGCAGCGGGGCATGCGAGGAATAGCCGCAGGCCTGAAAGCCTTTTTCGATGGCTTTAACCACATAGGCTTCCGGTTCAGCCTTCCCGTCACAATAGAGGCAATGCGTATGATAATTGACCCAGCCCATCAACCAGATGTTTCAGGAAACGAAAATACGCTATATCGGCTAACTTTCAAATCTTCAAATTTTCAAATCTTCAAATCTGTAAACTTGTCAACCGGTAAATCTGTCAACCTGTTTTTCCATTTACCGTTGTTTTTTTACTTTTATCGTACTTAATTATGGCATTAAAACCGAAATCATGAGAAAAAAAGCCCTTCCCTTCCGGTTCAATGATCTCCTGCCCTCAGCCTGGATTCTGCCCCTGATGATAATGGCATCCCCTGCCCTGTCCCAAATCCCGTCACAACCCATAACTGATTCCAATACCCCCCTTCATGCCCTGCAACCCGATTATCCTGTTGCTTATGGTGCGCCGAAGACTGAGGAGGTGAAGGCGGTTCTCGACAAGGTATTCACTTACCTGGATGCTGTGACACCCATGGCCCTTTCCGACGGGTCCACGGGAAAAGCCATTACCGACCTGAGCCTGCTGGATGCACGCTCTCAGTTTGCCAGGGGTGATTTCAGGCTGATCAGCTATGAATGGGGGGTGACTTATGCCGGTATGCTGCTGGCAGGAGAGGTCACCGGTGATCCCCGTTTCACAGGCTATACCGTTGACAGGCTTGATTTTATTGCTGATGTGGTTGCGGTCTACCGGCATAAGGCAGGGGTCATACCGGCTGACAAAACACCCGTTAGGTCTGTGCTGGAACCCCGTGCCCTGGATGATGCCGGGGCCATGTGCGCCGCCATGATCAAAACACAGCAGATGGGGCTGGGAGGGGATCTGAGGCCCATGATCGATAACTATATTCATTATATCAGCACCCTGGAATTCAGGCTTGATGACGGCACACTGGCGCGTAACAGGCCGCTTCCCAATACCCTCTGGCTCGATGACCTTTTCATGAGCGTGCCTGCCCTGGCCCGGATGGGAAAGCTCAGCGGCGACACCAGGTATTTCGATGATGCCGTAAAACAGGTGCTTCAGTATTCACAGCGGATGTTCAATCGCGAAAAAGGACTGTTCATGCACGGCTGGGTGCAGGATATGGATCCCCATCCTCAGTTCCACTGGGCCCGCGCCAACGGTTGGGCCGTTATGGCCATGATCGAGCTGCTGGATGCGCTGCCTGAGAACCATCCCGGCTATACACAGGTGCTGGCAATCCTCAGGGCTCATATCCAGGGTCTTGCCGCATGTCAATCGGGGAAAGGAACCTGGCATCAGCTGCTGGACCGGAACGACTCCTACCCCGAAACATCAGCCACGGCCATCTTCACCTATGCCATTGCCCGGGCCATTAACCGCGGTTACGTCGGTGCACAGGCCTATGGTCCCATGGTATTGCTGGCCTGGAATGCCGTTTCCGGCATGGTGAATGAAAAAGGGCAGGTGGAAGGCACTTGCGTGGGCACCGGTATGGCCTTTGATCCGGCTTTCTATTGTTACCGGCCCGTGAATGTGTTTGCGGCACATGGTTATGGTCCTGTCCTGCTGGCCGGAGCCGAAGTAATGACCCTTATCAGGAACCACAGGATTGAAATAAACGACAGCGCGCTGATATTTTATAAGACCAGGACAAAAGAATAAAGAAGAAAGATCAAAGATCAAAGATCAAAGATCAAAGATCAAAGATCAAAGATCAAAGAATAAAGACATTGGCTGCAGGATGAAGTCGACCGACAACCGACAACAAACCATAACCTGGTATTCATTGTTCGACAACAGATAAATACAATGTAAATAATCAATAATTATTTGTATGAAACCCTCCATCCTGTCAGGCTGTCTTCCGCTTGTCCTCCTTTGCTTTTCAGCAGCGCTGAACGGTCAATATGACAAGCTTTCCGGCGCCCCGAAATGCCTGCAATTTGATATGGGCCCGGGCAAATTAGAAACAGGATATACCAGGGTTCTTGGAAACATGAACTACACGCCTGAAAGAGGCTTCGGCTTTGTTTCCGGAACAACCGTATCGGATGTGGATCGCGGCGGACGGGATGCATTGCGATGCGATTACTGCACCAGCGACGGCCCTTTCTTTTTCGTGGTTGACCTGCCCGAGGGCAACTACGAAATAAAAATAACGACCGGAGACAGAAAAGGAGTCTCCAGAACCACCGTAAAGGCTGAAAACCGCCGGTTAATGCTCGAAAATGTCAATACTGCTAAAGGAAAATTTCTTACCAGCACCCTGACGGTCAATGTCCGTACACCCCGCATTAACGATACCACAACCATCCAATTAAAGCCAAGGGAATATGACTACCGGAACTGGGACAACAAATTAACCCTGGAATTCAACCATGAGAGACCTTGTATTAACGCCATCGAGATCCATCGCCTTGATCAGGTAAAAACTGTTTTTCTGGCCGGTAATTCTACTGTTACGGATCAGGCAAAGGAACCATGGGCTGCCTGGGGACAGATGATCCCGCGGTTTTTCATGCCCGGTGTTGCCGTGGCAAATTATGCCGAATCGGGTGAAGCCCTGAAAAGTTTCGTCGCCGAAAAAAGACTGTTAAAAATAATGAATCTCATTCGCCCCGGTGACTACCTTTTCATCGAATTCGGTCATAACGATCAGAAACCGGCCAGCGCGGCGTTTGTGGAACCCTTCACCGGGTATAAGGAACTGCTGCAGCAATACATTCATGAAACCCGCGAAAAAGGGGCGTTCCCGGTCCTGTTAACCCCCGTGCACCGCCGCAATTTCGATGCTTACGGAAGAATCGTCAATACGCACGGCGATTACCCCGAGGCAGTGCGCCAGGTGGCTCGGGAAGAAAACGTACCCCTGATCGACCTGAATGCTATGAGCGCCACGCTTTATGAAGCTCTGGGTCCGGAAGGTTCCAAAAAACTTTTTGTACATTACCCCGCAGCCTCTTTCCCCGGTCAGGAAACCGAACTGAAGGATGATTCACATCACAGTGTATACGGGGCGTATGAACTGGCAAAGTGCGTGGCAGAAGGCATCAAAGCCGCTGTTCCTGAACTTGCCGTTCATTTGGTGGAACTGCCTCCTTATGATCCTGCCCGTCCCGGCCCTTTTGAAAGTTTCAGCTGGCCGGTGAGCCCGGCATTTGAAACCAATAAGCCCGACGGGCATTAAGAAGATGAATTAATTATATTTTTTTAAATTTACTGTGGCAAGAATACCCGGATCTGAGTTGGACCATCTTCCACACCATATCGAAAACCAGTGGGTGAAAAACCTGAAAAAGGGGGATATCCTTTCTTTTAATGAATTATTCGGTTTTTACGGCCGCCGGTTGTATCATTTCTCTTTCCGCTATCTGCGATCCGAACACGAATGTGAAGAGCTGGTGCAGGAAGTGTTCACCAGGGTATGGGAAAGACGTTCGGAATTAAAGGAAGACCTTTCCTTCCGTTCCTATATCTTCACCATCGCCTTCAATATCATCCGGAAGCATTTCAGGAGCCGCCTGCTGGCAGACAGTTACCTCGCATCACAGGGCAGCCGGGACCTCGATCTCGGAACGGCGGAAAATGTGGATTTCAGCCTTTTGAAGAGCAAGCTGGATGAGGTCGTTTCCAGGCTGCCTTCGCGGCGGAGGGATGTTTTTATCAAAAGCCGTTTCGAAGGCCTCTCCGTGAAAGAGATCGCTGATGAAATGAACATCAGCAGGAAAACGGTTGAAAACCAGCTTACCGAAGCCCTGAAATATATCCGCAGCCATCTGACCAGCCTCCGCCTTTCGGGATTGTTGTTTTTTTATCTTTTCATTTCCTGAAGAATCAGTGCCTGACGGCATCCGTTTTTTCAATATTCCGATCCATCCTGCAGCCATTTTCGCTGATTTTTATTACCTTTTTAGGTTAGTTGCCGGCAGGATAATGTTACGGATAAACTGGTGCATGAAAAAATGCCGGGTCAGATAGGTGTTTTTTCGCCGATCAGGATATCACTTGTTGTACAGATAAAACCTTTTAATTTGATACTCGGATGAACAACGTTGACAAGGAAAGACTGGAGCGATATTTTAACGGCGGATCAGGCAGTGAAGATGCCGCTTATGTCCGGGAAACCTTTGGGGATGAAAGCAAAAAGGGAGCATTGAAGTCATTCCTGGCGCATCAGTGGAACGATTTCCTTACTCACGACGACAGGCCCGAAAAGGACCTTGACCCTGTTTTGCATAAGATCCATTACCGGATCAATATCGACAGGAACACAAAAGAAAACAAGCCTATCCATAAAATGTTGCGGCTGTATTACCGTGTTGCTGCAGTTATCCTTTTGCCTTTGCTTTTGACCGGGGGCATCCTGTTTTTCCGGCAGGCAGGAGGGGGAAAGAATTACGGCGAAATTGCCTGGGCGGCCATTCATTCTACCATGGGATCGAGGGTAAGCTTTAACCTGCCCGACGGTTCCACGGGCTGGTTAAACAGCGGGTCAACCCTGAAATATGCCCTGGATTTCAATAAGAACCGCAGGGTGGAACTGGAAGGCGAGGCCTATTTTGATGTGGCCCCGGATCAATCTCATCCCTTCTATGTAAGAACTTCCGAAATACAAATAAAAGTGCTGGGTACAAGTTTTAACCTGAAATCATACCCCGAGGATAAAACGGTGGAGGCTACCCTCCTAACGGGAATGCTTGAAATTCAAACCCTTGACCGTACGCAGGGAAAAAAACAGACCCTCATCCTGAAGCCCAAACAAAAAGCCACCTTTCAAAGGACCAACGACAGGCTCGCTATCGGTGATGACCCGGCCGGGCCCAAACCCGTGCAGAGCATCCGGGCCGCCCGGATCTCGAGCGACATCGATGCACTGTCCGTCATTTCCTGGAAAGATCATAAGCTGGTCTTTGTCAATGAGCCTTTCGAATCCCTGCTGATCAAAATGGAACGCTGGTATGATGTGGAGATCACCCTGCTCGATAACCCGTCAGACAACCTGAGCTATACGGGAGTGTTTGAAAAAGAAAGCGTCGAACAGGCATTGCGCGCCTTAGAGCTGGCGACACCAAACTTCAGTTATACGATCAACAAAAACCAGATCACCGTATCTTTCAGCAACCGGAAGCGTCCATAACTAACCTATAAGGCCTATGAAAGCAAAAACCTGAAATGCCCTGCAAAAGGGACCGGTGAATGCGGCAACATCTACCGGTCCCGGATTCAGAATTAATTAATTATTAACGCTAAACGCACAAATGTATGAATAAACCCTTAACCAGGGGCATCTTTTTTAAATGCCCGAAAAAAATCTTACTTGCCATGAAACTGACCTTCTCTTTGATCGTGTTGGGTGCCCTTCAGACTTTTGCCAACGGCTTTACACAAACGGCAGAAGTGACGCTCGCCCTGAAAAATGCACCAATTGCGCAGGTTTTTCATGAAATAGAGCAGCAGTGCGATGTGAGATTCCTTTACATCAACGAAGCCGTAAAGGACAAAACCATTACGCTGAACGTCGAAAAGACCAAACTCAGTGAAGTCCTTGACCGGGTAATGGCAGAGGCTGAAATGAAATTTACCGTACTGGAAAACAACCTCATCGTCATAACACCCAACAAACAAAGCAGCCAGGGAATAAAAGTCAGCGGGAGGGTGCTCGCCGCCGTCACCAACGAACCCCTGCCCGGGGTCAATGTCGTTGAAAAGGGGACCGTGAACGGGACTGTCACCGATATCGACGGAAATTACTCCATAACGGTAAGCGGGCCTTCATCAGTACTTATTTTTTCCTTTATCGGCTACCTGAGTGAAGAAGCGGAAGTGGGAAACAGAAACACGGTAACCATTACCCTGGTGGAAAGTATCGAAGCCCTGCAGGAAGTAGTGGTGATCGGCTACGGAACCATATCGAAACAAAACCTTACTACCTCTATCGTAAAAGTTGACCCGAAGGAAGTACCCTCGGCCGCCAACAATAACATATCGCAATTGCTCTTCGGAAGGGCTGCCGGATTGAGTGTGGTCCAGCAAAGCAATGAGCCGGGAGGAAGGATCGACCTTTCCATCCGGGGCCGATCAAATCCCCTGATCGTGGTCGACGGTATCGTATATCCGAATTCCGGGCTTGAACCCGACAACGGTACTATCGAGCTTCAGGGCGTTGACCGCGGAGGACTGGCTGACATCAACCCCAATGACATTGAGTCGGTGGAAGTGCTTAAAGATGCCAGCGCCTCCATTTACGGTGTTGCAGCCGCCGATGGCGTGATCCTGATCACCACCAAAAAAGGCAGGGAAGGCAGGATGAATATCTCTTATAACGGCAGCCACTCCATCGTCAGGCCAATGGAATACCTCGAACCGCTGAATGCGTCGGACTATATGACTTATTATAATTATTTGTATGAGGACAAGTATTTGTACGACAGGAGGATGAAGCCATTCGGCACCACCAATGCCGCAGGCCTGAAGGTCCCTTACGCTGACAGCGTTATTGCAGCAGCCGGAGGTGGAACCGACTGGCTCGACGAAGTTCTCAAAAACGGCAGCATTGACAACCACTCCCTTTCCATCAACGGAGGATCTGATAAGGTTGCTTATTTCTTCTCAGGCAACTATTATCATCAGAACGGCATCCTCGAACATTCTGACCTGACACGGTACAATGGCAGACTGAATGTTTCCTTTCAGCTGGCAAAATTCCTCAGGCTGTATACCAGCATCAATGCCAGTCGTAACTTCTACACCAATTCAGGCGCAGGAGAACAGGCAGGTGGCGCAGGATCCCAGGCTTACGGCATGTTGCAGTCAGCACTGGCCTACGATCCGACCTTGCCGGTTAGGACCGAGGACGGCAGGTATTCCCAGTTTGCCATTATTGCGAATCCTGTGTCATTGATGGATATTAAGGATAACACCCTCAGCAGTGGCATACTGAGCACGGTTTCGCTGGATATCGATATCATCCCCGGCCTGTTGAAGGGGAAATTACTGTATGGCAATAACTATGAAATTGCCAACCGTGACTTCTATATCCCTTCAACCGTCTACTGGGGACAGATTTACCAGGCAAGAGGTTCTCTCTTTGAAAACAGAAGGCAAAACCAGACCATGGAGGCCATTGTTAGCCTGACCAAAAAGATCGGGAACTTCATGAACCTCGACCTGATGGCCGGCGCCGGTCAATACCAGGATGATTATAATGGTTACGGCATTGAAGCATCCGATATGCTCGATGCCATCAATACCAGCAGCATCGAATCGGCTCCGACCAAAACGGCTTTCTCCAATAAATCGGTAGAAAAGAAAAGATCTTATTTTGCCAGGGGCAATGTTGACATTCTCGACAAATACCTGGTGATGCTCTCAATACGCTATGATGGCTACGATAAATTTTTCCCGGGAAATAAATTTGCCGCCTTCCCGTCTGCTTCCATCGGATGGAAAATATCCAACGAGCCTTTCCTGTTGAATGTCGACCTCATTAACCTGCTGAAAATAAGGGCCAGTATCGGTACAACAGGCAGAACATGGGGAACCACGGCCATGGGCAGGTTTGAGTCGGATAAAAACGGCACACGCCAGGTTCAGGTTACCTTCGATGACGGGCAAACCATTTATCCGGCCTATTACCAGGTGGCGGCCGACCAGGTTGACCTGGAATGGGAAAAAACGGTGATGACGAACATCGGACTCGATTTCAGCCTGCTAAAAAGCCGGATATCGGGTTCCGTTGACCTGTTCAAGGATGACAATCCCAACCTGATCTATGGCAACGCGCCCACTGCGCCGCTGGCCTCCATCCAGACCTACCCTGTAAACGCAGGCCACCAGGTAAGGAAAGGATATGAAATTGCCCTGAACACCATCAATGTTAAATCGGGGATTTTTGAATGGACCAGTGTTCTTAACATTTCCCATTACAGGCATAGCTGGGTTGAAAGGCCTGAATACGAAGGATTGCAATCTTATATCAAGGATACCGACCCTGTCAGGGCCATCTATGTATATGAAACCGATGGGATCCTGCAGGTGGGAGATACTCCGGGCAATTACCAGCCTTCCAATGCCAGGCAACCGGGTTCACCCTTATTCATCGACCGGGACGGCAATGATTCCCTCAACAACGGCGATGTGATGATGTACAGCATGGATCCGAAGATCATCCTGGGTTTTGGCAACCAGTTCACGATGAAAAACTGGGATCTGGGAATTTTCTTTTACGGGCAGTTCGGGGCATGGGACTGGAATAACAGTTATGCCTGGGCAGATCCGCTGGCCTTTGTCAACGGAACACAAAACGGATCACAGGATATCAGGAATGTATGGAGCACCAAAAATCCCGATGGTTTCCTTCCGGGGATTGCTTATAACGAATCGTCACTCGGACTGAGCGCCGGTGTTGACACCTGGCTTGATAAAAAGGACTTTGTCAGATGCCGCAACATTACCCTGGGTTACACCTTTAATATACCCGCGCTGAAGAAGGTTGTCCCCAATCTGAGACTGTACCTCGACGCACAGAATCCCTTCATTTTCACCCAATACAAGGGAGGTGATCCGGAGATCAGTTTTCCAAAACCACGGGTGAGTGCCGCAGCTCCCTACCCGATGACCAGTACCTATTCCATTGGGGTAAATGCAACCTTTTAACGCTAAAAACGAAGCACTATGAAAAAGATCATCATTCTTATATTTATAGCATCCATCATTTTCCTGAATGGTTGTGAAAAGGGCCTCGATCCCCAGTTATACGGCACCCTGTCGCCCACTACCTTCCCTTCAAACGAGCAGGAATATGAGCTTTACATGATCGAGCTCTACAAGCCCTTTATGGGAAGCTGGGGTTACCAGGAAGCGGGAACGGACTGGACCAACGGATTCTTCTGCCCCGAGCGCGGGCACATTGTCATGCTCGACATGCCTTCCGATATATTTACGGCTTTCACGCAATGGGGTGGTTTCTGGGAAGGACAGAGCACCTGCAATTTCGATTATATGCTGAACGAAGGCAAGGCACAAAGTCATTTTGAAAAGGTCAGGTTTGTCTCCCGCGCCACCAAGATCATCGGTGACCTGGAAAGGTCTGATCTTACGGAAGACGTTAAAAACCAATTTTTGGCTG
>CAYMJH010000098.1:0-13365 GCA_964390385.1 uncultured Bacteroidales bacterium | reverse complement strand
TTCCGGCAATCTGGATCATCACCTGTTGGATTCGCTCGACATTTCATGGTATGACGTTAACTACAATGAATATAACGGTATTTACGAAGTCCCCCTGACGGCAGAATGTTATACGGTTATGCACAAGTCGGAGCTGATCAAGGGAATCCGGAGGCATGAAAGCGTGGATCCTGCCTTTACCCATCAGCAGGTTTTCCCCTTTGACAGGAATTACATGTGGACTGAAGACAACATGGGACCTTTGATTGTGCCAAAAAAGAATCACGCCCTTTCAATAAATGCCGAAAACATATCGTTATACAGAAGGATCATTGCCGTATATGAAAAGAACGAGCTCAGGATCGAAGGACAGGACATCTATATCAACGGGAAGAAAACGGACCATTATACCTTCGGGATGGATTATTATTTTATGATGGGCGATAACCGTCATAACAGCAATGACTCCAGATTCTGGGGATTTGTACCCGAAGATCATATCATCGGAAAGGCATGGATTGTGTGGATGTCTGTCAATAAAGACCAATCGGGACTGAAAAAGATTCGATGGAATAAAATGTTCAAAATCATTAAATAAATACTATTTTTAACGACCAAAATTGCAGCGATATGAAAGTTCCGCGTAGAGATCTTATTTCCTTTATCATTGTTGGCCTTGTTTATATCCTCTGGGTAATCTGGTTAAAGAACTATTGGTTCCTGCTGGGATTGCTCGTTGTTATTGATCTGTATATCACCAAAAAGGTCAACTGGAGCTTTTGGAAAAGGAGGGATGGGAACAACAGCAAACTGGTGGAATGGATCGATGCCCTGATATTTGCCGTTATTGCCGTTACCCTGATCAATATTTTCCTGTTCCAGAATTACAAAATTCCTACCGGATCGATGGAAAAGTCGTTGCTGGTGGGTGATCACCTTTATGTAAGTAAAGTAGCCTATGGACCGAGGATTCCCAATACGCCCTTGGCGTTTCCCTTTACCCAGCATACCATGCCTCTTTCAAAGGACAGGAAATCGTTTGTGGAATGGGTGAAATGGCCGTATAAGCGTTTAGCCGGTTTTGGAAAAATCAAACGTGACGATCCTGTTGTATTCAATTTTCCGGCCGGCGATACGGTGGTAATTCAGCACCAGAATGTCAGTTATTACCAGCTGGTGCGTGATGCAGCCATGAATCTGCAGCAGCAGGACCGGTATGCGGGAAGGCCGTTAAAAACCGAGGCAGCCTATTATGCCAGGGGGAGGGAAGAAGTATGGAGGCAGTTTGACATCGTGATAAGACCGGTGGACAAGCGTGACAATTATATAAAAAGATGTGTGGCCATTCCCGGTGATACTTTACAGATCAAAAGGGGCACAGTATATACCAACGGCAAGCCGCAAAAGGAAATTCCGGGTCTGCAATATGAATATTACATTTATGTGGAAGGGCAGTCCATCAGTAAACGGGTGCTGAACCGCATGGATATATATGAAACCGGCATCATACCCGGAACGCCCCATCTCACCGCGAGGCTCACGGAAGACAACGTCGAAAAAATTAAGGAATTCAAGAATGTCAGGGAGGTGCGCCGCTATTACGACGATACGTATGACTATGCAAGGAGCTATAACTATTTTCCAAGCGATTCCGGCTATAAATGGACCCTGGATGAATTCGGCCCGTTGTATGTTCCGGCCAAAGGGGCCACCATTCATCTCACCACGGCCAATCTTCCGTTGTACGAGAGGATCATCGGCTATTATGAAAAGAACGAATTACAGGTAAGGGACGGCAGGATATTCATTAACGGGGAAGAAACAGACCAGTACACCTTTACCATGGATTATTACTGGATGATGGGAGACAACCGGCACAGCAGTCTCGATTCCAGGTTCTGGGGATTTGTCCCCGAAGACCATATCATCGGCAAACCCAGGTTTATCTGGCTTTCACTTGACAGCAACAAGGCTTTCCTGAAAAAGATACGGTGGAAGAGGATGTTGATGATTATCAAGTAGCTAGTAGGTGGTCTGCAACTAAAAAAATCATCAAATCCCAATCGCCATACTCACACCCTCACGACCTGTCACTTGTCACTAGTCACTTGTCACTAGTTGTTGTCCCTTGTCCCTCTTAATGTCCCCCGCCCGGATGTTTCAACCTGTCGCCGGCATCCTTCACCACCATCCTGTACCAGGCTGCATCGTATCCGGGCTGACTAACCCTGGGATTTTGCTGGCCGGGCACGGGAGTTTTGATGTTCCCGTCCATGTACCGGGTGAACAAATGGGCATATAAGGCTTTCCAGGTATGAAAGGTATTGGCTCCTGCCTGGCAGGAAAATTCGGTGAGCACTGCCAGCGCCTTTTTGGGTTTCTTCTTGTAAAGGGCCAATGCTGCCTCATCGGTTTTCCTTATGTCATCCCTGTATTTTCTTTCAAGTTCCTGTTGCCTGGTTTGAATTTCGGGTATCATATAACTGTATTTTGTATAGGCAAAATTGGAAACCTGGTTGAAGATCCAGAATGCAGATTGGTCACTGAAGACCATCATGGAGCCGTTCCCGACGGCATAATTTTCAGGTACTGCGGTAATGCCGCAATACATCGGTGTATATACGGTGCTGTAGGTATCATCCACGCCAAACCAAAGGATGCCGCCGATGGGGTCGGGCAGCCAGGAGCGTGACTGGGCCACGAATGAAAATCCGGTTTGCTGGGTTGAGATAGCTCTTTCGTTGAGATAGGTGACTCCGTCCACTTCCCAGGTCATCGGCCTCCACCTTACGATGCATTGATAAGGTCCCGCACCTATGTCTTTGGTCATGTCGAGGCTGGTTCCCTGAAAATAGTCGCGCATCATTCCCATTACATCCCCGACGGTAATTTTGCGGTTTGCCTTCACCCACAATGGCATACGGTTGCTTAAGTTATGGCCGGTGGCATAGTCTTCATACTCGTCCATACCATCAGCAATCTTGCGAAAGCCTGACCACACCCTTGATTCGCAAAACCTGGCGCCGCCGAAATCAACGGGCGCATAGGCGTCTGAAAAACTGAAGTCCTCATCCTTGCCGGTAAAATATCCTTTTCCCCTGGCAAAAGTTATAACGTCTTTAGCATACAGGCAGTTCTCAGGATCATTGAGGGGGAAAGCTGTTATTCTTGCCTGGTTGGCATGCCCGCTTACGTATCCGTCGGGTATCCTTTGCGCAACCCACACGGCGCCTTTGTTTCCCACTCCTTTGCCGATCAGTTCCATGATCCATACTTCATTCGGATCGGAGATCGAAAAGGATTCACCGCTGCTGTAATAGCCATGGGCCGACATCAGGTCGGCAATCACCTGGATGGCTTCACGGGCCGTCTTTGCTCGCTGCAAAGCAATATACATAAGGCTTCCATAATCCATGACACCGGTAGAATCCTGCAGTTCAGGTCTTCCTCCGTAGGTGGTTTCGCCGATGGCCACCTGGTGTTCATTCATATTGCCTACCACGGAGTATGTGTGTCTGACCTGGGGGATCTTTCCCAGGTATTTACCTGTATCCCATTCATATACATCCAGCATGGCACCGGCAGGATAGTCAAGCGCCGGCCTGAAATACAACTCGCCATACAATACATGCGAATCGGCTGCATAGGTTATCATGGTTGAACCGTCAGCGGAGGCTCCCTTGGATACCAGAAAATTGGTACAGGGCAAAACACAGTCAATTGAAAAAACAAAGCATGCAATAAGTGTGGCGAGATTTTTATTTGTCATAACAATAGATATTGGTTTGAATGTAAAAATAACATTTTCTCTTATTATTCATAATGAGTATAAGTCATTGTAATAAGTGTAAAATGTACGTTTTTTGATAAAATTGATGTTTTTTTGAACAGAGCCCTTTTTTTTCACTGGTTCATAAATGAAAAATATAGTTTTATCAAAATGCACCTGTTGATCTTTTGAGATTTATTGTTTTTATATAAAAATTAGCTCATAAGAAATTAACATTTTTTAATAAATATTGTTTCTATTTATGAGGTAAAGGAAGTAAATTTGCATCATCAAAAGCATAATGGTTAGTTAGTAATCATTGATTAGTAGTAGGTTTAGTTAATAATTAGTTTGTTTTTT
Organism: uncultured Bacteroidales bacterium; assembly: GCA_964390385.1. GTDB lineage: Bacteria > Bacteroidota > Bacteroidia > Bacteroidales > UBA10428 > UBA5072. The sequence continues at coordinate 9,257 of CAYMJH010000098.1, read as the reverse complement.
TGTAGTTAGGGTTAAGGTTGAATGAGGGTCTTCGGACCCTCATTTTTTTTAATGAGACTCGGTTTTCAGGAGCCTTCAAGCGATCTGAAAACCGCAAGTCGAATTATCCCGATAGCGATGCGTATCGGGATCTTCAATATTAAACGGATTTCTGTTGGCCAGGTGGATTTGGCAGATAAACAATCCCGGAGGATGTATCTTTCCTTGCCCCTGTAACGCTCGAAAGGCAATTGATTTCATGGTTGTTTCTCAACACGCCGAGAAGCGCAAATATCAGGGCTTCCTTGTACTGGATCACTTTATCATCGGGGATTACCAGGGTACAGCCAGTATTTTCACTGATTAATTCCAGCAGGAAGTTGTTGTATGTGCCTCCTCCCGTTACGAGCACGCTGGCATGGTCATCCCGGATCACCGCTGAAATTTGTCCTGCGATATGCTGATAAGCCGTCCTTAACAGGTCGGGTATAATGAATCCGTGGTGGCTGACCAGTGGCAGGACCTGATGTTCAAGCCATTCACGTCCCAGCGATTTTGGGGGAGGGGTTCTGTAATAGGCAAGGGCATCAAGGGCTTTGAGCACCGGATCGATCACTTTGCCCGAACGTCCTATGTTCCCGTCTCTGTCAAAGGATAATCCGGACTTCAGCGCTAGATGGTTGAGGAGGATGTTGACAGGACAGATATCAAAGGCCAGTCGATGTTTATCCTTCCGGAACGAGATGTTGGCAAATCCGCCCAGGTTAAGACAATAATCATAACCACCAAACAGGAGTTCGTCACCTAAGGGCACCAGGGGGGCTCCCTGTCCTCCCAGGGCAACATCCAGCGACCTGAAATCGCATGCGGTTGTGATGCCGCAGGTTGCAGCAATAACGGCCCCGTCGCCCAGCTGAAATGTCAGTCCCTTTGAAGGATCATGAAAGACGGTGTGCCCATGGGATGCCACAAGATCAGGCAGGGCATTTTCCGCCGGCAGAAAGGCATTGACCTGCTCACCGATATACTTCCCGTATTCCTTATGCAGCAAAAGCAGTGAGAAGGCATCCAGGGAGGAGGCTCCGGCCAGCTTTTTATACCAATTCTCCGGGTAGGGAACCGTCAATGCATTTTCAATAACATAGGTCCATTGTTCACCGGTATTAGAGAACCGGCAAAGCGCCAGGTCCAGGCCATCCAGGCTGGTCCCTGACATAATGCCCAGGGCACGGCGGCTTTCCATTGATGCGGAATTGTTATACTCCTGTTTAAAAATAAAAACGTCCTTTAAATTTACGGATATTGTCCTTCCTGTCGGTGATAACCAGTTCGAGCGTATGCTCCCGGTTTTTCGGCAGCCGGGATGCATCAGGCCTGTAGAACAGGAGGTCATTCTTGGCATCGTATTCAAAAAGTGCCCATTTTCCGTCGATATACCCGTTATAGGTACTGATGCCGGAAAGATTATCCCTGATCTGGAACGAAATCACCTGGTTCTCGGCATAGGTTTTTTTGCTTACATAAGAAACAGGCCTGATTGCTGGCGGCAGGGTATCAACGGCAACGGCAAAGCGGCCAAAAGTGCCCGTACGGGTCGTTACAAAGCCTTTTAAATAGTTGCCTCCCTGGCTGGTTATTTTGTTGTCCTTGTCAATCATTACCAGGATCGCTTTGGATGTCAATGCCTCAGGCAGGCTGACAGGTTTAACGGACAACATATAGGATCCGCGAACGGGTGTTCTTTCATCATGTACACAGTGCAGGGCTGAATACAACGTGTCAGATGCCTTTTCTGCCGAGTATCTGAAGTCAATATGCGAAAACAGTTCGCCGGCAGGCATTGCGATCTTAAAATCAGAGGTTTCATACACATTCAGGCTGTCGTAATAGAATGGGGAGACAATACGGGTTGAATCCGTGTCCTTTCTGGCGGGATGACTGCGGAATATGCTGGCTACCCTGAAATGCACCGAGGTTTGATGGCCGGCGACGTCCCTGACGATAATGGATACCTGGTGCTCTGACGAATCGGTGAATGTACACACGCCACGGTTGACGGTTCCCGAATATATGCCCAGTTTGTTGTTGGGGTCAAGGAAAAGCTTTTGGATTTTCCTTCCGCTGCTGATCTTCTCAGCATAGTCTACGTGGCTGTTCACATAGGCGCTTTGATCAAACGGGATCCTGTCCAGTTCAAATGAATTGACAAGCCGGTCGTCAACCATCAGTGAAACCGACAAAGGGCTGCATTGGTTCTCCCGTCCGTCGAGAAAGTCATAGGTCTCGATGCCGAATCCGATTTCTCCCCATACCGGTATGGGATCTTCTATCACAATCTTTTCGCCGTTCTTATGCTTCAGCGGCAGGATGATGTTGGATGCAGAATCGGCAACATGCGATCGCTCGGTCAACGGGTATATTCCCAGGCAGAAGATCCGGGGCCTCCTGCTGTCAGTGACCGGGAATCCGAATTTCAGCACATTCAGGGGGATCTCTCCGCGGCTGTCACGGATCTCAAAGTGAAGATGAGGCCCGAATGAGTAACCCGTATTTCCCGATAATCCAATGAACTGGCCCTGCTGAACTGCGAATTTGCCTGCCTCAGGATACAGGTTGATGACATATTTCCGCTTTTGATATTGCTGGTCTTTCACATATTTTTCGATTTCCGGCTGAAATGCGTTCAGATGAGCATAAACACTGGTATATCCGTTAGGATGAGCAACATAAAGGGCTTTACCATATCCGTTGAGGGTCACGCTTATACGGGAAACATATCCTTCTTTGACGGCATAGACTTTATATCCCGGATCAACCAGAATATCGATACCTGCGTGAAAATGAGCGGATCTGATCTCGCCATAACTGCTGGTAAGAAACAGCGGGATATCCACAGGGGGAATAAATATTTTGTCCTGCCGGGCAGGCTGGGCATAGGACGCAAGGTCTGAAAGCGAGGCAAACAGAAAGATCCATAGACAGATACGCGAAAAATCTCTTTTCATGGCGGTTTTCTGACGGTTAGGATGTGCACGGGTAAAACTATAAACTTCTTTTTTTTTTATGGTGATTTGAACCAACAAATTATTAAATTTGTTTTAATAATAGAAAATACGCACTATCTTTGTAAGCGATGGACAGCACTAAGGAAGACCTGATATTAGTCTTAAAGAATAAAATAAAAACAATTATTGATTTATACGAAAACCAAAAAAATATAAACGAGGAATTAGAAAATAGTAACCGTGAATTAAAAGAAAAGCTGATTCTGTTAGAGAATAAAGTTAGTGATGTTGAAGAAAAAAACGAAAATCTCAGGCTGGCACGGGCACTTGTCTCACCCAGTGAAGAGGGGACCCATGAAGCCAGGATTAAAGTAAACAGAATTGTGCGGGAAATTGACAAATGTATTGCTCTTTTAAACCGATAGTATTGTAGAAAATAATGGATGAGAAGTTATCAATTAAAGTCAATATTGCTGACCGCTATTATCCATTAAAAATAGAAAGAAAAGACGAGGAAAAGATCAGGAAAGCAGCCAAATTGATTAATGAAAAGGTTATTCAGTACAAACAGCGGTATCTCGACAAGGATACCCAGGATTTCCTGGCGATGGCTGCTCTTCAGTTTGTATCCAAGGTTCTTGAACTTGAAGAGAAATTTGACACGGGTCTGATTGAACAGCAGGTTAAGGAACTGAACCAGGAACTGGAGGAATATCTGAAAAGAGAGTAGTATACGTTCTTTAAAATATAGAAAAGCATAGCCCGCATAATTTCTTCTTGATGCTGTGAAACTCAACACTATCTAAATTGGAGTTTTGCTCAGTTTAACTCGAGTAGGCCATAATCCCGGCCCCGCCGGGAATTCCGACTTGTCGGGACGATGGAAACTCAACCTGAACTGGCGACTCCACCCGTGATGAAATGGGGTTTTTTCAACATTTGGAGAAATTTATGCGGGTTTTTTTTTAATACCATTACCAATATGAAAACAATGATATTGTCACAGTTATTCACCCTGCCTGTTATGCTTGCAGCCGCAAGTGCCTTTCTGGCAGGAGGCGCCCTGTCGTATTTCTTATGGAACCTGGCGCTGGCGAAGAAAAAGGGAAAAATTATCAGGGAAGCCGAATCGGAATCGGAAGTCATTAAAAAAGATAAGATTTTGCAGGCGAAGGAAAAATTCCTTCAGCTCAAATCAGAGCACGAAAAATATATCAATGAGAAAAACAGCAAGGTTGGTTTTATAGAGTCCAAGTTACGGCAGAAGGAAACAATGCTCTCCCAGAAGTGGGAAGAAACCCAGCGGGCGAAAAACGAAACCGAGACCATTCGCGAAAATCTTAATGCCCAGTTGTTACTGGTGGAAAAAAGGAAAGAGGAAATAGAACGGCTGCATAAACAGGAAGTGGAGCAGCTGGAGGCCATTTCGGGTCTTTCAGCCAGTGAGGCTAAAAATCAGCTTGTCGAGTCACTCAAGGAGGAAGCCAAGAGTCATGCCATATCCTATGTAAATGAGATCATGGATGAAGCCAAAATGACGGCGGCAAGGGAAGCCAAAAAAGTTGTGGTGGAGACTATCCAGCGTGTTGCATCAGAAACAGCGATCGAAAATTCAGTGACGGTGTTCAATATTGAAAGCGATGAAATAAAGGGTCGCATCATCGGCCGGGAGGGCAGGAATATCCGTGCACTCGAAGCTGCCACCGGGGTTGAGATCGTCGTGGATGATACCCCTGAAGCCATTATACTTTCAGCCTTTGATCCCGTTCGCCGTGAGATAGCCCGGTTGGCCCTGCATCAACTTGTGACGGATGGCCGCATTCATCCGGCCCGCATCGAGGAGGTTGTTGAGAAGATCAAGAAGCAGGTCGAGGAAGAAATTGTCGAGGTTGGAAAAAGGACAACCATTGACCTCGGCATACACGGGATGCATCCTGAACTGGTTCGTCTGGTGGGAAAGATGAAATACCGCTCTTCCTATGGACAGAATCTGCTGCAGCATTCACGTGAGGTGGCAAACCTTTCTGCCATAATGGCTTCTGAACTTGGGCTGAATCCGAAGATTGCGAAACGGGCCGGCCTGCTCCATGATATTGGGAAGGTCCCTGATGATGAACCCGAGCTTCCCCATGCTGTGTTTGGCATGAAACTGGCTGAAAAATTCAAGGAGAAACCCGAAATATCCAATGCCATCGGATCGCATCATGACGAGGTTGAAATGACCAGTCTTTTTGCTCCTATCGTCCAGGTTTGCGATGCCATTTCTGGTGCAAGGCCAGGAGCCCGTCGCGAGGTGGTGGAGTCCTATATCAAGAGACTGAAAGACCTGGAAGCTCTTGCACTGTCCTACCCGGGAGTTTTGAAAACCTATGCAATACAGGCCGGAAGAGAATTAAGGGTAATCGTCGGCAGTGACAGGGTAACCGATAAAGAAGCCGATCAGCTGGCCTTCGAAATAGCCAAAAAGATACAGGATGAGATGACATACCCCGGCCAGGTTAAGATTACCGTGATCCGCGAAACCCGTGCGGTGAGCTACGCTAAATAGGGACAAGGGACAAGGGACAAGGGACAAGGGACGGAGGGACGGAGGGTCCGAGCTCATTCGCTCACTATGGTCAACAGTTCCTTCAGCGCTGCGATCTTTTCCGGGGCGCCCAGTTTTTCATAGGAAAGAATAAGGTTGTTAATGAGCCTGATGATGATGTCCCGGTTTGAACAGGGTACATAATAATTTTTCTGGGGCTTTAACTGCTGCTGGGTGATGAAATAATCAATTTCCCTTTTGCCCAGTACGGCTCCCTTGTTGTATGGATTGATATAAAACAAGATATCATCTTCTTCATTTTCGGAATCATGAAGCCTGTATTCATTTTTATAGGCCAGGATAAAGTTTTTGGGAAGATTGACTCCGTAAACAGGTAGTCCCAGTTTATAAGCTACTGAAAGATATACGATGGCAAGAGAAATGGGATTTCCCTTGCGGGTTTCAATCACCTTGTTAAGGTAACAGTTTTGAGGTGCATAAAAGTCAGAGGAATTGCGCGTAAAATGATGCAGGTCAAAAATGATGTAATTCAGGATCCTGATCTTCTCAAGGGCGGTGAGATTATTGTTAATTTCCAGCCAGATATCCTTACGGATAATTTCGATCTCATGATTGATCTTGTCCAGGCTGATATCGGGATACTGAAACTGGGCCAGGAAAAACGCTCCTTCCATAATATATTCAGCCCCGGTGTTGATCCATCGGACCAGATTCTCCCTGGCCGTGGTGAACTGGATCTTCTGAATAATATCTTCAAGCTTTTCCTGTAATTTTTCATCCAGGGTATTTTCCCATGCTTTTTCAAGCTCGGGCACTGCCTCTATACCCCTTTTTAGCAAGGTATCCGAGATCATGTTAACGATCTCTTTGTCGGAGTCGTCCAGCAATGCAATTATCGCCTTAAGTTCCTTCGGATCCATGTTTTGAAGAGAAGCAACAGTTTGTTTTCTGTTAGCAAAGTTAATCATTATGAAATGCATTTGGATAACCCTGCACTTTTTTGTTGCTTATATCGGGAAGGACAGCCAAACCGTAAGGTTCAACATGGGTAGCATAAATGCAGGGGTCTGGCAGGATGCAAAAGACTTAACAATTTATTAACAACCGGTTATAAAACCGCAGTCAGTTTTCAGGTTATGAGGAAAGTTTTATACTTTTGAAAAAAACATGCATCATGATACAGCGAGTTCAATCCATTTATCTCCTGCTGGTGGTTATACTGATGTCATTTCTTGTATTTAAGCCTTTTGCGGAGGTAGCGTTGCAGGATGGACAGGTGGCCATTTATTACGCTTATGCCGTGAAAAAATATGTTACCCAGGATCATTCAGAACTCGTGATAAGGACCCTGCCGCTCATTTTCATGGTTTGCCTGGTGGGATTGATCAGCTTCATGAATATTTTTCAATTCAACCGCAGGATCATCCAGATGCGTGTTTGTGTGCTGAACATGTTGCTTATGGCAGGCCTTATGATCCTGATGTTCTTTTATTATTACATGGTTAAAAGCTCCCTTCAGGTTGAAAGCCATGCCCTTAAACTGCCGGTGATTTTCCCGGTGATCGGTATTATTCTCACCTTACTGGCTTACCGCAAAATACATGAAGATGAGATGCTGGTACGTTCCTATGACCACCTTCGCTGATCTTCAGATCACCTGCATATTATCCTGATCTGTTATCTTTTCACAATAAAGGCATTTCAGCTTCACTTCTTTTTTCGATACAACCTTAAACTTGGTGACGATTTGTTCACTGTTGGTAATGCATTTCGGATTCATGCATTTTACAATACCCACGATATCATCCGGAATTTCAACCACCCTTTTTTCAACGACATCATAGTTTTTTATAATATTGAGCTTGGCTTGCGGGGCGACCAGTGCAATCTTGTTAATATCCTTGTCGGGGAAAAAGATATCGGATAACTTAACAATGGCCTTTTTGCCTATTTTCTTACTGTGCAGGTTGGTACCCAAGGTCATCTGAATATCAAGTTTGTCGAGACCCAGAATGGCGATGACTTTAAAAAAGGCTTTCGGGGGTATGTGGTCGATGACGGTGCCGTTTTCGATTGCACTGACTTCGAGTATCTTGTCTTTCATATGATTTGTTTTAAGTGTTTCTTCATTCAATTCAATCCCAGGATGGAGCTGATGATGGCCTGGCGGATATAAACCCCGTTTAATGCCTGCGTAAAATAATAGGCTTTGGGATTGACATCCACATCCTGGTCGATCTCATTTACTCGCGGAAGCGGATGCAGCACCCTGAGATTTTCCTTGGTATTGTTCAGCATTTTGTTTTTCAGTACATAGGCGTTCTTCGTTCTTTCGTATTCAATGGGATCGGAAAAACGCTCCTTCTGAACGCGCGTCATATAAATGATATCGGCATCCGTGATGATTTCCGTGAAGTCTTTGTGTTCGTAATATTTCAATCCCAGCGACCTCAGCAGGATTTTATATTCTTCAGGCATTTTCAATTCATCGGGGGAAACGAAATGAAAGGTGGGATTGAACTGCGACATCGCCATCAGCAGAGAATGCACCGTACGGCCATATTTCAGGTCACCTACCATAAAAACAGTAAGATTGTCGAGCCGGCCCTGTGTTTTTTTTATGGAATACAGATCGAGCAGGGTTTGCGTCGGATGCTGGTTGGCTCCGTCACCGGCGTTGATGACGGGAACGCTGGATATCTCGCTGGCAAAACGGGCACTGCCTTCCAACGGATGTCGCATGACAATCAGGTCGCAATAATTGCAGACGATCTTGATGGTATCATAAAGCGTTTCCCCCTTGGTGACACTCGACGAACCGGCATCGCTGAATCCTATCACCTTGCCTCCCATCTTGTTTACGGCACTTTCAAAACTGAGCCGTGTTCGCGTTGAAGGCTCGAAGAACAGGGTTGCCACAACTTTGCCGGTCAGCAGATCGCGCGCCGGTTTGTGCTCGTAGTTTTCCGCCAGGTCAAGTATTTTCAGGTAATCGCTTTTACTGAAATCGGTAATGGAAACCAGACTTTTATTTTTCATAGGTTTATAATTTTTTTGCGGATTCTTTATGCCCGCGTGTTGTATACCGGGATGGATTGGAGGATCCGGCGGTGTCCTCGCCAATTTCAGCGCAAATCACCCCGTCCAGCAATGCAAGCTTGTTCTTGAACCTTTCAAGGATGCCTTTCGGAACGCTGACGGTAAGACTGCATTGGTTGTCATATGAGGCGTCGGCAAATGCAATGCCTTCCTCCTTTATTACTTTCATAACGCTGTTCAGTATGGCATAAGGGAAAGTGAGGCTGCAGGATATACCGATGGTTTTTTCAATAATGGCAGACCGGTCGAGCATGCTTGCGGTTGCCGTCCGGTAAGCATGAACAAGTCCTCCGGTTCCCAGCAATGTTCCGCCGAAATACCTGACTACAACAACCAGGATGTTGGTGAGATCATGGGAGATGATTTGTCCGTAAATAGGCTTGCCTGCCGTGCCGGAAGGTTCGCCGTCATCGTTCATCCGGTATTGGTAGGGGCCGGCACCGATCCGCCAGGCATAGCAATGATGCCTGGCATCGTGATACTCTTTACGGAGTGAAGCGATAATGGATTTTATAGCTGTTTCATCCGTAACGGGAAAACCAAATGCGAGGAATTTGCTACCTTTTTCCTTGTATTGTCCTTCTGCCTTTTCAGCTATCGTTTTATATACGTTTCCCACAGGCTGA
>CAYMJH010000097.1:0-13426 GCA_964390385.1 uncultured Bacteroidales bacterium | reverse complement strand
TAACCCGGTTATTCGCTGTTGCGGTTGTTGCAAGGAGTGGGATATTTTCTGGGAAATTACAGCCTTTCTTTCCCTTATCCTGGCCTTTATGAATGTTCTTCCGATCCCTGCGCTGGACGGAGGGCATGTGGCTTTTCTATTCTTTGAGATGATCACGGGCCGCAAGCCCAGTGAGAAATTCCTCGAATATGCCCAGATTGCGGGCATGGTGTTGGTCCTGGGTCTGGTGCTGTTGGCCAACCTCAATGATATTCTATACTGGCTCGGCAAAAATTAAAGGAATTAATACCATTATTACCCGGTTGATTCATAAATAATGCCTAATTTTACACTATTAAAACTGAAGCCATGAGCATAAACACTTTGCTTTTTTCACTGGGTCCTATGGAAATCCTGCTGGTTGTTGCCATTGTTCTGCTTTTATTCGGTGGCAGGAAGATACCCGAACTGATGAGGGGTCTCGGACAGGGCATGCGTGAATTCAAGAAAGCCTCAAAGGGTGACGAATCAGAGGGTAACAAAGGTTCCCTGGAGAACGACAACTCGAAATAAAATCAATCCAAAAAAAAATGCCTGTCATTGCATACATGACGGGCTTTTTTGTTGCAGATTTGCCAACAATGTCTGAATTGTCAGCCATAAGATCCTAAACCATCAAGGCCATGCGGACCTGTCGGAATTTATTGACCGGATTTATTACCCTGCTGATCTTTCCCGGCTTCAGCGGCCTCAGCCAGCCTCTTTCCCCCCGGGCAGAAAAATCCCCGTCAGATTCCGTTCCGCGGTATCCTGATCTTTATTATGAGTTCAGGATATCAGAATTAAACAAAACCTGCCCTGTTGAACTTGATTATAATGCTGAAGTCAGGGAATATATTGAACTATATACCCTTCAGCGGCGTAAAGAACTGGCCGGAATCATCGGCCTGTCGCAACTGTATTTTCCCCTTTTTGACGAAGCGCTTGACCGCTATTCGCTTCCCCTTGAGCTAAAATACCTTACCATCGTGGAATCGGGTCTTGTACCCACCGCCGTGTCAAAATCGGGAGCCGTAGGTTTGTGGCAGTTCCTGATGGGCACCGGTACCCTGTTTAACCTCACCGTCAACTCTTACATCGATGAAAGGAGGGATCCCTATAAGTCGACGGAAGCTGCCTGCAAATACCTTCAGTATCTCTACACCACCTTCCACGACTGGAACCTGGTTCTGGCTTCCTACAACGGGGGGCCGGGCGAAACGCGTAAAGCCATTGAGCGCAGCGGCGGTGAGACCGATTACTGGAAGCTCAGGCCCCTGCTGTCGGAGCAAGCCAGGAATTATGTCCCGGCTTTTATCGCCATGGTGTACATCATGCATCATTATGCCGACCACAATATTGTGCCGGTAATGCCTTCCTATACCTTCCGTCAGCTGGATACCCTGCACATCAGGTATGCCTTGTCGTTTCAACAGATTTCAGGGATGATTGACCTGCCCATAGAGCATATACGGTTCCTGAATCCCGTGTATAAAAGAGATTATATTCCTGAGCTCGGCACTCCTGCCGTTTTGGTTCTGCCTGCCGACAAAGTCATCACTTTTTTACATAACGAAGTCAATATACTGGGTAATTATGCAGAACCTGTCAATTATAATCTGCTGCTTAAGAATGCCGGGAATACGGACAACAAGGTAAAGATCATCCATACCGTTGAAAAGGGAGAATATTTTCATAAGATTGCCCTGAAATACGGGTGCACGGTAGAGAACATCAGGGCATGGAACAACCTGGATACCTTGTCGCTGGTTCCCGGGCAAAAACTGGCCATATGGGTGGACAAGGATTTGCGTTGACACGAATATAAAATACAATATTATGAAAAGATTTCTGCCATTTCTGCTCTTGGTTCCCTTCGCTGTCCTGTCCTGTAAATCAGACTCCAAACCTCTTTTACCGAATATCGGGGGAAAGCCGGGCGATATTGCGGTGGTGATCAGCAAAGCCGATTGGGACGGAAGGATCGGGGAAGAATATCGCAGGGTATTCAGTGTGCCCTATGAGATGCTGCCCCAGTATGAACCGGTATACGACCTGATCAATGTCAGTTATGATGCGTTCAATGAGCTTTTCCAGCGGCACCGCAATGTTATTTTTACCGAGATCTCCGGACGATTTGCCAAGGCAAGGATGCTGGTGGAACGTGACCGGTATGCACAGCCGCAATTGCTGATTCACCTGCAGGCTCCCGATGACAGTTCTTTTGTGAGGTTGCTGGAAGCAAGCCAGTCGATGATGTTCACCTACCTTGACCGTGCGGAAAGGGACCGGTTGTTAAACCTGCATCAGAAGGCTATGGACAAAAACATCCAGGCCAGGCTTATTGACAAGCACAATGTTTCCCTTGTCGTGCCCAAAGGCTTTAGCATTGAGCGCGATGCCCCGGATTTCACATGGGTCAACCAGGATGTCGGGCCCATTATGCTGGGCCTTGTCCTCTATCATTATCCTATGAAGGATCAGGATCCTTTTTCGCTGAAAAAGCTTATCGGTATCCGTGACGGTTATATGCAAAAATATATGACCGGTGAAGTTGAGGGTTCTTATATGACGACTGAAAAGGAATTTGCGCCCCGTTACAGCGAGTATCTCCATGAAGGGAAAAAGCATGTGGCAGAGATGAGGGGGCTATGGAAAACAGAGAAAGGGATATCCATGGGGGGACCTTTTATCAGCTTATCCATGGCAGATGAGAAAAACAACAGGATCCTCACGATTGAAGGCTTTGTGTATGCCGCCGGACATGACAAGCGGAATTATATGCGGCAGCTGGAAGCGATTTTGTTCAGCATGAAGGTGGCGGAGGGGGATTCAGTAAACGGTAAACTGTAAACGGTAAACGGTAACCGGTGAAAAGTGTTTTTGACCCGTAACTAATCTTCTGTTATAATTTATCTAAATTGTTAACTTTACACCTTTCAATTTTATTTACACATTCTTAACGAGATAATACGATTGCATGAAAGGTGACAAGATCGTTTTGGGGATAACCCAGGGTGATATCAATGGCATTGGTTACGAGGTTATAATAAAAGCCTTGTCGGACAGCAGGATTTACGATTTCTGCATCCCGGTTGTTTACGGTTCTCCCAAGGTGGCTGCCTATCACCGGAAAGCCCTGAACCTGGAGAGTTTCAGTTTCAACACCATCAGGGGTGCCGAAGAAGCCGCTGCAAAAAGGGCCAGTATACTCAACTGCACAGACGATTCGGTGAGGGTTGAATTGGGTAAATCAACGCCCATGGCAGGTGAGGCGTCATACAGGGCATTGGAGGCGGCGGCTCAGGATCTGGCGCAGCATAAGATCGATGTGCTGGTGACAGCCCCTATCAACAAGTCCAACATCCAGTCCGACAGATTCCAGTATGCCGGCCACACGGAATTCCTGGAGTCGCAGTTCAATTCCAGCGGTGTGCTGATGCTGATGATCAATGAGTACTTCCGCATCGGGGTGGTCACCACTCACGTTCCCATCAATAAAATTACCGAGTATATTACCCGGGATTCAGTGCTGAATAAATTGAGGATACTGCAGCGATCGCTGCTGGTCGATTTCCGGATCACCAGTCCCCGGATTGCCATCCTCGGTCTGAATCCGCATGCCGGTGACGAGGGGCTTATCGGAGAAGAAGAGCAAAAAGAGATTATCCCGGCCATTGAAGCCGCCCGTGCAGAAAATATAATGGTTTTTGGTCCGTTTCCCGCCGATGGTTTTTTCGGATCATCCGTGTATACGAAGTATGATGCTATCCTTGCCATGTATCATGACCAGGGATTGATCCCATTCAAAGCCCTCACCCTTGAAGGAGGGATTAACTTCACGGCAGGGCTTCCCATCGTGCGGACTTCTCCCGCGCACGGGACAGCCTATGATATAGCCGGTAAGGGAGAGGCTTCGCCCGACTCATTCAGAAAGGCCATCTATATGGCATGTGATATTTTCCGGAACAGAAAGGAGTATGCTGAAATCTCAGTCAATCCCCTGAAGCCATTCGATGCCGCTGAACTTTAAATTTTTCCCTTCGATATGGATTGGCATATGCGGGTATTAATATAGCATTCTCATTGATTCATTTATGTTTGACTACATCAAGGGCACCATCACCGAAAAGAATCCTGCCTACTGTGTTATTGAAGCCGGAGGCATCGGGTATTTCATCAACATTTCCCTTACTACTTACGGGCAGTTGCAGCATCTGGAACAATGCAGGCTTTTATTGCACCAGGTGATCCGGGAAGATGCCCATCTGTTATTCGGATTTCATACGGCGGGGGAGAGGGATTTATTCAGACAACTGATCACTGTTTCAGGAATCGGTGCCAATACGGCCAGGATGATGCTTTCGTCGCTCAAACCCGATGAGCTTCGGAGCACAATAGCCACGGGAAACACCGGGGCTTTGCAGGGCATAAAAGGCATAGGGCTGAAAACAGCGCAGCGCATCATTGTGGAGCTGAGGGACAAGGTAGCCAAATCATCGCATTTTGATGAAATAGTTTTAACGGATAACAATACAATCAGAGATGAAGCGTTATCTGCATTGGTAACATTAGGTTTTTCAAAAAATTCGGTTGAAAAGGTGATTACCGGTATTTTGCTGACTGATCAATCAGTTACACTAGAGGAATTAATAAAAAAGGCATTAAAACAGTTGTAATATTTAAAACACCGGGATTTGCTTTACAGGATGAAAAGAAATAAAAGTCTTGCAGGGTCATTCGGGCCTTTCATCATGCTGGTTGTCGGATCCGTTCCATTAATCCCGGGTACAATGAACCTGCAGGCGCAGGTAACGCAACAGGACAGTACAGGGCTTCGTTATCCTTTCACCGATGAGATCCGTTTTCCTTTTTCGCATTCCGGGGTACGGTCACCTTTGATCCTCGGCAATCCTTCCAATGTTGAGTCGAAAATCGTTTATGATCCCGCTACCAATCAATATGTCTTCTCCGAGACGGTTGGCAGGATCCGGTATCGTCCTCCCTCATCCATGACGCTCAAGGAATACCTTGAGTATGACACCAAAACCTCGGTCACTGACTTTTGGCATCAGAAGTCCAGGGAATCGATTGCTCCCAGGACATCGCCCCTGCTGGCCAATTTCCAGCTGGGAGAGACCTTCGACAAGATATTCGGCACCGATGCCATCAGCATTGTGCCGCAGGGTTCTGCAGAGCTGATCTTCGGGTACAATGTATCCTATACCGAGAATCCGGCACTGTCGGAGCGCAACCGACGGAACGGCTCTTTTATTTTCAAGGAAAAGATACAGATGAATGTCACCGGGTCCATCGGTGATAAAATGCAGGTGGGCATCAATTATAACACCGAGGCTACTTTCGATTTTGAAAACAAGACCAAGCTGGAATATGCCGGAAAGGAGGATGAGATCATCAAGAAAATCGAAGCCGGCAATGTCTCCTTCAGCCTGCCCGGCACCCTGATAACCGGCAGCCAGAGCCTGTTCGGACTCAAGGCCGACCTGCAGTTCGGGAAGCTGTTCGTCAGTTCCGTTATCAGTCATCAGCGGGGGCAGTCTCAGGTGGTGGAAGTCAAGGGCGGTGCACAGGTCAATGAATTCGAGATTACGGTGGATGACTATGACGCCAACCGGCACTTTTTTCTTTCGCATTTTTTCAGGGACAACTATAATGAATGGATGAATTCGCTTCCCTATGTCAATTCAGGGGTGAGGATTGAGCAGATTGAAATCTGGATCACCAATAAAACCAGCGAATTTGACAAGGACAACAGGAATATCCTGGCTTTGATGGACCTGGGTGAAGGTTACGGCCCTTCGAATGAGCCTAATTTCTTCGGAGATCCCGGCTTCATAGGACCACAAACGATCACAAACGGCGCCGTGGACAATGCTTTGAACGGCCTGTATGAAAAAATAACCCAGCAATATGAGGCCGTCCGGGATTTCAAGGCGATTGCCGGAACCCTGAAAAGCCTGGAATCCGATGATTTTTACAGCGGCAAGGATTTTGAGAAAGTGGAAAATGCCAGAAGGCTTACCGAAAGGGAATATACGATCAACCGCGAGCTGGGCTATATATCGCTCAACACTTCTTTGCGGTCTGACGAAGTGCTGGCCGTAGCCTATGTCTATACATACAGGGGCAGGACTTACCGGGTTGGCGAATTGTCGACCGATGGTGTCAGTGCTCCGAAAACCCTGGTGGTAAAGCTGCTGAAAGGAACCAGCCTCACGCCCAAGCTTGGCACCTGGGATCTGATGATGAAAAATGTATACTCCATCGGGGCTTACCAGGTATCACAGCAGGATTTTGTTTTGGATGTGCTGTATCGCAAAGATGAAACCGGGGTGCCGGTTAATTATATCTCGGAAAGCCTGGCAGATTCTGCCTTTAACAATAAGATCCTGCTGAAGGTAATGAACCTTGACAATCTCGATTCGCGCAACGAACCCGTTCCTGACGGCCGTTTTGACTTCGTGGAGGGAGTCACCATCATCGCCAGGGACGGAAGGGTTTTTCTGCCACAGATCGAGCCTTTTGGAGCTGATCTGCGGCAAAAGATCACGGGAGGGGATCCTTCCAGGAACAAGATCGCCGACAAATATGTATTCGAGGAGCTTTATGACTCCACGCAAACCAAGGCACGGCTGATTGCCAAAAAGAACAAGTTTTTCCTGGCAGGAACCTATCAGTCTTCTTCCAGTTCCGAAATACAGCTGAATGCCATGAATGTGCCGCGCGGGTCGGTAAAAGTGACAGCCGGCGGCATTGCCCTGGTGGAAGGCCAGGACTATACGGTTGATTACACCCTGGGAAGGGTGAAGATACTGAACCAGGGATACATTCAATCCGGTACCTCGCTCCAGGTTTCACTCGAGAACAATGCACTCTTTAACCTGCAAACCAAGACCCTGCTGGGGACACATCTCGATTATAAGTTTTCGGACAATTTCACCGTCGGCGGTACCATCATGAACCTTACGGAAAGGCCGCTGACGCAAAAGGTAAATATGGGAGACGAGCCGATTTCCAATACCATTTGGGGGCTTAACGCAAGCTACCGTACCGATTCACGCCTGCTGACCACACTGGTGGATAAATTGCCGCTGATTGAGACCAAGGAAGTCTCTTCGATTTCGCTGGATGCCGAGTTTGCCCATTTGATCCCCGGTCAGGCCAAGGTTACCGGCAAAGGCGGAGTGGCCTATGTGGATGACTTTGAGGGTACGGAAACCACCATCGAACTGAAAAACTACACGGCATGGCACCTGGCGAGCACACCCAGGCGTTTTCCCGAATCAAACCTGCTCAATGAC
This sequence comes from uncultured Bacteroidales bacterium, assembly GCA_964390385.1. Classification (GTDB taxonomy): domain Bacteria; phylum Bacteroidota; class Bacteroidia; order Bacteroidales; family UBA10428; genus UBA5072. The sequence continues at coordinate 6,086 of CAYMJH010000097.1, read as the reverse complement.
CTGCGCTATGGCTATAACCGGGCCAAGCTGGCCTGGTATGTGATCGATCCGCTTTTCACCAGGAATACGTCCCAGACACCCGATAACATCAATACCAAGGAAACGCAGCAGGATCCTTTTGTGAGGGAAGTGCTTGAGAAGGAGATCTATAAAAACCGGCAGAGCGGGACAGGTTTTGACAATCCGCTGACCGTGCTGAATCTTGCCTATTATCCGCAGGAAAGGGGTCCTTATAATTACAATCATCATGAAATGAACAGTGACGGTACCCTTCAGAATCCTGAGGACAAGTGGGGCGGCATCATGCGGGAGATACAGATCAGTGATTTTGAAAATGCCAACGTGGAATATATCGAATTCTGGCTGATGGATCCATTTGTGCAGGATTCGCTGCACAGCGGCGGCGACCTGTATTTTAACCTGGGAGAAATATCGGAAGACGTCCTGAAGGATTCATGGAAAATGTTCGAGAACGGGTTGCCTACCGATTCCATTTCGCTGGTTGACTCCACTGCCTGGGGGCGCGTACCCACCACACAGGCTATTGTCAACGCATTCAATGCCAATCCCGACCACCGCAGGATGCAGGATGTAGGGTTTGACGGGTTGAATGACGAAGATGAAAGGTCATACTTTGACACCACTTTTCTGATCCATCTCACACCGGGAACTCCGGCCTGGGATTTGGCCCATGAAGATCCCTCGAATGACAATTTCAAGTATTACCTTGACAACGCTTATGATGAGTCCGATGCAGGCGTTATTGAGCGATACCGGAGATTTAACAATGTACAGGGAAACTCGCCCACCACGGAACAGAGTGCGGGAGATTTTGCAGCAGCCAGCACCCTGCCCACCACCGAAGACATTAACCGGGACAACACCCTGAATGAAAATGAAGCCTATTTCGAATACCATACGACGTTAAAGCCCAACAACCTGAATTTTGACAATCCCTATATTTCGGATATCATCTATGGCGATGATGTAAAATGGTACCTGTTCCGTATTCCCGTCAATGAATATGAAGGCCGGATCGGCAATATTGATGATTTCAAGTCGATACGCTTCATGCGGATGTATCTTACCGGTTTCAGCAAGCCTGTCATCCTGCGTTTTGCCGAATTACACCTGGTGCGGGCTGAATGGCGGAAATACCAGTATGATGTGGCCCAGGGCGGGCCTTCTGTCACCGATCAGATCGAAGGCGGGTTTTTTGATGTATCGGCCGTCAACATTGAGGAAAACTCGCTGAAATATCCCGTAAACTATGTCCTTCCTCCTGATATCAGCCGGGTTATCGATCCCAGCCAGCCCCAGCTGACCGAGCTGAACGAGCAGTCCATCGTGCTGAAAGTGAAAAACCTGGCTGACGGCGATGCCCGTGTGGTTTTCAAAAATACCGACCTTGACTTCCGGCAGTATAAAAAGCTGAGAATGTTCGTACATGCCGAGCAAATACCCGATGAATACCTGAGGGATTATGATATCACGGCATTCCTGAGGATCGGTTCCGACCAGGTTGACAACTATTATGAGTATGAAGTGCCGTTGAAACTGACACCCCACAGCACCGGTTATAACAATGATGCTGACCCTGACCGCAAGATCGTGTGGCCTGATGAAAACCTCTTTGAGATTGAACTGGACGAACTGGTGGAGATCAAGAAGGAACGCGACCAGGCAGAGCGGGACAATCCATTTCTGTTCAGCCGGACCAAGGTATACCATAAATTCAACGGAAACCGGAAGATCAAAGTGAAGGGTACCCCAAACCTTGGCAATATCCGCACCGTAGTCCTGGGCATCCGGAATCCCGGACGTACGGATAATCCCTTGCCTGATGACGGGCTTCCCAAGTCGGTCGAGGTTTGGTTCAACGAGCTCAGGCTTACGGATTTCAATAACCGGGGAGGCTGGGCAGCCAATGCACGGGTGCAGACCAGGCTGGCTGACCTGGGGACAGTTTCGGTAGCCGGCTCGACATCCAAGCCCGGATTTGGCAGCATCGAACAAAAAGTTGACCAGCGCAACCAGGAGGAAACCAATCAATATGATATCTCCTCCAACATTGAACTGGGCAAGCTCTTCCCTGAAAAATCCAAGGTCAGCATACCGCTGTTTGTCGGCGCCTCCAATACCACCATTAATCCTGAATATTATCCGAAGGAACCCGACAGGCTTCTCAGGGAGGTGCTGGATGAAGCCGAGAGCAAGGCTGAGCGGGAACGGATCAGGGAGATATCGCAGGATTATATTCAGCGGAACAGCATTAACCTTACCAACGTGAGGGTCAATAAAGAATTTAAGAAATGGCGTATTTTCTCTCCGGCCAATTTATCACTGAGCGCTGCCTATAATGAATCCAAGGCAAGGAGTTACAAAGTCGAAAAGAACAATATCATCCAGTACCGGCTGGGATTGAATTACGTCTATAATGCGCGGCCCAAAAACATCGCGCCCTTTTCCAAGTCAAAATCACTGAAATCTCCTTACCTGCGCTTTGTGAAGGATTTCAACTTTGCGCCCTATCCGAGCCGCTTTACTTTCAGGACCGGTTTTGACCGTGATTACAACGAGATAAAACTGCGCAATGTATATGAAGACAGGCTGATCAAGATAGATTCCACCGTGACGAAGGATTTTATATGGGACCGGTATTATGATCTCACATGGGATCTGACGCGTTCACTGAAATTTGACTTATCTGCCTCCAATGCATCGAGGATTGAAGAGAGCCCCGGAGCCTATGACTGGTTCCGCGAGGGTGAACACGAGGAATGGGCCGATGATGTCTGGCGAAGCATCATGAACGGAGGGCGCCCGGTCACCTATAATCACAGTTTCAATGCCACCTATAATGTGCCGATCAACAAATTCCCCATACTGAGCTGGACTTCCCTTTCATTGCGATACAATGCCAAGGTGCAATGGGACCAGGGACCAATGTTTGCCGCCAATCCCCAGGAGCGACCCCTTGGCAATACCATCAGCAATTCCAACACATACCAGGTCAATTCGCAGCTCAATTTCAGCAACCTTTACGGCAAGGTGAAATACCTGAAGAAGATTGAATCAAAGTACAGCTCTGCCGCCCGGAAGCCCGGACAGGAAGAGAAGCGTTATAAGACCATTGTATACCAGAAAGAAGGCTTTTTCGTAAAGGGAGGCACACCAAAGAACCTGTCGCACAAATTAAACACCCGGGATGTGCAGGTCAGCATCACCGACCGGCAGGGCCTTGAGGTAAAGCTGAATGTTGAGATCGTGGATGAAAATAAAATCGCTGTCATGGCTGATTCCAACCTTGCCGGACTCACCGTTACCGTTGAGGGTAAGGTAGAGGCCGGTGCCAACCCACTCGTCTTCCTGGGAGAAAACACCATACGTTTCCTCACCGGACTGAAAAATGTATCCGTTTCCTATTCCAATACCGGGGCGGCCCGGATAATGGGATATATGGGAGATCCGGATGTGTTTGGCTTTACCACCCAGGATAAAAGGTATTCCGGCGCTCCGGGCTGGCCTTTCATTGCAGGATACCAGGATGAAGACATGGTAAGGGATTTCGCCATAAACGGGTGGCTTACGACAGATTCCACCTTCAGCAATCCCTATACCCTGACAAAAAACGAAAACCTGAATGTTCGCGGCACTTTTGAGCCTTTCAGGGGATTCAGGATCGAGTTGTCAACCCTGAGGACCTATTCAGAAAATATGAGCGAGTATTTCTATTACGACAACAGTTCGCCATACGGCGGGTTCGGATTTGGGAACCGCATGAATACGGGCAGTTTTTCCATTTCCGTTATCAGCCTGGGAACCTCATTCGAACGGCTAACTGAAGACAACAGCTACGCGTCGAAAACTTTCGACCAGATGAAGGAATACCGCAAAATTATTGCAGGCCGGACCTATGGCATCAGGCTGAATGAAAATACGGTTGACTACGGAGGTTCCATACAGCAGAAAGTTGAAGACGGTTACCAGGACGGGACCGGTTCAACGGCACCGGAAGTCCTGATCCCTGCTTTCCTGGCAGCCTATACCGGTAAGGATCCCCACAGGATCGGACTCGATCCGTTCCCCGGCTATTTTGCCATGATGCCCAACTGGAGGTTATCGATTGACGGGCTTACCAATTTCAAGGCCCTGAAGGCTCTTTTCAAGTCCGTCAACATTACCCATTCTTACCGTTCCACTTACAATGTAAACTCGTTCACCACCAATTTCCAGTTTGAAGGGGATGATAACGGGATCGGGATCATCAGGGATTACCAGAACAATTTCATACCGACACTTCTCTTAAATGCCGTTTCCATCACCGAACAACTCAGTCCGCTTGCCGGTGTTGATATTACCTGGGTCAACAGCCTGATTACCAGGGTCGAGGTCAAGAAAAACCGCACGTTGGCCCTGAGCCTTTCAAACAACCAGATCACGGAGTCAAGGAATAATGAATGGGTGATCGGCAGCGGATTCCGATTCAAGGAAGTTCCCCTGAACTTTGGCGAACGAGCCTTTGAAAGTGACCTGAACGTAAGGCTTGACCTGTCGGTGAGGGACAACAAAACCGTGATCCGTAACCTCGTGCAGGTAACCGATCTCGAGAACCTTGCCCAGGCCACCACGGGGCAACGGATCTTCAAAATAAACTTCACGGCCGATTATGTACTTACCCCCCGGTTTAACGTACAATTCTTTTTCGACCGCTCCCTGAACAAGCCCTACACATCGAGGTCATTTCTCACCGCGGATACCAATATCGGATTCAGTCTCCGATTTACCTTGTCACAGTAAAAACTGTGGCAATCTCAAATTCTTTGTCGGGAATTATTCCTATTTTTATACCTCATTAATTTATTAAACATCATAGCTATGACAATACCGGAAAACCTGAAGTACACCAAGGATCATGAATGGATCAGGCCTGAAGGAACAATCGCCGTCGTAGGGATCACAGACTTCGCCCAGGGTGAACTCGGCGATATTGTATTCGTTGAAATTGAAACCCTTGGGGAACAACTGGAGAAAGAGCAGACCTTTGGAACGATTGAGGCCGTGAAAACCGTTTCCGATTTATTTATGCCTGTGTCAGGCAAGGTGATTGAGGTCAATGAAGCGATAAATGCATCTCCCGAACTGGTCAATAAAGACCCATACGGAGAGGGGTGGTTGATAAAAATAGAGATGGGTTCTCCTGATCAGCTTGATTCATTGTATGATGCAAAAGGCTATGAGAATCTTGTGAATGCCTGAGTTAAAAGGTTTTTTAGTAAATTTGACATCCTTCTTCCCGGAAGAAGCTGCACAGAGATCATGATTCGAACTGATTATAAATAAATTTGCATGAAGCCTATTATTCCGCCTGTTGACAGGGATATACTCATGCAGGAACTGAATGATGAAAGGTTCCTTCGCAAGACCAACAATGGCAACAATATGCTTTATGTGATCACGCACCATGACTCTCCCCATGTGATGCAGGAGATCGGACGGCTGAGAGAGCTTACTTTCAGGGCTGCGGGAGGCGGCACAGGCAAGGAAACGGATATCGATGAGTTCGATATCATGCCTGATCCATACAAGCAGCTGGTTGTATGGGATCCCGCGCGCCGGGATATACTGGGAGGGTACCGTTATTTTGCCTGTTCCGACAGTATATGTTTTGAAGGAGATCATTGCAACCTTGCCAGCGGTGAGTTGTTTTCATTCTCAGACCGGTTTCGTGAGGAATACATGCCCTGGATGATTGAGCTCGGAAGATCATTCGTACAGCCTGCATACCAAACCACAAACCGTAAGAGCAAAGGGCTGTATGCCCTTGACAACCTGTGGGACGGTTTGGGTGCCATATGGATGACCCACAAGCATATTAAATATTTCTTCGGCAAGGTCACCATGTACACCCAGTATGACGTGGAAGCCCGTGACCTGATACTGTTTTTCATGGATAAATATTTTGGCGACCGCGAAAACCTGGTCATCCCCATTGAACCGCTGGTATTAACGACCGACAGGAAAATCCTGGAGTCTGTTCTTTGCGGTTCAAATTACCAGGAGGATTACAAATTACTTTCCCAGCA
>CAYMJH010000096.1:0-13428 GCA_964390385.1 uncultured Bacteroidales bacterium | reverse complement strand
TATTTCGGCGGTGACCTGGCCGATGATCTTCATGTTCCGTCCCTCGCTGAAATTGGGGACACATTCGATGAGCTGTTTCATATGGGGTTAAGAAAAATCATACGGTTTAAAGGTAAGGATAAATTTGCATTGGCCGAACGGACTTTTGTCATGATGACAGGTTCTTTTCGGAAGAGGCTCCGTTTTTACAGTTTATCACAATTGCTCATGGGGGAGGGATCAAATACTCTTATACAATATTGTGCTGCATATCGTTGAATTTTTTATTAAATTTAAAGTTGTTGCTTTTTTTTTACCATTATCTAACTGTTCAATAAATTCATACCTATGAAACGACTGAACCTAACAGAAAAGATTACCTTGTTTGTAACCGTTTTGCTGGTTGTCATTTCTTGTGCCATCAATCCGGTAACCGGTAAAAGACAATTGATGCTGATGACAGAGGCACAGGAAGTCCAGCTGGGAGCCCAGTACGATCCCCAGGTGCTGGCTACCTTCGGTGAATACAAAAATGATAAAATGCAGTCTTTCCTGCAGGGGATAGGCAACGAAATGGGAAAGATATCCCACAATCCCAAGATCGAATATCATGTTAAGATATTGGATTCGCCGGTGGTGAATGCTTTTGCCGTGCCCGGGGGGTATATATACCTAACCCGCGGCATCCTTGCCCAGTTGAATAACGAAGCGGAACTCGTGAGTGTGATAGGGCATGAGATGGGGCATATAACCGCGCGTCATTCGGTAAGTCAGCAAAGCAAGGCGCAAATAGGACAGCTTCTCTTGATTGGCGGGATGATCGCTTCGGAAAAATTCGCGCAGTATGCCGAATATGCCATGCAGGGCATGCAATTGCTTTTCCTGAAATTCAGCCGCGACGATGAACGTGAGGCTGATCGCCTGGGCGTTGAATATGCCTCAAGAATCGGCTATGACGCCAACAAAATGGCTGATTTTTTCCAGGTGCTGAATAAGATGAGCCTTGCCGACGGTGAAAACGGTGTTCCCACCTTTCTTTCGACGCATCCTGATCCGGGCGATCGTTACAATGCCGTTAAGCAGCAGGCCAGGATATGGAGGGACAGCCTCGATTTTACCACCTGGAAGATCAATACGGACCAATACCTGCAAATGGTTGACGGTATCGTCTATGGTGAGGATCCGAGGCAGGGCTACGTGGAAGGCAATACCTTTTATCACCCCGAGTTGAAATTCAAGTTTTCTTTTCCTTCGGGATGGAAAATCCAGAACCAGCCGGCACAGGTCAATATGGCCCCGGCCGACGGAAAGGCCTTGATGGTGTTTACCCTGGCTTCCCAGAAAAGTCTGGCGGAAGCTGCACAGACAACACTGAAGGAACTGGAACTTGCCCAAAAAGAGAGCAAAAACATAACGGTCAACGGAATGCCGGCCATCGCCACGGTGTCGCAACAGACGTACCAGGACCAGTCAACCGGGCAGCAGCAGGCAAACACAGTGCTTTCATACTTTATAAACTACGACAATGTTTTCTATGTTTTTCACGGACTGTCTGCCGATGCTGATTTCAACGCTTTTAAAGGGACCTTTGAAAACACCATGGTGAATTTCTCCAGGCTCACGGACCCGGCAAAACTGAATGTCAAGCCTAAAAAACTGATGGTTAAAAAAGTTCAGAGTGCCGCACCCCTGGCTGAAGTCCTTACCTCCTATGGCGTTAAGCAAAGCGAGATGAAGGAGGTGGCCCTGCTCAATAACATGGAGCTTACCGACAGGGTATCAGCGGGAAGGCTGATCAAGGTGGTGGGACAATAGAAATATAGTAAACGGTAACCGGTAAACAGTGAACAGTGAAACCTGCCTGCCGGCGAGGCAGGAACGAAAAGTGAAAAGTGAAAAGTGAACCTGGCAGGCGGGCAGTCACAACATTCACAACCCTCACAACAAACAACTCTCAAACTCAAAACCCACACCCACACAACTTGTCCCTCGTCCCTTGTCCCTTGTCACTCTATATATTCCTGAATTCTCCCGCTGATCTGCTTCAGCGATATCTCGGCGAGTTTGGCCTGGTATTGGGCGCTGAGGAGCCGGTACTCAGCATCCAGAAACATGCGCTCGATCTCGCGCATTTCAATGCCTGAGAGATTACCCAGCATAAAACGTTCCATGGCAATGTCGAAATTGTCGTGGGCGACACTGAGGTTTTGTTTTTCAAGTTCAACCAGCTTAAGCGTATTTTGATAGGAAATGTAGATCCCATTCAGGTCTGACAGAACTTCCTGTTCGATGTTTTTAAGGTTCAATCTTGAATTTTCGATCCCGATCAGGGCATTTTTTCGCTGCCGGTGCAGCTCAAGCCCGTTCAGAATGGGGTAGGAAAGAGTGGCACCGTAGTTCCAGCCGGCTTGCCTGTTTTCCAGTAAGATTCCGGCTTGCGCTTCGCTTCGGGTAAAATTGTATCCTCCGTTAAGCCTGATGACCGGATATATCCTGGAATTGATCAGTTTAAGGTCAAGTTCCGAAAGGCTTTGTTTCTGCCGGGCAATCATAAGCCCGGTATTGTTATTCAGGGTTTGCTGAAGAAGCTCTTCATATCCGAGGCTGTAATCAATCAGAATGGAATCTTCAATGGTTATGAGGGTATCAGGATCGAGCGCCAGGATAAAGCGTTTGGTGAGACGTTGTAGCTGTTGCAGAGGTTTTGAACTTGCTGGAGGTAGAGGGATGAGTCCGTATGGTATTCAACCTTGGCTTGCTGAAAGTCGAGCTTGGACTGGTAACCGATCCTGTATTTTTCTTCCGTGATACGAAGTCTTTCTTTTGAAAGATCCATCACATACTGCAGCGTTTTCAACCGTTTGATATGTTGCAGGTAGTTATAATATTCTGTGCCGATGTCAGCCATCAGCGCTTCAAGGGTAAGGCGGGTCGTCAGTTCTCCCATTTCAAGCAGCTGTCGTAATTGACGGTATTCCACGAACATGCCGAAACCATCGAAAACAGTCCAGTTTAATGCTATGTTGGCATTGAGTGAGCTTGTTTTAGCATCATCTCTTTCCCGTATATCACCTGAAAACATCTTTTGCCGGGAATCGACTACGGAGTTGTTCAGGGTTCCGGTGGCACCGAGGGTTGGCATCATGCTCATCATGCCCAGTTTATAATCGTTCCGCGCTATCTGTTCCGTATTTCTGATCATTTTCAGCGCATAATTCTGTTCCAGTCCGACGGCAATGCAATCGCTATAGCTTAATGAATCCTGTGCCCTTAGGTTTCCGGGGAAGGAAAGGAGTGAAAGCCATGACAACATACAGGCAACAGAGAAGGCCTTTAAACTCCCGGATGATATACCAAATTCCGTTCTCTTAATTTTCATCCTCTTGTTTTTTATCTGCCAACAATTCCACATTTGAAACCGACTTTGATTTTTCAGAGATGTAAGTATACATGGCCGGAACGATATACAGGGTGAGGAAGGTAGAGAAGATCAGACCCCCGACCACGGCAATGCCCATCGAAACCCTGCTTTCAGAGCCGGCCCCCCAGGCAAGTGCAATGGGAAGGGTTCCCAGGATCGTTGAAAAACTGGTCATCAGAATAGGCCTGAGCCGTGCAGTGGCGGCTCCCACGATGGCATCCTCGCGTGTCAGTCCGCCGCTTTTACGCTGGTTGGCAAATTCCACCAGCAGTATACCGTTCTTGGCTACCAGGCCGATGAGCATGATGATGCCGATCTGGCTGAAAATATTCATGGTCTGGTTGAAATACCAGAGAAAGACAAGGGCTCCCGAAAGGGCGAGGGGAACTGTGAACATGATGACCAGCGGATCGCGGAAGCTTTCAAACTGGGCCGCCAGCACAAGGTATATAAGGACAAGGGCCAGGGCAAAGGCAAACAGAAGGCTTGAGGAGCTTTCGGTGAAATCCTTTGAATCGCCTGCGAGTGCGGTCGCAAAAGTATCGTCCAGCACCAATCCGGCTATGCGGTCCATTTCCGCTATCCCCTGGCTGATGGTCCTGCCTTTGACAAGACCAGCTGAGACTGTGGCCGACATGTAGCGGTTGTAATGGAACAGCTGGGGAGGGCTGCTTTCTTCCTTGAGGGTCACCAGGTTGTCAAGCTGGATCATTTGTCCCGACCTGTTTTTGACATAAATGGATTTTAAGTCGATGGGTGCACTCCGGTCGGGCCTTTCAAATTGTCCCAATACCTGGTACTGTTTCCCGTTCATCACAAAATAGCCAAAACGAGTACCGCTCAGGGCAAGCTGAAGGGTTTGCCCGATGTCGCGGGTTGAAATGCCCAGCAGGATGGCTTTTTCACGGTTGATCTCCACCCGTATCTCGGGTTTATTGAATTTCAGATCAACGTCGACGACCTGGAATACTTCGCTTTCAGAGGCTTCAGCCATAAAACGAGGCAAAACGGATTTCAGCTTTTCGAGTTCCTGTGCCTGGATGACATATTGCACCGGAAGCGAAGTCCGGCGGCTTCCGAAGGTTTGCTGCTGCACAACGAAGGTGCGCGCGCCGATAAGTTTTTTGACGGACCGTGACAGGTCGTCGGCGATCTCCTGCTGGGAACGCTTGCGTTTTTCACGCGGGGGAAGCAGGATGCGCAGGTTGCCGTTGTTGGCTGTCCCGGCAAAACCCGGGGAGATCAGGGAGATGATGCCTTCGGCCTCGGGGACTTCCTTTTTAACCAGCTGGTATAATTCTTCCATGTACTGCTGCATGTATTCGTAAGTGGCTCCTTCCTGCGCCGTTGCATTGACCCTCAGGTTGGAACGGTCTTCCATCGGGGCCATCTCAGCCGGGAGGAAGCGCCATATGATAGTGATCAGCGCGAGGGTGACCACCATAATAGGTATAGCCACCCACCGGTGTTTCATGAACTTCTTCAGGGATTCACCGTAACCGTTAATAGACCTGTTAAAAAAAGGCTCCGTCTTCCTGTACAGCCAGTTTTCAGTATGATGGGTCTTGAGGATCTTTGTTGCCAGCATGGGGGTGAGGGTAAGGGCAACGAAGGAAGAAATAAGGACGGCTCCGGAAATGACAAAGGAAAACTCGCGGAACAGTCGGCCTGTTGTGCCCTGCAGGAAAATGATAGGGGCAAAGACCGCCACCAGGGTTATGGTGGTGGCAATGACGGCGAAGAATATCTCGGCCGATCCTTTAATTCCGGCTTCCACCGGCGTCATGCCCTTCTCGATTTTGGTATAGATGTTCTCCAGGACGATGATGGCATCATCCACCACCAGTCCGATGGATAACACAACGCCCAGCAGGGTCAGCACGTTGATGGTGTAGCCCGAGATATACAAAATAAAAAATGATCCGATCAGCGAAACCGGGATGGCGACCACAGGAATGAGGGTTGTCCTCCATTCCCTCAGGAACAGGAAAATGATGAGGATCACCAGGAGAAAAGCGATGAAAATGGTTTCCTCCACTTCACCGATGGATTTGCGGATATAGGTGGTGTTGTCAAAGCCTACGCTGGTGACGATATCAGGCGGCAGGTCCTTTTTGATCTGTTCAATCCGCCTGTATACCTCATCTGCGATTTCGATATGGTTGGAACCGGGCTGGGGGATAACCACCGTCCCTACCGTGGGGACCCCGTTGCGCAACAGTCCTGTTCGCAGGTTCTCAGGGCCCAGCTCGGCACGGCCTATATCGCTGAATCTCACAACCCTGTCTCCCTCCTGCTTCAGGATGAGGTTATTGAAATCAGACGGGGTCACAAGCCTGCCCATGGTGCGAACCGTGAGTTCGGTAGCATTGCCTTCGATCATACCGGAAGGGAGTTCTACGTTTTCACGGGAGAGCGCATCCCTGATGTCAATGGGGGTAAGGCGATAGGCGGCCAGCCTGGCCGGATCCATCCAGAGCCGCATGGCCGGACGCTTGCTGCCCCATACAAAAATGCTGCTAACGCCAGGTATGGTTTGTAGCCTTTCCATGAATATGTTTTCGGCAATATCGGATACCTCCATCAATGACCTTTTGTTACTCTGGATGTTGATATTGATGATGGGTTCGGCATCCGCGTCAGCCTTCTGGATAATGGGCGATTCGGCATCGGCGGGCAGGCGGCCCCGCACCCCGGCCACCTTGTCCCTGACATCATTGGCCGCTGTCTCAAGATCGATGTTCAGCTCAAATTCTATGGTTATACGACTGGATCCGTCGCGGCTCGAGCTCATCATGGAACGTATGCCTGCAATGCCGTTAATGGCCTGCTCAAGGGGTTCCGTCACCTGCGTCTCGATAACATCGGCATTCGCCCCGACATAATAAGTGCTTACGGTCACAATGGGCCGGTCGACATTGGGAAATTCGCGGACGCCCAGGAAGGTCAAGCCAATGGCTCCAAAGATGATGATGACAAGGGTCATCACCGTTGCCAGCACAGGCCTGCGGATACTTAATGAAGAAATGCTCATGGAAGCGGCTTTTGATTGTCGGATTTTTCATTCTTCTGCACCGTGACCGGCATATCGGAACGAAGCTGCATGATTCCGCTTACCACAACCGAATCGCCGGGCAGCAGCCCTTCGACAATTTCCACTTTGTCGGGCGTTCGAAGGCCGGTGACAACCGGAGCCGATACTGCCCTGCCCTGCATTATCTTAAAGACCTTTTCTCCGCCCAGCTCGGGAATGAGCGCTTCCGTGGGGACCTGGACGGCATCCTTCCTTTCGCGGATGACCAGCTGCACCGAAACGAACCGCCCGGGTTGCAGCCTGGCTCCCTTGTTGGGGAAAAGCGCCCGGATGGTTATGGTCCTTGTACCCGGGTCAACGGCAGGTTCAAGGGCGTATACACTGGCGGTATGGTTTTCCGGAGAGTTTTCAATAGTGAAATTCAGCACGCTGCCCGCTTTTACCTGGTCGGCATAACGTTCGGGGATGGCAAATTCAATTTTCAGGGGTTGTATCTTGATCAGCCGGGCAATGCGGGTGGCCGGATTTACATAAGCCCCCTCGCTGATATAACGCAGACCGATGATGCCGTCAAAGGGTGCCCTGATCTCCGTCTTGTCAATCTGAACATGGATGAGCTTGATTTCCGCTTCGTTGCTGTGCAGGTCTGTCATCAGCTGGTCATAGGATTCCTGGCTGATCGCTTCCCGCGCCAGCAAAACCTTCTGCCTGTCGACCCTCTCCTGCAACAGCTTGTTTTGCAGGGTCAGCTTCACCAGCTGGGCCTGGAGATCATCGTTGTTAAGCCGGGCCAGTACCTGCCCTTTGCTTACATAGGTTCCCTCCTTAAAAAGGATAGATTCAATCTTCCCCTGCCCTTCAAAACTCAGCTCCACCTCTTCATCGGCCAGCAGCGTCCCGGTGGTTTTCAGCAATTCCTGCAAAGGACCCGGCTGAACCACCATGGCCTTAACCTGGGCGGCCTGTTGAAAACCTTCTCCGGGCTGTCTTGCTGTTGTTTTATCCTTCCCCTCTTTTATCCTGGGCCAGATAATGATGACCAGCAACAGCACCAAAATACCCCCCCAGATTAATAATTTCATTCCTTTCTTCATCCTGATACGTTTTATTAATAGGATCCTTGTTTTGAATGTCAAAGGTAATAAAAACAAGTTTTTGGAATTAATTCCCCGTAAGTACTTTTCAAAACCTATCAACTGAAAATAAAACCCATGGTATGCATCACAGGGTTTTTTTATATATTTAGCTAAAGTTTTCAGGTTGACAACTCTATCAACAACCGAAGAACGGGAGCTTGTGATAAGACTTGCCGGAAGTGATGCTGTCGCTTTCGAAAAGCTTTATTATCAATATGTTGAACGGGCGTATGGATTTGCTTTTCATTATCTCCGAAATGCATCCGAGGCGGAAGAAATCGTACAGGAGGTGTTTACAAAGCTCTGGGAAAACCGGCATAGTATAAATCCCGACTTATCTTTCAGCGGCTATCTGTTAACAACGGTTAAGAACACCGTGTTCAATGAAAACCGGAAAAAAATGTATCACCGGGCCTATGTCAGTGATGTGCTGAAGTATCTGCAGACCCACATGAAAGACCTCGAAGAAAAGATTACTTACGACGACCTGATGGAGCATATCAGCAAAGCCATCCGCAACATGCCCCCGAAAAGGCAGGAGATCTTCCAGTTGTGCCGGATCGAAGGGATCAGCCACAAGATCATATCAAAAACCCTCGGCATCGCGGAAAAGACCGTGGAGGCCCATATGCGGCTGGCGTTACGTGATCTGAGATCCTTGCTGGCTCCCCTGTTGGATAAAATACTGTAAGACCCATGCCGCGTAATTTTTTTTCCTTTACTTTGCACCGTTCAAAAGGATTATTGAATTGAAGATCCTGGGGATATCAGCCTTTTATCATGATGCTGCGGCCGCGTTGGTAGCCGACGGGGAAATTATGGCTGCCGTGCAGGAAGAACGGTTCACCCGGAAGAAACACGACGCTTCTTTCCCCGTGAACGCTGTCCGGTATTGCCTTGCTGAAGCTTCAGCTGAGATTGATGATCTCGACGCTGTCGTTTTCTATGACAAGCCCATGCTGAAGTTTGAGCGGCTGCTGGAGACCTATTACGGTTTTTCACCGCGCGGACTGTTGTCCTTCGTAACGGCCATACCGGTTTGGATCAGGGAAAAGGTGTTCCTGAAGAAGATCATCCATGAGAAGCTGGCTTCCATCGGCCGTTATGACAAGCGGAAGCTGAAGCTCCTTTTTACCGAGCATCACCTGTCTCATGCCGCAAGCGCTTATTATCCGTCAGGATTTTCCCGTGCCGCCATTCTTACAGTTGACGGTGTGGGCGAATGGGCAACAGCCTCGATTTGTGCCGGGGAAGGCCATGCCATTAAAATCCTGAAGGAATTGCGTTTTCCTCATTCCCTGGGTTTGCTTTACTCCGCCTTCACCTATTTTCTCGGTTTCAGGGTCAATTCCGGCGAATACAAGCTTATGGGACTTGCTCCCTATGGCATCCCCGGATCAGAGAGTGTAAAGCGCTATATTGCATTGATCAGGGATTGTCTTGTCGATGTCAGGAATGACGGGTCTGTCTGGCTTAACCAGCGGTATTTCAGCTATGCAACCGGACTGAGGATGGTGCAGGACAGGAAATGGACCCGATTGTTCGGATTCCGAAGGAGACTGCCGGAGGATAAGATCGAACAGCATCATTGCGACCTGGCTTATGCGATCCAGCAGGTTACCGAAGAGATCGTGATGGCCATGGCCTCCCACGCCAGGGAGCTTACCGGCGCCGACACGCTTTGCCTGGCCGGCGGGGTGGCATTGAATTGCGTGGCCAACGGCAAACTGTGGAAAGAAAAGCTGTTCAGGCATATCTATGTTCAGCCTGCCGCCGGTGATGCCGGAGGTGCGGTGGGCGCTGCTTTGTCAGCCTACCATATTTATTTCGGCAAACCGCTGAAGAATATCCCTTTCGATGCCATGAAAGGTTCATTCCTGGGCCCTTCCTATACCAGCCGGGAGGTTGACCTTGCCCTGCGGAAGTACGGGGCTCATTATGCCTCATTTGATCATTATCACGAACTGGCTCAAAAAACAGCAGCCTTAATTGCTGAAGGAAATGTAATAGGCTGGTTCCAGGGACGGATGGAATTCGGTCCCCGGGCCCTGGGAAACCGCAGCATACTGGGAGATGCCCGGAACAGGGAAATGCAGAAAAAACTGAACCTTAAAATAAAATACCGGGAAAGTTTCCGGCCTTTTGCCCCGGCAGTGCTCACGGAAGACAACAACCGTTATTTCGACCTGGATATCCCTTCGCCCTACATGCTGCTGGTTGCCCCCGTCAGGGAGGAAATGAGAAAGCCGTTGCCTCCCGATTATTTAAGACTGCCCATGATGGACCGTTTATATATTGAAAGAAGTGAAATACCGGCTGTGACCCATATCGATCTTTCAGCCCGGATACAAACGGTGCATAAAGAGACCAATGAACGGTTCCGGATTCTGCTGGATGCATTCAAAAAACAAACCGGGTGCGGACTGGTGGTCAACACGAGCTTCAACGTGAGGGGAGAGCCCATTGTCTGTTCTCCCGAAGATGCATACCGTTGTTTTATGCGCACTGAGATGGACTACCTGGTGATCAATGATTTTCTGTTCGACAAAAAACTGCAGCCCGGATGGAAAGAAAAATCCGACTGGCGCGATGAATTCGTACTGGATTGAGACATAAATTCCCCCGGAACCTTTTTTGACAAAGCGGAAATACGCTATTTTTGGATCGAATTAAAACTGGAATCAAATGGACTTTCTCAAGGATTTCTGGCAATATATGAAGGAAAGAAAAAAATGGTGGCTGATCCCCCTGCTGGTCATCTTTTTATTGCTGGGGCTGCCTCTGCCTCTGCCGCTGCCTCAGTTGCTGGGGCTGCTCATCGTATTCAGCAGCGGCAGTGCGCTGGCGCCCTTCATCTATACCCTGTTCTGATGTTTTATACCTGAGCCATGAAACGGGAAAAGATCCTCGAGGCCATGCTGGTGATCGCTACCGGCATGCTGGTGATCTACCTGATCACCCGCCGGCCGGTATTTCTTTATATCTCTGTGGCAGCAGGTGCGGCGGGTATCCTGTTCAAATCCCTGGCCGGATGGATTGCCTTCCTTTGGTATAAGACTGGCGATCTGCTTGGAAACATTGTCTCGAAGATTGTGCTGACCCTGGTATTTTTCCTACTGCTGGTTCCCATCGCCTTTTTTTACCGTCTTTTTCACAAGGATCCCCTGCGGCTGAAAAAAACGGACGGCTCAAACTGGACTCTCCGCGGGCACGATTATACAGGCGATGATCTGAAGAATATTTGGTAATTCAGTGACCAGCCAGGTTGTCGGTTGTCTTTGTTCTTTGCTCTTTTTTCTTTGTTCTTTGATCCTGGTTCTTGTCTCTTGTATTACTTGTCACTCGTCACTTGTCACTTGTCACTTGTAACTACCTATTCCCACAGATTCACCGGGTAAACCCCCTCTTCAAGCAGCCTGATCAGGTTATTGATGACCATGGGCCGGTCTTCCTTGTAGGTTACACCGAACCATTTTTCAGCTGTCTCAAGCACTTTCACCCTGGCTTTGCCTTCCTTCACAACCTCGTTGACAACCGATGGCAGGAAAAACTCAGCGCTCAGGTCATCGATATTGGATTGGATGAAGGTGATGAACCTTGATTTCAGGTGACCTAGCATGGAAGGCATAAATCCCATCAGGTTCATCGATACGATTTCCTTACCGGTAAACCGGGCAAAGTGAGTTTCGTCCAGCTGGCTTTTAATGACATTGCCTTCGCGGAAGATCTTCTTATGTTCCACGATGCCCTTGAGGAATCCATCTGCGTCGGCATCGCAGACCCCTCTTGAAACGTGTCCCGATTCTGACAGGGTGTTTTCAAGGGGATAACCGACAATACAGTATGAATCAATATTACCGTCCTGGGATTGCGTTAGAAAGTCGGCCATTACCTGGTAGGAGTTTGCACCGTAAAAATCATCCGCATTGATGACGGCAAAAGGCGTCGACACCTTTTTTTCGGCAACAAGAACGGCATGCCCCGTTCCCCAGGGCTTTGCCCGGTCGCGGGGGACCGACAGTCCCCCGGGTATGTTTTCCAGCTCCTGGTAAACAAAATCAATATCGGCTTTTTTGAGGGCTTTGCTGAGGATCAGGTCTTTGAAATCTTTCACGAATTCCTTCCGCACCACCATTATGATCTTGCCAAATCCGGCCCTCAGGGCATCGTAGATGGAATATTCAACGATGGTCTCTCCCGAAGGTCCGAAACGGTCAACCTGCTTCAGCCCCCCGTACCGGCTGCCCATACCGGCAGCCAAAATGATTAATGAAGGTTTCATATGCACAGTAAGATTGTCGTATTATTTCCAGTTTCTAATTTTATAGCCTCTCGCAGCATAGAACAAGATGATCAGGTAACAGGGGATAAGCACAAGGTATGCCTGTTGCGGGCCGAGGCCGTCTGACAGTCTCCCCCAAAGTAAGGGCAGCAGGGCTCCCCCTGCGATGGCCATGATAAGCAGGGCTGTCCCTGTTTTGATGAAACGACCCAGGTTGTGGATGGCAAGCGGCCAGATGGCAGGCCAGACAAGCGCGTTTGCCAGTCCCAGCAAGGCAACGCAGAGTATGGTCAGGGGGATTTCAAGAGTGACATTTTCAAGGGTCATCAGATCCATAAAGGGCAGACTTAGCTTGAGGTGGGCGGGGATAAGCAGGACTAACACAGAGAAGATAAGGCCCAGGACGGCACAGCCGATCAAGGCTGCACGTTGCGATATCCGCCTCGGGATAAGAATGATTCCGGCGATATAACCCAGGATCATGGCGATCAGCACCAGTGAAGTGAAATATTTCGCTGATTGCAGGGGTATGTTCAGGGCCAGCCCGTACCGTATGATGGTGTCCCCGGCAATGACTTCGGCCCCCACGTAAAAGAACAGCGCGACGGCGCCCAGGATCAGGTGGGGAAACTGCAGGATGCTGTTTTTTTCAGCGTAGGTGTTGTCTTCCTGTTCCGGCTCGGTGTCGATCTCAGGCAGGGGCGACAGCTTAACCGCTATGCCCAGCAGGATAAGGATCGCTGACATCACCAGGTAGGGATTGATCACCCGGCGTGCGAGGGCATCCAGGGCATTGTTCCGCGCTGCTTCGCCGAGACCTTCCAGGCTTTTGACAAAGGCATCTCCGTCCCCCAGGATAAAGTATGCAAGGATCAACGGCGCTATTGCACCGGCCAGCTTGTTGCATATCCCCATGATGCTGATTCGCACCGCGGCGGTTTCCCTGGGCCCCAGTATGGTGATGTAAGGATTGGAAGCAGTCTGCAAAACAGCCAGGCCTGTGCCCATGATGAAAAGACCCGTGAGAAAAACCGGGTAGGTTCTCGACAGGGCGGCAGGCACAAAGACCAGGGTCCCCACTGACATAACCAGCAGACCGATCGTCATGCCGTTTTTAAACCCGGTCTTTTTCAAAACCCAGGCAGAGGGAAGCGCCATGATGGTGTAGGAAATATAAAAGGCAAAGGCTACGATCAGGGCTTCAAAATCCGACAGCTGGCAGGATATCTTGAAATAGGGTATGAGAATGCCGTTAAGCCAGGTGACAAATCCAAAAATAAAGAACAAGGCACCAATGATGGCGATCGATAGTATATATTTTCCCCCGGTATTGCCGGATGCTGCATTCATCAGGTTCAGTTTTGCTGCAAAGTAATGGATTTTTTTCCGGATTTGTCCGTTACCCTTCCTCTTTTCTGGGGTATCGGAACGTAACTTACAGGTTGTCAATTGTTAATTCACGGAAATGTGAAATCGGTAAACGGTAAACGGTAAACGGTAAACGGTAATCGGTAATCGGTAAACGGTAATCGGTAATCGGTAATCGGTAATCGGTAATCGGTAATCGGTAATCGGT
>CAYMJH010000095.1:12051-13454 GCA_964390385.1 uncultured Bacteroidales bacterium | reverse complement strand
ATTCGAAATACCTTCGCGGGGTATAATCGGACTGCGCACCAACCTGCTTACAGCCACCACCGGGGAGGCCGTTATGTCGCACCGTTTCAAAGGTTTTGAGCCCCTGAAAGGAAATATAGAAAAACGAACCAACGGATCACTCATTGTCATGGAAACCGGGACCGTCTTTGCTTATGCGCTGGACAAGCTCAAGGATCGCGGTGTATTCTTCGTAGATCCCCAGGAAGAAGTGTATGCCGGACAGGTGGTTGGTGAAAACACCAGGCCGGGCGACTTGGTGCTGAATGTCACCAAGGCGAAAAAACTCACCAATATGCGTGCATCGGGCTCGGACGAAAAAGTAAAGCTTGCCCCTCCCATACGGTTCAGTCTCGAGGAAGCGCTGGAATATATCCAGGAAGACGAATACGTTGAAGTCACCCCCTCCAGCATACGACTGCGGAAAATATTGCTTGACGAGAATAAAAGAAAACAGGCGAGTAAGATATGAAGTCTTGCAGTCTTCTAGTCTCCTAGTCTCCTAGTCTTCTAGTCTTCTAGTCTCTGAGTCTGAAAGTCGTGCGGTCGTGCGGTCATGCGGTCGTGCAACATTGAAGCCTGGCTGTTGGCTGTTGGCTATTGGCACATGGCCAACAGACAATGGCTTTATATGCCATCCATCCATTTTCCCATTCTTTTTTATATTTCATAAGGCAAAAGGAGCACTGCCTGACTTTTTATCATTCCTCCATTATAAATGAAAATTTATTTTTATATTTTTTATACCCCATATATTATATATATCAATTAATATATAATGTTATTTTTTAATTTTATACCTCATATTATATAGGGTATAAATAATTATTTTATATATTTTTTTGTTATTACCCCCTTTTTATATATTTTTGACCCAAAAATTGATGTAAAATAAATCTCAAGCTTATGAGCATTAAAAAAAGATTCCTGCTGATGGCCGGTCTTTTAGCTGTTTTCACGGCATTGCCGGCTTTCGGATCGGACGGAACTCCGATCGACACAGGCATAACCGCCTGGATGCTGACTTCCACCACGCTGGTGCTACTCATGGTTCCGGGTCTGGCGATGTTTTACGGCGGACTGGTGAGGACCAAGAATGTGCTGGGGACCATGATGCACAGTTTTGTTGCTATGGGCATCATGGCTCTGCTCTGGGTAATTTTCGGCTATGCCATGAGTTTCGGCAGCAATGTGCTGGGGGGGTGGTTTGGCTGGAACAAGGATTATTTCTTACTCAGCGGTATTGATGAATCAATCAGTCCTTCGGGAATTCCCGAGTATGTATTCTCCATGTTCCAGGGGAAATTTGCCATCATTACTCCTGCCTTAATTGCCGGTGCCATTGCCGAACGTGTTTCTTTCAAAGGTTACATTGCCTTCATTGC
>CAYMJH010000095.1:0-12041 GCA_964390385.1 uncultured Bacteroidales bacterium | reverse complement strand
CTCTGGGGTTTGCTGGTTTACAATCCGCTTTGCCACTGGGTATGGGCCAGTGACGGATTCCTGTTCAACATGGGGGCCATGGGAGCCATTGATTTTGCAGGCGGAACCGTTGTTCATATAGCATCGGGCGTAAGTGGTCTGATAGCCGCTTTATACCTGGGGGCCCGCCGGGGTCATCCAAAAACCGCCGTTGCACCCAGCAACCTGGTAATGACCATGATCGGCGCCGGCCTTTTGTGGGTAGGCTGGTTTGGTTTCAATGCCGGCAGCAGCGTCAGCAGTGGTCTGTTGACAGCCCAGGCACTGACGGCAACGCAGGTCGCAGCCGCTTCCGGCGCCATTGCCTGGATCATTATCGAGACTATCCACCAGGGAAAGTCCACCGCGCTGGGTTTTGCCAGCGGCATACTGGCGGGACTGGTGGCTGTAACTCCCGCGGCAGGGGTCGTTCAGCCCTGGGGAGCCATCCTGCTTGGTTTCGGTGCTTCCATGATCTGTTACCTGGCGATAGCAGCAAAAAACAGGCTGGGATATGACGACAGCCTTGACGCCTTCGGCATCCATGGTGTAGGCGGCATCACCGGATCGTTGCTGCTGGTGTTTTTCATCCGTAAAAGCTGGATGCAGGCGGCTGCCGAAGCTGCCGGCGGATCCTGGTCGGTATGGCAGCAGCTTGGTGTGCAGTTTGCCGCCGTTGCCATTGCCATAGCCTATTCGGCCCTTGTGACCTTGATCCTGGTATGGCTGGTCAACAAGGTCATCGGATTCAGGTCCTCCACGGCAGCCGAGATGCAGGGACTCGATTACACCTATCACGGTGAACATGGTTACGGC
Source organism: uncultured Bacteroidales bacterium (assembly GCA_964390385.1). Taxonomy (GTDB): domain Bacteria; phylum Bacteroidota; class Bacteroidia; order Bacteroidales; family UBA10428; genus UBA5072. The sequence continues at coordinate 11,207 of CAYMJH010000095.1, read as the reverse complement.
ATGCTGAACCCGAGGTAAAGCGAAGTACAATTTAAATCATTCAAGATCATGAAACTCATAACAGCTATCATACGCGAGAATAAGCTTGACCAGGTGCGCGAAGCCCTGATCGAAGCCGCCATCACCCGCATAACGGTCAGCAGGGTATCCGGACACGGGCAGCAGATCGGGGAGGAAATATACCGGGGGAGCCGTGTTATTCCGAACCTGATCCCCAAAGCCCGCCTGGAAATAGCCATAAACGAAAGTTTTGTGGATATTACCGTCAATACCATCATCAAAGCGGCCCGTACCAATGCAAAGGGAGAGGTCGGCGACGGAAAAATATTCATCACCCCGCTGGAGGATTGTATCCGGATCAGGACGGGGGAAAGAGGGGGAACGGCGATATGAAGAAGGGACAAGGGACAAGGGACAAGGGACAAGCAAGGGACGAGTCTTGTGATTTGCCCCGAGGATTATTAATGCAATTTCTTCGCTACAAAACAGGATACAAATATTCCGACCCTGTCAAATAAGAATGCCATGTGGAAGGACAGGTAACTTCACGGCGGTACATAACAAAACTGTCAGACACTTATGGAAGCGTCTGACAGTTATTATATTCACCATCCCGGGTCAGATGCCCGGTTTCACTTCCAGCAAATCAACTTCAAAGATCAGCGTGGAATAAGGCTTGATCCGTTGTGATCCCATTTCACCATAGCCCAACTGATAGGGAATGAAGAACCTGTACTTTGAACCTGTATTCATCAGCTGAAGGCCCTCAGTCCAACCCTTTATGACGCCTGAAACGGGAAATTCCACCGGATTGCCCCTGCGGTATGAATTGTCAAATTCCATCCCGTCAATAGTCGTTCCGATATAATTGACCACAACGGTATCTTCGGCAGTCGGTTCCGGTCCGGTTCCCTGCGTCAGCACAATATATTGCAGACCGCTTGGCAGGACCTGCACACTATCTTTTTTAGCATTGTCCTCAAGAAACTTCTCATTTTCGATCTTGTAATCCTTGAACATTCTTTTCACCGAGAAAAGCTGCAGATAGCTTTGCATAGCGTAGGTGGGAGGAACGGTGGTGTCCTTTTCGAGAGATGCCTGTATGCCCTTGTTGACGGCTTCGTAATTCAGTTCCTCAATTCCTCCGTTCTGTGCATTGCGTCCCCAGTAAATGCCCAGGTAATAACTTGCTGTATCCAGCTCATTGGCAAGTTTAACCTTTGAATAATCCTGCTTTTTGCCGCAGGAAGAAAATAAAATAGTGCCGGTAAGTACCAGCAATGATAAACCCAAAGTTCTCATAAATACATATTTGATTTTAGAATTGCGCAGCGAAGATAAAAGTTTTATGCCACACTGTGAGTAAATAATGAAAAATCTTTTAACCTTTTAATGATGGAATTGCTAATTTGCAGGTCATCATAAACCATGATCCGATATGTCTGTTTTCGAGCACCGGGCCGCCCGGCGGTGGCCATGCAGCCTGTTCCTTTTTGCCTTCATGTCCATTACGGCCCAGGATTCCATTAAGTCCGTGCTTAACCACGAAGATGCAGTCAACCCGGACTCTGCATCAGCACTTGCAGGAGACCGCTCTTCAGGCCAGATAACCGGAACCGAAGATCAACCGGCTATATCCTTTAACAGGAATGCCTATAACAGGGCTGTGGCCGGGGCCCTGTCGCTCCAGATAAAAGCCGATTCCCTGTCGCGCATGGCCAGTGAAAAACGGGTAGTTGCACAAGCCATTCCGGATGCAGATGCCAAAAAAGAGATGCTAATCGAAGTTCAGCGCCTTGAAAGGGAAGCCAATAAGGTCCAGCATGAAGCGGATGAAAAATACCTGGAAGCCCGGAAAATTAAAAACGTCAGCGATACCCTGCCGGGAGGTGACGCCGTTATGGTGTTGCATAAAGAAATTAACGGGATCAAAGTGTACCAGTATAAGGTAAACGAAGCCCCGGGCGCACCGGAAACGGAATCCGAATCTCCTGCTGTTACCGGACTAACCGGTTCAGGTGATCAGGGAATACAGACCGAAAAACAGATTGAGATCCCTGAAAGCACGCCGGATGCAGAGGAAAAACCGATACCTCCCCTGCCAACCGGCCTGCATGGCCTTGTATACCGTATCCAGCTGGGCGTATTCAATCAGCCCAAGAAAACAAGCTCGTTCGGAGGACTTGATCCCCTGTATGTCGAGTGGCTGCCTGAAAAAAATATGTACAAATACTTTACCGGAAGTTATAACAGCACTGTATCCGTCACAGCAGCCCTCGAAAAGGCCAGGAAAGCCGGATTTCCGGATGCCTTCGTGGTCGCTTTCCTGGATGGGAAGCCCTTGAGCACAGACAAGGCAAGAGAGATTGAGTTTGAGGAACTTAAATTATGATAGGAGACAGTAGCTAGTAGAAGGTGGAAATGGCGGGAGGTTTGCTGAATTTTGCTTATTCGTGAAGGATATTAAAACATTTAGTTAAAAAATTTTATAATTTTGAATCGAAACTAACCTTGCTGAAAGAAATCACTGAAATTACAGGATACAGCAATGAAAAACAAAGAGGGTCAAGTCGTAAAGCCCGATTTTAACGAACTAACCGAGGAAAAATCGGAAGAAGGGCATTTCCTGATGCTGCATAATGACGATTTTCACACTTTTGACTTCGTCATTGACTGTCTTATGGAGGTTTGTGACATGGATTCCGTTCAGGCGGAACAATGCACTTTTCTGGTGCATTATAAAGGAAAATGTGATATTAAGAAAGGATCCTTTGATTTTCTTGAACCCTATAAAGAAGGTCTGAGGGCAAAGGGATTAAGTGCCACCATTGATTAACAAATCCGATTCCAGATGTCATTGATCGCTATTATTTTAATCATTCTCGGCGGCATTGTATTGCTACTGGTCGAATTTCTGATCGTGCCGGGAGTGTCGGTTTTCGGGATCGGAGGTTTTTTATGCCTGATCGGAGGCGTCATTGCCTCTTATGTGTTTCATGGAAACACGGCCGGCCATATCACACTGGCAGCTGCAATCGCCGCATCCGTTGCATCCATGGTCTTTGCCTTCAGGCGCAGGACCTGGGAAAAGATGGGACTTAAAACCAGCATCGACGGCAAGATCGTAACTGTTGACCCCGAAAAGATCAAATCAGGTGATACCGGCATAGCTATAACGCGATTAGCCCCTATGGGCAAAGTGAAAGTGCATGACCTTGTATGCGAAGCCAAATCCATTTCAGGCTTCATCGATGAGAATACCGAAATCGAAGTATTAAAAGTATCACAGAATCAATTAATTGTTAAACTTAAAACCTAAGCATTATGTCTGGCATGTTTTTATGGGTTGTGATCGTTGTCCTTATCATAGCTTTCATCTGGTTGTTCTTCTATTTTATACCGCTGGGACTTTGGTTCAGTGCAGTGTTTGCCCGGGTTTATGTGCCCATCGGACAGCTCATCGGCATGCGCATCAGGAAGGTGCCTCCCTCCATTGTCATCAACGCACTGGTAAGTGCCACAAAAGCAGGCTTAAGCCTTAAAGCCGATGATCTTGAAGCCCATTACCTGGCCGGAGGCAATGTAAGATCGGTTGTCAATGCACTTATTTCAGCAGATAAAGCCAATATTAATCTTGATTTCAAAGCCGCCACAGCGATAGACCTGGCCGGGCGCAATGTGCTGGAAGCCGTTCAGATGTCGGTGAATCCCAAGGTTATCAACACACCGGCAGTTTCTGCGGTGGCAAAAGACGGGATCCAGCTGATCTGCAAAGCGCGCGTTACGGTAAGGGCCAATATACGCCAGCTGGTTGGAGGTGCCGGTGAAGAAACCGTACTGGCCCGTGTTGGTGAAGGCATTGTTTCTTCCATCGGTTCGGCCAAATCGCATAAAGAGGTGCTGGAAAATCCTGACAATATTTCCAAGGTTGTGTTGGGAAAGGGACTTGACGCCGGGACGGCTTTTGAGATCCTTTCCATCGATATCGCCGACATCGATATCGGGAAAAATATCGGTGCCGTATTGCAAATGGATCAGGCCAATGCCGATAAGAACATCGCCCAGGCGCGGGCTGAAGAAAGGCGCGCCATGGCCGTTGCCCTTGAGCAGGAAATGAAAGCCAAGGCACAGGAAGCCAGGGCCAAGGTTATCGAGGCTGAGGTCCAGGTACCCCTTGCCATGGCTGAAGCTTTCCGCGCCGGAAACCTGGGCGTCATGGATTATTACCGCATGCAGAATATCCAGGCCGATACTTCGATGCGGGATTCCATTTCAAAACCGTCTGACAATACGGGGAAGAAGTAGGAAAGGTAACCGGTTACCGGTAACCGGTAATCGGTAATCGGTGATTGGTAACTGGTAATTGGTAACTGGTGATTGGTAACTGGTGATTGGTAATTGGTTGGCAGCGTGAGGGACTTGGGGACTTGGGGCGGTGTCTACAAGAAATTTCTGAGTTCCGTGATTGATCTTATCTCATAGGTAGTGCTCAGGTCATGCACCATTCCTGTCGGATTGAAGAATACCTGATCAATTCCCGCTTCCCTGGCTCCGATGATGTCAGCCTCCATGTCGTCGCCCACCATGAGGCTTTCCGACTTTTTTGCATTCACCGCAGAAAGGGCATGATGGAAAAACCGCCTGTCGGGCTTCTGAAAGCCTGTCGCCTCAGCCATGAAAACCCTGTTGAAATAAGGGCTCAATCCCGAGCTTTCCAGTTTATTGGTCTGGATCTCAATAAAACCATTGGTGATGATATACAAAGTGTATTTCTCCCTGAGATAAGCCAGTGTCTCATGCACGCCGGGGAAGAGGTTCGATTTACGTGAAACGCGTCCCTGGTATAGTTCAGCCATAGGCATAATGATCGATTCGTCAAGTATACCGATGGATTCCAGGGTATCCGAAAACCTTTTCCTTCGCAGCAATTCCTTGCTGATCAATCCTTTTCTGTATAAAACCCAGTATTTGTCGTTATTTTCAATGAACTGACGCACAAAGTCATCAAAGCGTTCCTGAATCCCGGTAAGTTTGAGTTCCCGTATAATCTCGGCAAAGGTTTCCCTCATGTTCGTCTGGTAATCCCAGAGCGTGTTGTCGAGATCAAAAAAGATATGACGGTATTGTTTCACGGGTTATGACTTGTGCAATCAGGTTGCAAAGTTAACAATATACGAGAAAAGGTTGCAGCGGTTGCTAAGCGGTACTGCAGTCTTGCAGTCATGCAGCCTGCCTGCCGGCAGGCAGGTCTTGCAGTCTTACAGTCATATCAATACCCTTCCTGCAAATATATTTTGCATTATTCATCAGGGGATTGTGATTTTAGGATTATTTTCGTGAAAAATCAAGACAATGGATCCTGTTATTATGATGGGGCATGGCAGCGGAGGAAGGATGACCTCCGAGCTGATCCGTCATACCTTTGCCCGGTATTTCTCCAATCCTGTCCTCAACATGATGGGTGATTCGGCATTGCTTGAATCGCGGGATCCCGGGCTTGCCTTCACCACCGATTCCTATGTGATCGATCCAATTTTTTTCCCGGGCGGAGATATCGGTAAACTGGCCGTTTGCGGAACGGTCAATGATCTGGCCGTGGCCGGTGCCAGGCCATTATTCCTCAGCGCTGCCTTCATCCTGGAAGAAGGTTTCCCCATTGCGGAGCTTGAAAAAATAGCGCTTTCCATGAGTGATACTGCCTCGCAGGCCGGAGTAAGCATAGTGACCGGAGATACCAAGGTAGTAAGGAAGGGCCAGTGTGATAAGATCTATATCAACACCAGCGGTATCGGGCTGGCGTCGGAAAACAGCCGGCAGATCATTACCGGCGAACACATCAGGCCGGGAGACAAGATCATCGTGAGCGGATTCCTGGGGGATCATGAAATCTGTATTCTGGCAGCCAGGGAAAAGCTGCAGTTTGAGGAACCCTTGCTTTCGGATGTCGCTCCATTGAATCCCATGATCGTTTCACTGCTGGGGTCAGGGGCCGGTATAAAATTCATGCGGGACATCACCCGGGGAGGGCTGGCGACCGTCTGCGCCGAGATCACAGAAGGGAAAGCCTTTGGGATAAGGCTTGACGAAAAATGCCTTCCGGTGAGGGAACCTGTAAAAGGCTTATGCGAGCTTTACGGGTTTGATCCCCTTTACCTGGCCAATGAAGGCAAAATAATGGCAGTGGTGGACAGGCATTCTGCCAACATGGCGCTGGAAGCGATAAAGAAAACCAGGACGGGCGCTGATGCGGTTATCCTGGGTGAAATAACCGAAAGCCATCCGGGCAGGGTGGTGATGGAATCCATAACCGGGGGGAACCGGATTGTCGACCGGCTTGCAGGGCTGCAGCTCCCCAGGATATGTTAATTTTACAGACATTGAAACGGTAATGCACGAATTTTCAATAGCGGTAAGTATTGTTGAAATTGCCGAATCAGCAGCAGTTCAGCATAAGGCGGCGGGCATATCCGAGGTTGAAGTGGAAATTGGCGCCGCCTCCGGCATAGTCATTGAAGCCCTTGAATTTGCCTGGGATTCTGCAGCGGCTTCATCCGACCTCCTGAAGAAATCAAAACTGAAAATATGTCCGGTGCCTTTGCTTGCACAGTGCATCCGTTGTCACCACCGGTTCGCGCCGGACGATTTGTTCGAACCCTGTCCGGTTTGCAGGGAAAGCGGCATCACCATCCTGCAGGGAAAGGAGCTTAAAGTGAAGTCGGTTACCCTCGATGATGGCCGGTCAGAAATTTGATCCCTGGTAATACCGGCATGCAAAAACCATCCCTACATACCTGTTAAAATACTTATCTTTACCTGTGTAAAACGATTGAATTATGTGCGAAACTTGTGGCTGCGGATCATCTGAACCGGGATTCACCGTAAAGAAACCGGGACAGCAAGATATCATTCATCTACACCATGACCATGACCATGATCATGATCATTTGCATGAACACGGGCATAATCACCCGCATGTTCATGACCATACTTATCATGAGGCCAGGGTCGTTTCGGTTGAAACTGATGTACTGCAGCAAAACAATCTGCTGGCCCAGCGCAACCGGGGATTTTTTGAAGCCAGAAGCATTGTGGCATTGAACCTTGTTAGTTCGCCCGGTTCAGGGAAAACGACCCTCCTTGAGCGGACACTGGGCATGGTAAAAAACCTATTCCCTGTTTGTGTTATCGAGGGAGACCAGCAGACCACCCTTGATGCTGAGCGGATCAGCGCAACCGGAGTTCCGGTGGTGCAGGTCAACACCGGCAGCGGATGCCACCTCGATGCTGCCATGGTGAATAAGGCGGTTAAGGAACTTGACCCACCCAGCCGTTCCCTGCTGATGATCGAAAATGTGGGGAATCTTGTATGTCCTGCCCTTTTCGACCTGGGTGAAAATTACAGGGTGGTTATCGTAAGCGTAACCGAAGGAGAGGACAAACCCCTTAAATACCCACAGATGTTCCTGAGTGCTCAGGTCTGCCTGATCAATAAAACCGACCTGCTTCCCTATGTTGACTATTCATTGGACAAGTTGAAGGATTATCTCGGCCGTGTCAACCGGGACCTCCGCTGTATAGAGCTCTCTGCCCGAACCGGAGAGGGATTTGAAGAATGGATTCAATGGATCAGGGAAAAGACAGCTGCCTTCAGTGAACCGTGAGTATTGGCTTTTGGCTGTTAGCCAAAACCGATCACTTTTAGTTTTTCACTTTTAGTTTTTCACTTTTCACTATTATCTTATTTAGTGCAATCGATTTCAAAACTTTCTGTTAATTTTAGCACTAGAAATCAATTCAATAAAAAATGACTGATAACCAGTGGAATCAATTGTTAAGCGCGGTGAACGGAGAAACCCCGCCTGCGCTGCCGGTAGGTTTTATCATTGACTGTCCCTGGCTGCCGAACTGGGCCGGCATCAAAATACTGGATTATTTCAGCAGTGATGAATTATGGTTCAGTGCCAATAAAAAAGCTATTGAAACATTCCCCGACTGCTTGTTCCTTCCCGGATTCTGGTCGGAGCTTGGCATGTGTACCGAACCTTCTGCATTTGGCGCTCCCTGCAGGTTCCCCGCCAATGAATTTCCTCATGCTTTCCCCTGCCTGCCAACGGTTGAAATGATCGATTCCCTTCAGAAGCCCCGGGTGGAATCCGATGGTTTGCTGCCCTTCGTGCTCAACCGGTTAAGGCTGAACCAGCATGGGATTGAAGCGATGGGACACCGCATACGCTTTTCGGTATCCCGGGGACCGCTGAACATTGCCGCCCACCTGATGGGGACTACTGAATTTCTGATGGCCATGATGACGGATCCCGCAAGGATCCATAAATTGCTTGAAATCATTACCGATTTCCTGATCGAGTGGCATGACCTGCAAATGAAAACCATTAAATCCATCGACGGTATCCTGATCCTGGACGACCTGATCGGTTTCATCGGCAGTGAACAATTCGTGGAATTCGGTTTGCCACATCTTAAAGCCATCTATGACAGAAACGTTGCCGTTAAATTTCTTCACAATGATGCACAATGGCAGTCATCAGTCGAGTTTCTTCCTGAAATCGGTGTCAATTTGTTCAACATGGCTTTCGATGCCTCCCTCAACGAACTGAAAAAACTGACGCAGCATAAGGTTACCATGCTGGGCAATATCCCGCCCCGTGATGTACTGGCCAAAGGGACTTCCGATGAGATCAAAAGCGCGGTCACCGGTCTCGTTACATCCCTTGAGGACCGGTCGAGGGTCATTCTGTCCTGCGGAGGAGGTATGCCGCCCGAGGTATCGACGGAACAGATCAGGGCCTTTATTGAAGCGGCGGGGAGTAGGTAAGCTTTTTAGTCTGCTGGTCTGCTGGTCTGCTGGTCTGCTGGTCTCCTAGTCTCTTAGTCCCTAAGTCTTTTGTTCCCTTTGTCTCCCCCTCACTCCCTCTCCTGTTTCACCGGTACCGGTATAACTTCACCCGCTGAATGCTGAAGCGATCATTGGGCAACCGCAAATGTCTGCCCTGGTGGCTTTGGTCCCCGTTAAGCCTCATGCCCGGTATCCATCTGCCGTTATCAAACCTGCCCTCATCAATGCTGCCGATGCCCGCCATCATATCATCGGGCATGGCCGATGCAAAGGTAACGATCAGTCCGCTTCCGGCCACGATATAATCATCGGGACCGGCCGAAAGGATGATGCCTCCTGTCCGGAATGAAGAATCCGACAGGTTTCCTTTGTAAGCAAACCGATCCAAAGGCTCGAAAGAAATTTTGAACCGGTAACCATTCATTTCCACTGTCTGTTCGGGATTTTTCCTGTCAAGCAGGATGCCGGTCATGGTCCCCATTCCCTGATTTTCAAGGATCAGCGGAGCCAGTTGTTCCAGCAGTCCGTAAGCTTTTGTCAGCCTGTCTGATCCCGGATTTGCCACTGATTCGATAGCGAAAGGGGAAAAGCCTATGGCATCATGCAGTCCAATGGCACAGAAAACTTCAGCTGCACTGTTTTTACCATACATGATCTCGGGGATAAAAAGCGGATTGCCCGGACGATGATATTGCTCGAACCAGCGGGTGACATCAGGGAAGTAAATATCAGGGGAAAGAAAGTCAACCGAAGGTGCGCCGGCCTTCCAGACGTCCATCAGATGCGGCAGGGGGCCGCCTGCGGGATATTCCCCGGGTTTGGCATTGGGCCGGTTAAGGGCGGCGTTGACGAACATAGGCAAAGGGTATTCCTGTTTTCCGGCCCCGGCAACCTGGTTTGCATACACCGCATAATGCCAGGCCATGAATATTTCATCGGTGGCGAGGCTGATCCCAAAAACATCCTCCCATGACCCGGAGCTTTTATATCCGCTCTGTGCCCATCTCTCCTTAAGGGCAGGATGCAGCACCTCCCTTTTCAGCTGCAGGTATTGCATCAAGGCCTGTGGTACCGGCGAGGTAAAAGCGGTATTGGCTGCCTTATGGAAATCGCTGGCAACCGGTATCATGCCAATTTCGTTTTCCACCTGCACCATGATTACCGTTTGTTTTTTGTCTGTTTCCCTGATGTGTCTCATCAATGCCTGAAAGGCATTCATGTCAGCCCTGAGGTTTTCTTCGCTGAAGGCGGTGAGCATTTCCAGTCCCTTATCGCGGTTATCCCGCGCCCGGGGAAACCGATCGTAGTCCTTTTTTATCCAGAGGGGAACATAACATGACATGCTGTTCTTCCAGGTTCCGAACCAGAGCAGTACCAGCCTCATCTCATGCTGTTCTGCCCCGGCAATCAGGCTGTCGACCAGGCTGAAATCAAACTTTCCCTCCTCAGGCTCCATCAGTTCCCAGTATACCGGAGCCAGAACGGTATTCAGGTTCATGGACGACAGAACCGGCCAAACCGAACGCATAAGGAACGGATCGGAAGCTGTGGAGTTGCCAAGTTCCCCGCCCAGGATAAGAAAAGGTTTCCCTTCCACCATCAGCTGAATGGCGTTGCCCTGTTGCCGGAGATAGGGAATGGTTTTGCCGGCGGGCTGGTCGGGTTGGGCATAAGAAACCGGGCAGGGCAGGGATAGCAGAAGAGCGGAAAGAACAGTTTGTATGTTCATGGCTTATGGTTCATGCTATTTCATATCGTAATGTCAGAAGAATATTCATTAAAAGACCAACCCACCCCTAACCCCTCCAAGGAGGGGAATTTTTGTTCACTAACATCATCAATCCTACTATATTGAAGACTATTTCGCTTTATAAATCGCATAGCTTTGCCCCGGCATGTTAACCTTAAACCGGTTTCCTTCGCGGCTTATTTTCAACTCCCTGCCGGCCAGCAACTGCAGTTCAGAACCTTCAAACGAAACTGCGAAATCGGCTTCCGTTTCCATCGCGGCAGGATTAAGGAACACCAGCACAATATCGTTGTCTTTTGCCCGTGCATAAATAAACGGATAGGCATTGTCCTTTGCATAGAGGGGGACAAATTCAGCATATGCTTTCAGTGCAGGTTCTTCCTGCCTTAAGGCGATCAATCTCCGCGTACGGTTGAGCAGGGAATTGGGATTATTTTCCTGTTCAGCCACCGTTGGCGCATCGCCGGCCTTATCGACAGGAAGATAGAGTTTTTCGGCTGCCCCTTCCGAAAAACCAAGGTTTTTAGCCGGCCCCCACTGCATGGGAGTTCGGGCCCCGTTGCGCGGTCTGTAGGCGCCTTCCACCTGGGGCCAGTCCGTCGC
>CAYMJH010000094.1:988-13466 GCA_964390385.1 uncultured Bacteroidales bacterium | reverse complement strand
AGGTTATTCACCGAGAACAGCCCGTAGTCCCTCGCATGCCAGCAGGAAGGGAATCCGTGATTTTCCGGATGGTCAGCCATGGCGATGGAAATGGAATCGCCTTCTTTTACGGCAGAAAGGGTTACCCAGCTGTTCCTGGTCCCCCAGACTGCGGCTCCTGAAAGGCCGTTGCTGCCCCGGTAGCATCCGTTCACCCCGGCCGGGTCGGCAACCGGTTTTCCGCCGGACCCGATAAGGGTATCATATAAAACAGCAGGCCTGGCCGAAGGCATTTCAAAAGATCGTGCAGCCCTTATGCCCAGCAACCCTTCCTTGCTGTCTCCAAATACAACAGTGTCGGCAAGCGCAGTCAGGCGGGTGAGTCTTTTCAGCGCATATAACTCAGGTGATACCCGGGTGAAATGATACATTGTCTTTTCTTCCAGCAGTACCTGCCCCCGGCAGTCAATCCAAAGGCAGACCGCCTGCAGGGAACCATCGGTCCTGTTAAGGGCAACGGAGTTTTCGCTGCAGATTATTTTCCCATAGTTGCAACGTCTTTCCTGAGGGATGGCCCGGGAGTTATTCCAGAAATCGATGCCGTTGACATCACCGTAGTTGAACCACAAACCGGTGTGGTGGGGATGGTCGGTGCGTTCTCCCTGTTGCGGATCGAGGGGGTATCCGCGGGTTACTGACACGCCGGAGGGAGCATGAACAGGATAGAACACCGGTTTTTCAAGGGTATCGGCGTAGCGGAAGGAGGTGAAAAGACGGCCGTCGAACAGTACGTTAATCGTTTTCCGGACGGTATCCTGTATGAATTCAGCGGAGGTATTGGATTGTCTGTATTCAGTATCCCTTTCACAGCGTATGGTACCGGCTGTTAAAACAGCGCTGTAAAATATTGTAAATAAATAATTTATCATTTGTATATCCGGTGATTTCCTTTGTTCAGGGCTAATTCTTCATTGACTATTGCTCATTGTTCCCAGCAATGATCATTTTCGCTGCATATAATAGTATTGCATCCTGTTATCTGTTGCCTGCAGCGCTCTCTGCTTCAATTCACTCCCCGGGTTATCACCCGGGGCTACCAACAGTTTGCCCCTACAGGGCAATTTACCTCATTCTCATTCTGATTTCCTGTTTAACCTTTCCACTTTTCCACCCTTCCACAATTTCCCCTTCTCCTCTTCTCCTCCTCTCCCCTCACACTCACACTCAAACTCACACTCAAACTCACACTCACACTCACACTCACACTCACACTCCCCTTCACATCCCAAACACTTCCTCCCCCGCCATCACCTCCTGCTTCGCCTCATCAAAGCAGACTTTCTTACCGGTGTGGAGGGCAGCCGTGGTCATGATGACTGCTATAGAATGGTTATACCCGGCTGTGACATCGGCACGCGGAGTTTTCCGGCTGCGCAGGCATTCCATCCAGTTTCGCATATGGGCCGAGGTCATGGGATCAGAGCCTGTGTTGGCGCCGGCTTCAGCCTTTACCGCAGGCAATTCAAAAGGCTGCAGCAAATTGGGCTCCATATTCATGGCCCCGGCATACCGTTCTTCCAGTCCGCCTTCGGATGTGACCCGGTTGGTATCCAGGTTCAGGCAGCCGCCGTTGGAAAAATACAATTCTTTTATGCCTCCGGCTGAATTATGCATTCGCGAGGAATAAACCACCTGGAAGCCCTGTTGAAGATTGTCTTTCGGCCCGTAATCGAAGACTGCAGTCATCGTATCGGCATTCGTTCTTCCATCCTGCCAGGCATAGATGCCGCCGTTCGCGGCAACACTGCGGGGGTAAGGCAGCCCGGTGAACCAGTGAACGGTATCGATCTGGTGACACATCCACTGGCCGGGTATGCCGGAGGAATACGGCCAGAAAAGCCTGTATTCTATAAATTTACGGGGATCCCATGGTTCTGCGGGGCGGTTCATCAGGTAGCGTTTCCAGTCCACATCCTCCTCCCGCACCAGGGCAACCTCATTTGGCCTTCGCCACCGGCCGGGCTGGTTTACGTTCCACGACATCTCCACCATGGTGATCTTTCCGAAGCCGCCGGAGCGGATATATTCGTTGGCCGTGATATAATTCTGACCACTGCGCCGCTGTGATCCCACCTGCACTATTTTGCCTGATTTTTGCACGGCAGTCCGGGCCATACGGTTGTCTTCCATGGTCTCGGCAAAAGGTTTTTCAACGTAGGCATCGCATCCGGCATTCACGGCTTCTGCCAGGTGAAGGGCATGCTGAAAATCAGCCGTGCTGATGATTACCGCGTCGGCATTGCGACCTTCGTATAATTCTTCATTGTTGCGGCAGATCCTGATATCCGGGTACCGGGACGAGAGAAAAGCTTTTGCCTCATCCCTGCGCCGGCTCCAGATATCCGACACGGCCACTATTTCCATGTTAAGGCTTTCAGCATGGTCGAGAAAACAGGGGTAAAGAGAATGCCTGAAGCGGTCGGAGAAGCCGACCACCCCTACCCTGACCCTGTCATTGGAACCGAGGATCCGTTTATAACTGGCTGCTTTCATACCCGCTCCGCCCAGGGTGATCCCGGTGGCAGCGAGGGTGGTTTTCCGGATGAAATCGCGACGGGTAGTCATTTGAATGTGGATTTATTTATAAAGATATCGGAATACAGATAAAAGAGCAAAGAATAAAGAAAAAAGTGTAACAGTGAAAGGGTGGAATAGTGTTGCTCAGAGACCAGCAGACTGGAAATTGTCTCCTAAGTCTTCTAAGTCTTCTCAGTCTCCTAAGTCAAAAAAGACAGCGAAACAGACTTAGCAGACCAGAAGACCAGCAGACCAGCAGACCAGCAGACCAGCAGACTGGCAGCCTGCACGACTTATTCCTACAATGCTCTTATCTTAATATTCTTAAACGCCACCTCGTTCCCATGGTCCTGCAGCAATATATGACCGCTCCCGGCCTCGCCGAAACCGGTCCAGATCTTATATTTACTCTCTTCTACCAGCTTCCTGAACGCAGGGGTTTTCCTTTCATATTCCAGTACCTTGATCCCGTTGAGCCAATGTTCAACATGATCGCCCCTGGAAACGATCCGTGCCCTGTTCCATTGACCCGGGGGGAAGACCAGCTTGTTTTCGGCCTTTATCAGGTCGTACAGGGAAGCCAGTGTGCGGCTGCCCTCGTGGTTGCCCAGTTTTGCATCGGGATGATTTTCATCGTCGAGCAATTGATATTCGAGCCCGATCGCTGATCCCGGATTGTTCGCCTCGGCTTCCGTTACAAAATATTTAATGCCGCTGTTGGCTCCTTTGGTGAGCCTGAAATCGAGCTCCAGCTCAAAATCACCGTATTCCTCCTTCGTAACAATGTCGCCTCCGTGCTGTGATTCGGCGCCATCGGATGCCAGCACAATCAGCAATCCGTCCTTCACCACCCAGCCTTCAGCCGGGAAACTGTCGCCGTATGCTTTCCTCCATCCCCCTGTGTTCTGCCCGTCAAATAATAATTTCCAACCTGCTTTAAGGTCCTGTTCGGTGAGTGTATTATTCGTATTTTTTGCAGGAAGTTCCATGGGGGTTAGGTATTTTTCCACCTCGTTGGTAATGATGCGGATGTTCTTCCACCGGACTTCCAGTCCGGCCATGGTGGCATCATCGCCAACGGAATGTACCTGTAACCCGATGAATCCGGCCGGGGTCATATCATCAACCAGGTTGGCTGTCGGCACGCCATTGATCCAAACCTTTATGGAAGGCCCGAACGCCTCTACCCGGTAATGATTCCAGCCCTCAAACCGGTAGGCCAGGCCACCGGTTTTATTCTCCGACAGGTCATACAGCCATCCGCGGCGCGCTTCGTCATAGATGCCGCCCGACCAAAGCCTGTCAGGCCTGTTCTCAATTTCCACCTGGTAACCGTGCACACGGCCGTCCTGATAAAGGGGATAGCTGTTGCTGCGGATCTGCACGCCCGAATTCAGCACACAGTCTTTTTTCACCTCAAACTCCAGGATGAAATCGGTAAAAACCGAATCGGTGCATAGAAAGCTGTTGGGGCTTCCGGTTACGGTTCGCCCGACAATCTCTCCCTTTTCCACCGTAAAGGGTGCAGTACCGTTACGCAACGTCCAACCGGTAAGATCTTTCCCGTTGAACAGGGCAGTCCAGGGCTCTCCTTTCATGCAGGAGCTTCCCAGCAATACAATACAGGCAAAGGCTAAGCCCTGCAGGATCATGTTAAAGCGGTTTGTTTTCATAATTTGGCATATATTATGTTTCACTTTTTCCCGAATATCTTAAAGCGACCCAGGCCGGTTTTCTGCAAAAAATACATGAAGGAGACCTTGATAACGCCGAACCCGTATTTCATGCTCCTTGCAATATTGATGGAGGAGGCATCATTAAAGTATTTGGTGGGACAGGTGATCTCAGCGATATCAAATCCCGCATAAAAGATCTGTGCCAGCATCTGGTTATCGAAAACAAAATCATCGGAATTGGTATTGTAATCAATTGATCTCAGCACATTTGCCGTAAAGGCCCGATAACCGGTATGGTATTCCGACAGCTTCTGGTTCATCATGAGATTCTGTCCCATGGTGAGCAACCGGTTGAAAATATATTTGTACAGGGGCATGCCGCCTTTCAGCGCTCCCTTGCCCAGGATCCGCGAACCCAGCACCACCTCGTATACGCCGTTGGCGATCAGGTAACACATGGAATGGATGAGCCTCGGATCATACTGGTAGTCGGGGTGCAACATCACAACAATGTCAGATCCCAGCTCAAGGGCCTTGTCGTAACAGGTTTTCTGATTCCCACCGTATCCCCTGTTCCGGGGATGCGCAATAATATGCCGGATGCCGATGGTTTTCGCCTTTTCAATGGTATTGTCGCGGCTGAGGTCATCCACCAGTATGACCTCATCCACAATATCGAACGGGATCTCTTTGTAGGTCTGATCCAGGGTTTTCTCAGCGTTATAGGCCGGAAGGACAACGGTGATTTTCTTGTTATTGATCATGGTTTGCTATCGGGGTTCACGGACAAAAAATACAAAGCCGTTTTTTTCATAGAGCACTTTGATTTCGGGAAACAACGAAAGATATCGATCTTTTTTGTCAATTTTCATCGAACCATAAACTTTCTTATCGATGTCTCCCGTCAGCAGCCATTCCCTTGACAAAACACCGGGATTCGAAGCCGGCCTGGCCTGCCCGTAAAACAGGTGGGTATAGCTTTTATATCCCAGGGTTTCCAGGTAGGCATCCTCATGGCTGACCGACCTGAAAAATTCAACCGCGGCATGCTGTGAGTATCGTTCAATGCGCGGGGTGATAAAGAGAAGGCTGCCGTATATAAAAAGGCAGGAACAAAGGAACAAAGCCTGCAATCCTTGCATGACCCTTGACTTAAGGACACAATATAATAATATTCCAACCCCTGTCAGCAACACTATCGCAGGCAGCCATTCGAAGCCCTTCCATCCTGCATCGGCTTGCAGGCACGCCAGGGTAAAAGGATCCTCAATTTTTAAAAGATCCAGCATAGCGTCCTTCAACCGGTCAAAAAACGGGATGATCAGCAGTATGATGCTATACAGGATCCCCATAGCGGAGATCATCCATATCCAGTATTTCTTCAGGTTAAAACCACCCGTATAAATCCGGTGGATTATGGTCGCTGCCAGGAAGGTCAGGGGAAAATAGCATAGGGAGGAATAATGCACGATCTTGGTTCTGACGATCGAGAATAAGATGAGGACTACCCAGAACAGGATTTTCATAAAAACCGCAAGGCTTACCTGCCGGTCATTTCCTACACCTGATTTAAACAGCCCCGGTATTGCCAGGATGGAAGCCGGGAATACACCGGCCAGCAAAACGATGACATGATATAAAGGGAAGCCTCCATGCCCCGCTCCCCGTGTTCTGAACAAGTTGACCTGGTAGGCAATAAAATCGGCAATGATCGAAAAATTGCCGTTCAGCAGCTGCAACAGGAACCAGAATCCCCCGGTAATTACAAGGATAACGGAAAACAGCAGCATATCGGCAACGCTGATTTTCACGGCAAATTTCTTAACGATGATATAGGCCATCACGGTCAGCAGAAAGACCAGCAAAGCCACCGGACCCTTGGTGAGGATGGCCAGCCCGATAAAAAGCGCTGACAGGGAGACATTAAGCCTTCCTGCCGTATCACGGGTGAAATAAAGGTATATCCTGTAAATTCCCAGGAAAATGAACAGGTTAAACCAGGGATCGATGATGCCTGATTTAAAGTATAAGAAGGGGAGCAGTGATCCGGCGTAGGTCATGATCCATATGAATCCGAAAGCACTGTCATATATTCTTTTCCCGATGGAATAGAGCACCGGCAGTGTAATGATGCCGCAGACAGCATTGGGGAAACGGGCCGCAAATTCATTGACGCCGAACAAATGCATTGAAACCGCCTGCATCCAGATGAACAAGGGAGGCTTTTCCCAGAAGGGGATAAAATTAACCTGAACGGTAAGATAGTCGCCCGAGACGATCATTTCCCTCGCCGATTCGGCAAAATTGATCTCGTCCCAGTCAAACAGGGAAACACCGCCGAGAAAAGGAATGAACAACAGGCCGGCTAACAGGGCAATGCCCGTATAAACGATGCCATCGTATGCAGATCGGCCCTTCATTGGATAGTCCGGTTAAGAATGGATAAACGGTGCCACTTTCTTTCCCGCCTGTAAAACCAGGGATAGAGGGCAATTCCCCCCGCCACACCGATCATGGCGCCGGCAACGACATCCATCAGAAAATGTTGGGAGAGATAAATCCGGGAATAGGCCGTCAAGATGGCCAGCACCAGGCAAAGAAATTGCAGGTACCGGTTACGGGTCACCATGGCAAGGCATATAAACAATCCAAAAGCCGTTGCCGCATGTCCCGAAGGAAAGCTGTGGCGATACAGCATTTTAACCCCTTCCACGAGGTACAGCGGTGAGTTGTCGCTGAAATAACCGGCCGGCCTTGGCATATTTTCAAAAAAGAGCCGCTTCAGCAGCTGCGTGAAAATACCTGTCATTGCATAGGTAGCCATGACATAGGCGCCCAGCCGGAAAGAAAAAAAGCACAATACGGCAACCACGATCAGGATGAAGATGCCGTCGCCAAGCCAGGTAATACGACTGAAAAAAAGGTCAAAAAACCGTGAATGGAATTCGTTCATCATCAGGTGCAGGTCTCCTTTGGGTACGAGACTCATGATTCTCACCGACAACACCAGCAGGAAAACAAAGGGAACGGAAAACCAGGCTTTCAGCCTGATAAATTCTTTCATGGCAGCCTTTTCATATACCGGGATAAAAATAAGGTAAAAAACATAAAAATAGTCCATCGCGCAAGGGCAAAAATTGTAGGGCAAATATTTTTAAATACCTTTGTTTTCTTTTTTAAACCGAAAACCATGGATATCACCGCACTGAAAAAAGACTTTATAATCCGCACCGGAGAATCGAAAGCGAAATCGTTTCTGTATTTTGCCCCCGGCAGGGTAAACCTTATCGGCGAACATACCGATTACAACGGAGGATTTGTCTTTCCCTGTGCCCTGAATTTCGGAACTTACATCGCCATACGGAAACGGGAGGACAGCCTGGTAAAAATGGCATCCCTGAATTTTGAATACACCGCGTCCGTTGATATTGCGGATATCAGCCGGAAACATGAAGGCCAATGGGTCAATTATCCCCTGGGGGTTTTGAATGAATTCGAAAAGCTCGGGGTAAAGATGTCGGGGATGGAAATGTTGTTCTACGGTAATGTGCCGAATGGTGCCGGGCTATCTTCTTCTGCTTCGATTGAGATCGCAACGGCTCTTGCATTGAATGAGATTTTTGGGGCAGGATTGGATGGTGTGGCCCTGGCAAAGCTTGGCCAGCGGGCCGAAAACCAGTTTGTCGGAGTCAACTGCGGGATCATGGACCAGTTTGCCTCCGCCATGGGAAAGAAGGATTCAGCGATATTCCTCGATTGCAACACGCTGGAATATGAAATTGTTCCCCTGAAACTGAATGGTTATAAGCTGGTAATTTCTAACACAAACAAGCGCAGGGGCCTGGCTGATTCAAAATATAATGAACGCCGTGCGGAATGTGATAAAGCGGTGGAATACATCCGTCCTGTTAAAAACATATCCCTCCTGGGAGAACTGGATGAAGATGAATTTTACCTCATCGATCAGCAGATCCCCGATGAGACCGTGAGAAAAAGGGCACGGCATGTGGTCACTGAGATAAAACGGACGGTTGATGCAGTGCAGGAGCTCAATGCAGGTAACCTGACGCAGTTCGGGAACCTGATGAACGGATCGCATGATTCATTGCGCGACGACTATGAGGTGACCGGCATCGAGCTGGATACGCTGGTTGATGAAGCGAGAAAGATACCCGGCGTGATCGGATCAAGGATGACCGGGGCCGGTTTCGGGGGATGCACCGTCAGCCTCGTCACCGAAAATAAAATTGAGGACTTCATTCAAACCGTCGGTAAGCATTATAACGAAAAAACGGGACTGAAAGCTGATTTTTACATTGCCGCGATCGGCGATGGGGCAAAACTCATTGAATCCTTCTGAAAGAGAGCTTACCAACCATATTTCCGTTGTCATGGAATTCAACGATAACTGGGAACGCCGATGGCATCCCCTGCTGCAGGAATGGGTGATACTGGCCGCAACAACAAGCGACAGACCCTGGTCGGGTGAAACCATTGCCTCAGCCAAAGAAGAGGAACCTGATTTTGATCCAGGGTGTTATTTATGTCCCGGCGTTACCAGGGCATCCGGTGTAAAAAATCCGTCTTATGTAAAGCCTTTCGCCTTTACCAATGATTTTGCGTCTTTCTCGATGGATGCCCCTGATGTGCACCGCCGGGATCCTTTTGAGACGGCCGAGCCGGTTCACGGCACCTGCAGGGTGATATGCTTTGCGCCCCGGCATAACATCACCCTGGCCGAGATGAGCCGGGAAGGGATGCTGGATGTCGTCAATTGCTGGAAAAAAGAATACGAGGATCTCGGAAGCCATCCTGCCATCAACAATGTACTCATTTTTGAGAACAAAGGGAAGGTGATCGGAGTTTCCAATCCCCACCCTCACGGGCAGATCTATGCAACGGGGTTTATCCCTAAGATTGTGCAGCGTGAACTTGACTCTTTTGCAGCATACAGGACATCGCATGGCAGGGGACTGTTGGAAGAGTTGCTGGAAGATGAACTGAGAAAAGGAAGCCGGATCGTCTGCCAAAATGAGCATTTTGTAGCTTTTGTTCCCTTCTTTGCCAGGTTCGTTTATGAAACCTACATCGTACCCCGCAGGCATGTATCCTGTATCGCTGATTTTACCCCTGAAGAGATCCCGGCCTATGCCGAAATACACCACCAGGTGATCGTGAAATTTGACAACCTGTATAACATGTCATTCCCTAATATTACCATGCTGCATAACGCACCCACAGATGGTAATCCCGTAAGTGCCGCTTTTCATTTTCACACGGAGTTTTATCCCCCCATGCGGTCACCCGACAAGCTGAAATACCTCGCAGGTTTTGAATCGGGAGGCGGCAATATCATCAATCCTGTTAAGCCTGAGGAAGCAGCCGACCGGTTGAGGCAGGCTTCTGTGATTCACTACAAATACCGCCAGGGAAAATCAGGGGTTTAGCTTTTCAGGGATTCAGCAGTTTAGGAATGCAGCTTTTTAGCAATTTAGCGATTTAGGGATTTAGCTTTTTAGCAGTTAAGGAAATACCTAAACGCCTAAATGCCTAAATACCTAAACACCTAAATACCTAAATACCTATACATTGAACGGACATCTTCCTCGACCATCATGGCTGGTCACCCAGGACAACTTTGTACAACGCCGGAGAAGAAATACTCTCCTCACTGGAAACGATGATTTCTCCCTTGTCGGTCAGCACAATGCCCTCTGCCTGTGTCCCGAACTTTTCAGGGAAGACAAATTGAAGCATTACACCCTCATAGGTAAGGCCGGGGAAAAAATCATCGCAGATCCACAGGAAGGGAATGTAATCTTTATATCCCAGCAAATAAAGCCGGCTATCCGCAGCGGAGAAAACGGAGGCAGTCAGCTGTCCGTTAACCTTCATGTGTCCCAACGGAAAAGCCTGGTAACTGCCTTGAACGGCAGGGATGCCATAGATGCGGGCAATACTGCCGGTCCAGTTCTTTGTAAACAGGAAAAGCGAATCCCCCCGGCTGATGAAAGCTTCACAATCATATGGGGTATCGTAGGCATAGGGGGTGAAGTCAGTCTGATCGGCATAGGAAAAATGAATGACCTCGGGAACCACAAGGGTATCAGCCAGGTCATTTTTACTGATTTTGTAAATCCGCAGGTCCGTCCTCGATCCGTCATTGTTTCCAAAATCCCCGATATAGATGTTAGTTTCATCCTGGGTGATTTCTTCCCAGTCGGTGTTTTCTGCACCGGACAGCCTGATGATCCTTATGATCTTCCCGGTTGTGTCAACAACATAAATAAAGGGCTCGCTGCCGCTGTCAGTGATGGTCCATATCAGTCCGTCGTACCATATCATGCCCGAGTTTTCGTTGAGCACTGCCGGCAAAACGGCAATCTGGGTCATGGAGTTGGTCTTGAAGACAGGTTCCTCATGTTCTTTGTCGCTGCACCCGGCATATAGATTCAGGACAGGCAGCAAAATCAGCACTATCTTGGCAGTGTGTCTGAAATACATGGATCGGTAAGATTTAGCAGGTTGGTAAGCTTAGTGAAGATGGCCGTATTTTCATAAATCCCCGTGAATTTTTCAGCGCCGGGACCAAAGGCAAATACAGGTACCATGATACCGGTATGATGGAGCGTATTAAATTTCGTGCTTATGGTGCCCTCGCTCAGGCTGCCATCTGCAATGACAAGGCCGCCTGTCTCATGATCAGCCGTGACGATCACCAGGGTATTACCCGACCGGCGGGCAAAGTCAATAGCCTTTCCAACCGCATTATCCATATCAACCAATTCCTCAATCACATAATCAATATCGTTATTATGGCTTCCCCAGTCGATCTGTGAGCCTTCCACCATTAGAAAGAATCCCTTGTCATTTTTGCTGAGCAGGCTGATCGCCTGTTCCGTAGCTTCGGGAAGCATATGGCCCCTTCCCTCTGAGAACCGCGGGCAACTTTGCGGAGCGGTAAAAACAGCCACCTTTGCGGAGTTAAACGGACCGATGGAAACGGGATAAAGGAATACCTCATATCCGTTTATTTTCAACTGGCTGATCAGGTCCACACTGTCTGCGCGTTTGGCAAAATGATCGGCGCCGCCGCCGATAAACAGATCGATGTCGGTTTTGAGAAAGTCAGCGGCTATGTTTTCATGGCGCGATCTGTTACGCTGGTGAACAATAAAGGCCGCGGGTGTGGCATGGGTAATGGCACTGGTGGAGATCAATCCGGTTGACATGCCTTTTTCTTCGGCATATTCTATGATATTCCTGCAGGGCACGCTGTCGGCGTCGACGCCCAGCGCCCCGTTATAGGTTTTCTTCCCGCATGCAATGGCGGTGGCACCGGCTCCTGAATCTGTGATGTAGGATGTCGCGGAATAAGTATGGCTGAACCCGGTATAGGGACACTCCATCATATTCAGATGCCCTTTATTAACGGTATAGGCGGCATAGATATGGGATAGGCCCATGCCGTCGCCGATAAACAGAATTACGTTCTTCGGCCCCGGATTATCCTGGGCACAGGTATCCCGGGTTGAAAGGATGGTTAAAAAGACAACAGCGAATACAACAGCGCAAAGACGAATTTCAGTTCTCATAATGATGCTCCAAAAATTAAAATACGAATATACATTACCTTATGGTAATTGCCTCATCATACCGTCTAATTTTTAGGCGCAGCGCTTTACGCATTCGCATCAGGATTTGCTGATCATCAATCACCGTATTTTACTACTTTTGCAGGCAAAGCTGAACCAATTTTGAAAAAACGCGTAATTGTTGGGATTTCCGGAGGCGTTGATTCGAGCGTTGCAGCCTTTCTGCTGAAGCAGCAGGGCTATGATGTCACCGGCATGTTTATGATCAACTGGCATGACACCACAGGGACCATTGCAGGAGATTGCCCCTGGAATGATGATCTGCTGTTTGCCGAACTGGTCTGCAAAAAACTTGATATCCCGTTGAAAACTATTGATTTCAGCGGGGAATACAGGAAACGGATCGTGGATTACATGTTCCGGGAGTATGAAAAAGGCCGCACTCCCAATCCCGATGTGCTGTGCAACCGCGAAGTGAAATTCGACCTTTTCCTGAAAGCTGCCATGAAGGAGGGTGCGGATTTCATTGCCACCGGACACTATTGCCGGAAAGAAGAACTCCATACGAAAGACGGCATCCGGTATCGTTTGCTGGCCGGCGCCGATGCGGCGAAAGACCAGAGCTATTTTCTCTGCCAGCTCTCACAATCC
>CAYMJH010000094.1:0-978 GCA_964390385.1 uncultured Bacteroidales bacterium | reverse complement strand
AGTATGGCTTTATTCCCGGTAGGCAGCCTGGTCAAAAGTGAAGTCCGTCAGATAGCCCGTGATCTCGGCCTGGCCACAGCTGAAAGGAAGGACTCACAGGGCCTTTGTTTCATTGGCAAAATTCACCTGCCTGATTTCCTGAAGCAGAAGCTTCAGCCCAGGCCGGGATCTGTTATTGAAATCCCGGCTGATCTTCCGGTTTACAAAGAATATGCAAAATGCCACCGGCATTTTCTGTCAACCGGAGAAGGTTTACCGCAGCTGACAAAGGACTTCAATTACGGGCCTCATGACGGCACGGTTGCCGGGAGCCATAACGGTTCGCATTACTATACGGTAGGGCAGAGAAAAGGACTGAACATCGGCGGCAAGGCCGAACCTTTGTTTGTGTTAAAACCTGATACCGTTGACAATTACCTATATGTCGGCATGGGTCACGGACACCCCGGTCTTAACCGGTGGGGGCTTTTTATTCCTTCACCTGACCTTCACTGGTTAAGAACCGACAGGGAATTGCAGCCCGGCCTGTCAGAAAAGGCCCTGGTCAGGGTACGTTACCGCCAGGCCTTGCAGCAGGCTACACTCTACCGCAGGATGGAAGGCCTCTATATATTATTTGACAAGCGTCAGCGCGGAATCACACCGGGACAGTTCGCTGCCTGGTATGACGGGGAGGAATTGCTGGGCTCTGGAGCCATACAATGAATATTTGGTGATTGGGTGATTGGGTGATTGGGTGATTAGTGGTTGGGATATTGAGTGACTTGCTTTGCCCACCTTAGCCAGAAATGGTTTTGTGCGTTGGCGGCGAAGGAGGGTGAAGGTTGTGAGGGTTGTGATTGTTATGATGGTTATGATGGTTTGTTGTCTGTAGCCTGCAGCCTGTAGCCTAAAAGTCTTTGATCTTTGATCTTTAATCTTTGATCTTTGATCTTTGATCTTTGATCTTTGATCTTTGATCTTTGATCTTTGATCTTT
>CAYMJH010000093.1:0-13799 GCA_964390385.1 uncultured Bacteroidales bacterium | reverse complement strand
GCCCCACCCCGTGCCGAGCGCCAGGCTGCGGCGCGTGACGTTCATCGCCACCACCCTGAGGCGGCTGATCAGCGGAGAAGTTACGGTCATGCCCTCCACCCTTGCCATATACGTTACCGTGGTTTCCATTGCCGGAAAGATCCTGCTGGCCTGGTATCAATTCCATATCGGCAAAAGAACAGGCAGCTCCATGCTCATCGCCAACGGCAGGAACATGCAGAATGATATCCTGATCTCCTCTTCCGTACTGATCGGCCTGATCTTCATTTATATACTGAAAATGCCCGTGCTGGACAAAATCTTCGCACTGCTGGTCAGTTTCTGGATCCTGAAAGTAGCCTACCAGATCTTCATGCAGACCAATATTGAGCTGATGGACGGCACAAAAGACTGCACCGTGTATGAGAAGATCTTTAAGGCTGTAGAAGCCGTTCAGGGCGTTCATAACCCGCACCGGTTGAGGGTGCGCGACATCGGGCACAAGTTGATGATCGACATCGACCTCGAGGTTGACGGCGGTCTGACGCTGTCCGAAGCCCATTCGATATCCCACCGGGTTGAGGAATCCATTAAATCGAACATCGACAACGTTTTTGACATTACCATTCACGTTGAGCCTTTGGGAGACAAAATAAAGGAAAAGGACATAGGGATTTCGAGGGATGATGTGTAATGTAGGGACACCCACCTTCGCCAAGGCTACGGTGGGTAAAAGGGACAAGGGACGAGGGACAAGGAGGAACGAGGGACAGGTAGTGACGAGTGACGAGTGACAAGTGACAAGTGATCCGATACTGGCGCATCCGCTTGGACCTATATTACAACCGCATTATAAACCAGAACTGAAATGTTCCCCTCTAGAGAGGGGTTAGGGGTGTGTTTTAAGAATCCCTATCCTCAAACCAATCACCAAATCACCCTTGTCCGCCGAAGCTTCAGCGAAGGCGGAAATCACCAATCACCAAATGAATCAATCGCTGATATTGCCGATTTTCACCAGTGCCTTTTCATTCAGCACCTTGATCCTCCGGCCATGGATCTCGATAAGCCCGTCCTGTTTGAATTCCGACAGCAGGCGTATGACCGACTCCGTGGCGGTCCCCACCATGTTGGCCAGTTCTTCGCGGGTAAGGGATATCTGGAGATATTTTTCGTTGTCGAGGTCGAATTCTTTTTTCAGGTGAATGATCACCTCGGCCAGGCGCTCCCTTACCGTTTTCTGGGCTATATCGGTGATATAATCATTGGCTTCGCCGAGTTCCTTGCAGGCGATCTGCAACAGTTCAAGCGCAAAATTGCCGTTGTGCTTTATGAAATTAATGACGGTATCCCCATGGATGATAATGATAGAAGCATCCTCCAGCACTTTTGCGGTGGTACAGGCTCTTTCGCGCAGCACGGTGGACCTGAAGCCCATGATATCGCCCTTTTTCGCAAACCGTATGATTTGCTCCTTTCCGTCAAACCCGGTCTTGTAGATCTTGATAATGCCTTTCTGAACGCAGTAGAATCCGTTAATGCGTTGTCCTTCCGAATAAATGATGGTCCCTCTCTTATAAAATTCCGGTTCCTGCTCCAGGGGTATAAGGGCAACCTCATCGGGGGTGAGATGCCTGAAGATGGAAGAGGAGTCAATGATGCATTCTTTTTTGGGAGGAGTTATATTATTCTTCATGGCGGTAATAAATCGGATTATTAATTAAATTTGATAAATAAAGGTATCAAAATTATCAATATTTATGAAAGAATCCATACAGGTTGAATGGCGGGGTGGTTTATCCTTTGAAACGGAGGTCGACGGATTTAAGATAATGCTCGATGCCAGGAGCGAAGCAGGGGGGAACAGCAGGGGACCCAGGCCGAAGCCGCTCATGATGGTCGCCCTGGCGGGATGCACGGGAATGGATGTTGCCTCATTGCTGAAAAAGATGAGGATCGAGGTGGAAAGCCTCAAAGTGAGCGTTGAAGGTGAACTGACGGAAGAACATCCCAAACATTTTGTCTCGATGCATATCCTCTACGATTTTAAGGGGAAAGACCTTCCGCTGGATAAGCTGCAGCGGGCAGTGGAGCTGTCGCAGGAGAAATATTGCGGTGTGGCCGAGTCTTACCGGAAGGCCATGAAGCTCAGTTATGAAATCAAAGTGACCGACTGATCCAATTTGTACCCTTGAACCGTTTCAGCAACCGGCTGTCCCTGATCGGAGAGAGCCTGGGAGCTTTGTTTTATCCCAGGCTTTGCCCGGCCTGTTCCCGGGTATTGTATGGCAATGAAAAAATCTTGTGCCTGAAATGCACCTGTGAGCTGCCACGCACCAATTTTCATCTCGATCCCGGTAACGAAGTGGCAAAGCTGTTCTGGGGCAGGGCGATGATACAGCATGCGGCTTCTTTCTTTTATTATCAGAAAGGAAGCCGCTATCAGAACATCATACACGCGATGAAGTATGGCAACCGGCAGCAGCTGGGTGTTGATCTTGGCCGCTGGTACGGACTGGAACTGAGAGATTCGCCCTTTGCACGGGCCGACCTCATCCATCCGGTTCCCCTCCACCGGTCAAAGAAACGGGCAAGGGGCTATAACCAGAGTGAAAGGATCGCCCTGGGAATATCGGAAGCACTTGGCATTCCGATGGCAACGGACCTCATCGAAAGGGCAGTCAATACCGATACGCAGACGCGCAAATCGAAATACGAGCGATGGTCAAACGTGGAAGGCATATTTCGGGTGGCTGATCCCGGCAGGCTGAGAGAAAAACATGTATTGCTGGTGGACGATGTGGTGACCACGGGATCGACACTTGAAGCCTGTGCAGCGCCGGTTCTTGCCCTCGGGGATACGCGCGTGAGCCTGCTGACGCTGGCCTGCGTTAAAATACATTAAAAAGGTAAACAGTAAACGGTAAACGGTAAACGGTCACTGAACACCGATTACCGATTACTGATTTCCGGTTACCGGTTACCGTTTACTGTTTCCCATCCCAGGCGAGTTCAACATCCCAGTTCGAACGCACGTCGATCAGGTCAGGGTAATACACCACCTTTTCAGGCTGTATGCGCCCGAGGTAGCGGCCTGTATCCCATTTTTTGTTGCGGTTAACGTCGACGATAGCCTTGATGCGGTATTTTTTGGGCTGAAGGTAATCGAAAATGACCTGGCCGTTTTCCTCCAGGTATTTTTCAGCGATCCTGTTTTCTTTTTCATCCATCAACTGGATGATCAGGGGCATTTCACTGCTGTCGCAGGAAAGGATTATCCTTCCGTAATGATCGCTGCGCTGCGTCCTGAATGAGATCACAGTCGTGTCATGGGTTGCGCCGTAAATATCGGTGACGGCGCCGGGAAAGATCTTTAAGGTGTAATTTGAATTTTCTTCCCAGTTAACCTTATACCGTATGGCGTAGAGGGAAGAGGTGTCGTCCAGCGGGCCAATGGGTTGAGGAAATTCAAGGGTGTCTTCCATCCGGGTCAGCAGGAGCCTGTTGATGTCGTTCGTGGCAAAGGGTCTGGGAGAAATGATCATAAGAGGCTGGTTCAGGTCGAAGACCGATCCTTTTCGGATGTTGGTCGACAGGTTCAACAGCAGGGAATCGGGGCTGTCCTCACCTTCCTTATCTTTCCGGCCGGGTTTCCCCCTGGCCTCTTTTGGCCTGTAGCGCATGAAGACGGTATCGGTGCGGGTGACAAAATTTCCGGCTGAATCGGTAGCGGTATAAGCAAGGGCAAATGAAAGGGTGTCGCGCCTGATGAGGCTGGTATCGGTGATCCAGAACCTGGCGGTATCGCGGTTGGCCGAATAATCTTCGAGGCACCACCGCCGGGCCGTGAAATTCAGGGGATCAAGACGGACGGAGTCAAACAGGGGGCGGCTGAATGCGAAGGTCAGCAACTCACGCCGTTCCCTTTCCCTGGCGATGACGTTCTGTCTCATGTCTTCTTCGGTAAACAGGAACAGCGAGGTATTGACGGCATAGAATTCCCTGCCGGCAACCTTCACCGTATCGGCCTGAGCCGTGTCAGCCGGCGCGTTTTTTCCTTTACGGGGCAAAGTTGCCCTGGCTTTGTTTAGGGAAGAGTCCTTGACAAAATTGATTTTTTCGACATTGCCGGGTGAAATGACAAGGGTTGAATCACCGAAGGCGATCATTTCGTCGGTCATGTCGAACTTCAGGTTATTATTGCCGTCTTTCAGGGCGAAAATCTTGTAGGTGCCCGGCCTGATGTTGTTGATGGCAAATTTGCCCTCAGCGCTTGTTTTGGTGATATAAAGGGGCAGGTCACGATAGGGCGTGGAATCATTCAGGTTTTCATAGAGCATGACGAACAATTTATCCTTTTCAGGCTTCAGGCTGAAAGCATTCAGTGCAATGCCGGTTACCGCCAGCGAATCGATTGCCGGTCCGGTTGAAAACACAAATTCATAGTCGGCGAGCAGGTTGCCCTCGTTGTTGTCTGCAATGGCATTCCCGAAATTCAGCGTATAGGTGGTGCTGTCCCTTAATTCGTTGTTCAGATCGATGACGAGGGTTTTGTTCCGTATCCGGGTCACCGGCTTTTCTTTCAACGGGGGAGAGATGACGAGTTCGTCATTCAGGTTTTTAAGCACAATGAATTCGTCGAAGGTGATCTCCAGCAGTTCGGGTTTGTTGCCGACGGCTTTATTGTCCGGAACGCTGCCGGTGACCACAGGGGGATTTTCATCCCTGGGTCCTCCGGTGGGGGAACCCACCTTGGCGCAATTGGGGAAAAGGCACAGTATGAATCCGCATGACAGCACCCATGCAGCAATGGGAATGCTTCTCCTGCTTTCGTGATCCGGTAATTTATGCATGTATATCCAGCCTCTGATATTAGTATGTCTTAGATCTTAGATCTTAAATCTTTTGTCTGTTGTAATGATCAACGCAAATATAATCAACAATAGTATTGCCATACATGGAGTTTTATTAGATTTGCAGGAACAAAAAAATTCCAGCCATGGTATTGCATTATGTCATCTGGAATCTCAAGCCCCAGCTGATTGACCTGGGAAGGTTCGAGATCCGTTATTACAGCCTCCTCTTTGCGCTGGCCTTTGTATTCGGTTACATCATCCTGCTGAGGATATTCAAAAAGGAAGGGCATTCCGCCGATCTGCTCGACAAGCTAACGATCTACATGGTCATCAGCACCATCATCGGAGCCCGCCTGGGGCATTGTCTTTTTTATGAATTCGACTATTACATGCAGCATCCGCTGGAAATCATACTGCCGTGGCGGGGAACCCTGGGTGATGATTTTGAGTTTACCGGATTCCAGGGACTGGCGAGTCACGGTGCTGCCATCGGTATCCTGGCAGGGATCTGGTTGTTTGCGCGCAGGACGAAGACATCCTACCTGTGGGCGCTTGACCTGATCGTGATCGTGACGGCGCTGGGGGGAGCATTGATACGGACGGGCAACCTGATGAATTCGGAGATCTACGGAAAGCCGACCGGAAGCCGGTACGGCATTGTTTTTGCGCGTGATTTTACCCACCTGGTCACCTATGGCGATGTTGACAAATCGATAAAAAAGGTGGTTTACCGGAAGGCCGCGAACGATACTGTTTCCCCTGAAAACACGGTTCCCCTCGACCTGAAAATCGGTTTATCGCATAAAATAAAGAATGAATCACTGGCCCGTGAATTAACCGGAAAAGTTGTTTCCTTTGCCCTGTTCAAAAGAGAATACCAGGACAACATCGTACATCCCGACATTGCTGCCCTGGCACTGAACCAGGAAAAGGACGGCAGGAATTTCATCATGACGGCCCGTGTATACGGCATTCCGAGACATCCCACCCAGCTATACGAGGCCGCGGCTTACCTGCTGATCTTCCTGATCCTGTTTTGGATCTATAATAAATACAAGCCTTACCTTCGTGAAGGATTCATCCTTGGGGCCTTTTTCTTCCTGTTGTTCGCGGCCAGGTTCTTGATCGAGTTCGTGAAGGAAAACCAGGAAGCCTTTGAGGAAGGGCTGACCCTGAACATGGGCCAGCTGCTGAGCATTCCCTTTGTGACGATCGGCATCCTGCTGATGGTCATCCGCCGGCCGAAGAAAAAGGAAGCATTGAATGGCACATCACCAACATCATCATAAAAGCCCGACAGTAAACGACGGTCAGCGCAACCTGCTGATATCCGCATTGCTGAACCTGGGCATCACCATCGCCGAGGTGATCGGGGGGCTGATTTCCAACAGCCTGGCCCTGCTTTCGGATGCCCTTCACAACCTGGGCGACACATCGGCCGTGGTGATTGCCTACTTCGCCAACCTGATCAGTAAAAAAGACTACAGCGACAAAAAGACTTTCGGCTATAAAAGGATTGAGATCCTGGCCGCCCTTCTCAACGCGGTGATCCTCATCGTTATCATTGTTTATCTTTTCATCGAAGCTTTCCGCCGGCTGAGAGAACCCGAGCCGATCAAAGGACCCGTGATGTTCGCCGTGGCTCTGGTCGGCCTTGCCGGAAACCTGGTATCGGTGATGCTGCTGAAAAAGGACTCGGCAAAAAACATCAATGTCAGGGCTGCCTACATTCATTTGCTGGGCGACACCTTTTCGTCCGTCCTCGTCATCATCAGCGCCGTCCTTATCCATTACGGGAAGCTTTACTGGATCGACCCCCTGGTGACCATGGCACTGGGCATCTATTTGCTGAAAGAGACCTATGCGATAGTGCGCGAGTCGCTGGGAATACTGATGCAGGGAACACCTGAAGGAACCGACCTCAGGGCTATAAAGGAGGAACTGGAGCAATTGGAAGGCATTGACAATATACATCATGTGCATGCCTGGAATTTAACCGACAGCGAGATCCATTTTGAGTGCCATGTCGATCTCAAAGAAGATATCAGGATCAGCGAAACGGAATCCATCAACGGGAGGATCCGCGCTATCCTGCGTGAAAAATACGGCATCGGGCATGTTACCATACAGCATGAATACAATTGCTGCGAAGACAAAAATATGATCCACAAGCAGTGATAATATTTTTGCATTGCGGGGTGTTTTGTATATTTGCCAACCTATGAAAACATTAAAACAGCAAAAACATGTATAAAGTTGTATTATTACGGCATGGTGAAAGCACCTGGAACAAGGAGAACCGCTTTACCGGCTGGACCGACGTCGACCTGTCGGAAAAGGGCATGGAAGAAGCACGGACTGCAGGGAAGATCATGAAGCAGGAGGGATACGAGTTTGACGTGGCATACGTTTCGGTATTGAAACGGGCCTTAAGGACGCTGTGGATTGCGCTGGAGGAAATGGACCGGCTCTGGATACCGTGGATCAAGACCTGGAGGCTGAACGAAAGGCATTACGGCGCCCTGCAGGGCCTTAATAAGGCTGAAACTGCGGCATTGCACGGTGAAGAAAAGGTCAAAATATGGCGGCGCAGCTATGATGTTCCGCCCCCTCCGCTGGAGAAAAAGGATCCGCGTTATCCCGGCAACCAGGATGTATACAGGGATGTTGACGAAAAAGACCTTCCGGTTACGGAGTGTCTGAAAGACACCGTGGCAAGATTCCTTCCTTACTGGCACGAGACCATTGCCCCGGCGATCAAAGCGGGTAAGCGGGTGCTGATAGCTGCTCACGGCAACAGCCTGCGCGCCCTGGTAAAATACCTGGATAACATGACCGATGAAGCGGTCATTGAGCTGAACATTCCCACCGGCGTTCCCCTGGTATATGAACTGGATAAGGACATGAAGCCCATACGGCACTATTACCTGGGCGACCAGGATGCCGTAAAAAAGGCGATGGATGCCGTCGCAAACCAGGGAAAGGCAAAATAAGAATCATCCTTTGAAATAGCAGAAGAAGCTTTGCTTTTAATTAAGCAAAGCTTCTTTTTTTCGTTTTTTTTCGTTAACTTAAGATGATGAAAAAAGCCATTCTTTCCATATTGACACTGGCCCTTGTTATTTCCTTTGCATCCCCTCAGCCGCTTGAGCTGCGCTTCACTGACCCGTTGGAAAACCTCGAACTCACCAATAACAACATCACCTGCCTGGCACAGGACAGTCTCGGCTTCATATGGATCGGAACGCAGAGCGGGCTGAACCGCTTCGACGGATACAACCTCAGGCATTACAAGTTTGTGGTGGGCAATTTGAACTGCCTGATCGATAATGAAGTCGACAGACTCTACCTCGATTCGCAGGGAAGGCTTTGGATTGGCACGCACCGCGGGATATGCAGGTACGTGCCGGAACAGGATAACTTTCTCTGGCTGGCCCACGTCACCGATTCTGCAGGTATGTCGGGATTTATGATCACCGACATACGGGAAGACAGCCAGGGTAACATTTACGTTTCCAATACGCTGGATATTTACCGTTTCCGGGAAGACGTGAAAAAATTCGAGCCGGTTTTCAGGATTGACCAGGGAGAGATTTTTACCTTCCTCTTTGACACGGATAGTAGCCTGTGGATAGGAACCAGCAAGGACGGGGGACTGATCCACCTCGGCCTGGCCGGCGGAAATGCAACGAAATACCTGCATGACCCGAAGGACCCGGAATCCATCAGCAGCAATTCACCGGTAAGCCTTGCCCTGCAGCGTGATAAGCTCTGGATCGCCACCTATGACGGAGGCATAAACTGCATGGATATCAAAAGCCGTACATTCAAAAAATTTCCGGTTGTGAATCATTATGAGCTGCACAGCAGGGTTGTTTATATAGACCGGGATGACAGGGTATGGACGGTGGATATTACGGGACTGAAATTGTATGATGCCGCGAATGACGTGTTCTACGGATACTATCCGATGAAGGACGATCCTTATTCGATCAAAAACTTGTGCCTCGGCATATTCCAGGATTTCCAGGGTAATTACTGGACCCTGCACGGCGGGGAAGGCGTGTGCCTGTCAACCGTTGTCAAAGGTTTTCAGTATTTCGACACCAATCCGGAGCGGTTCTGGTACACCTCTTCCAATTACGTATCGGCTATCGCCGAAGATATGAACGGAAATCTCTGGCTGGGAAATCCGGCTAACGGTATCGATATCTTCCGGTGGACGGAAGGCCGTACGATACGTTATCTCCATGATCCTGCCAACCCT
Source organism: uncultured Bacteroidales bacterium (assembly GCA_964390385.1). Classification (GTDB taxonomy): domain Bacteria; phylum Bacteroidota; class Bacteroidia; order Bacteroidales; family UBA10428; genus UBA5072. The sequence goes on along the minus strand of CAYMJH010000093.1, from coordinate 4,697 downwards.
TATTCGCTGGGAGCGGGAGCCATATTTTCCATCTTCATGGACAGGGACAACCGGATATGGGTCGGATCCAACATGGGCGGTCTGCAATACCATGATCCTGCCACCGGCCGTTTTTACGGCTACAGGAATGATCCGGGCGACACCGCCAGCATAGCGAACAATGATATCCGGTCGATCGCGGAGGACAGGAACGGGGACCTCTGGGTGGTGACCCACGGAAAAGGCATCGACCGCTTCGACCGGAAGAAAACGGTGTTTTATCATTATAACCACCAGAACAACGGCCTTTCCAACGACTATTGCTACCAGGTGTTGATGGACCGGAAAGGCGTCCTGTGGGTGGCCACCGTCTGGGGCCTGAATAAGCTGGAAAAGGGAAAAAGCACCTTTGCCAATTATTATAAGACCGATAATGACCCCGGTTCTCTTTCCGATAACAACATTACTTCGCTGTTTGAGGATTATCTCGGCCGCATCTGGATCGGCACCCATGACGGACTGAACCTTTACCATGAAGAGAAAGACAATTTTACCCGGTATGGGGAAGGGTTTCAAAGCACCATCATCAATCTGGTACTGGGTGACCGAAATGGCAAGATATGGGCCGGCACCGCGAAAGGCATTACGCTGCTCGATCCGGAGACCGGCGAATGCAAGAATTTCGACCAGCACGACGGGTTATCGTCGGGGGAGATTAATGCCAGGGCCGGTTTTATCAATGCCACCAACGCCTTGTTTTTTGGCGGCAATAACGGTGTGACTATTATTAATCCAGGCAGTATAAGGTTTAACGAAGCGCCACCCCGGGTGCTGATCACGGGACTGAAGGTTTTCAACCGGGAAATAGGCATTAAGGATGAAAGCGGGATCCTGAACGAGGATATCATGTTCACCAAAAGTATAAAGATCAGGCACAGGCAGAATGTCATCACGCTGGAATACCTGGCTTTGAACATGGTCAACACCTTCAGGAACAAATACGCCTATAAGCTGGAGGGCTTTGACAAGGACTGGATCGATGCCGGCAATAAACGGGAGGTGACTTATACCAATCTCGATCCCCAGCGCTATGTCTTCAGGGTGATCGCCGCCAATAACGACGGTTATTGGAACCTTGAGGGAGCCTCGCTCGAGGTGATCATCCTGCCTCCATGGTACCGGACCTGGATTTTCAGGATACTGATACTGTTGCTGCTGGCCTTATCCTATGTGCTTTTTCATTATATCAGGATCGCCGGCCTTGAAAAGCAAAAAGCCAATCTCGAGAAGGAAGTCAGGGTAAGGACCCTTGAGCTGAAGGAGAAAAATGTTTTGCTGCAGCAGCAGGCCGAGGAACTCAACGAAACCAACGCCTTACTCGAGGAACGGCAGCAATATATCGAGGAACAGTCCGAACAGCTCCAGGCACAGGCTGAAGACCTGATCCATGCCAACCAGGAACTGAAACAGGCCAACAACACCAAGGACAAGTTGTTTTCCCTGATCGCCCATGACCTCAAGGATCCTTTTAATACATTGCTTGGCTTTACGGACTTGCTGACACGGGACTTTTCAAAAATCGACGATGAGCAGAAGATCAAGATCATCGGCATGATCAGGACCTCATCCGGGCGCATCCATGAGCTGCTCGAAAACATGCTGAAATGGGCCAGGTCACAGACAGGCAATATAAAGGTCAATAAAAAGGCTTTCCGCCTTGGTGCCATGGTAAAAGCCATCACTCCTGTATTCCAGCATACCCTGCATGAAAAGGGGATATCCCTGGGGATCGACATTCCAAACGACCTGGAGGTCAAGGCCGACAAGGACATGATCAGCACCATCGTGCGCAACCTGGTGAACAATGCCATAAAGTTCACCCCCAAGGGGGGAAGCATAACCATCACGGCTGAAAAGAAAAAAAGCGAGGTGGAGGTTTCCGTTGCCGATACCGGGATAGGCATACCGAAGCATTTGTTGAAAACACTTTTTGACCCTGTTAAGCAGGAGATACAAAGAGGCACCCAGGGAGAAAAAGGGTCCGGACTGGGGCTCACCCTTTGCAGGGAATTTACGGAAATTCACGGGGGCAGGCTTACCGTCCGCAGCGAGGAAGGGAAGGGGAGCACGTTTAGCTTTACCATACCGGCCTCACCCGCGAATGCTACCCCGGGTTGAAAGTGAAGGCTCGCAGAAGCCGGATTATTGTGTTTCTCGCAGACCTGCCGGTCGGGCAGGTCTGCGAGAAATAAATTCTTCCCTTACTGGCATTCATAGCACACCTCGTTCACCAGCGGTTTGTTCTCAAAAAAATCGCTGATGTTTTGCAGGGTTGTGGCGGCGATATTCTCCAGCGCCTCGCGCGTGAAGAATCCCTGGTGGGAGGTAATGATCACGTTGTTGAAGGTGAGCAGGCGGGCCAGCACGTCATCGGTCAGCACCCGGTCGGAAAGGTCCTCAAAAAAGAATTTGCTTTCTTCCTCGTAAACGTCAAGTCCGGCCGACCCCACCTTCCCGCTTTTCAGGGCGCTGATCAGGTCGGCTGTCCTGATGAGTTTGCCCCTGCCGGTGTTGATGATCATGACCCCTTTTTTCATTTTCGCAATGGAAGTGCGGTTGATCAGGTATTCGGTTTCCTTTGTCAGCGGGCAGTTGAGCGATATGATATCGGAGGACCCGAACAGCTCGTCGGGTTCAACATAGGTAACCTGGTTCTGCCGGGCAAAATCAGGGTCGATGAATTTGTCATAGGCCAGCACCTTCATGCCGAAACCCCTGAGGATCGTGATCAGCGCCTTCCCGATGCGGCCCGTGCCGATCACGCCGGCCGTGCGGCCGTACATGTTGAATCCCAGCAGCCCATGCAACGCGAAGTTGGCGTCACGGGTACGAAAATAGGCGCGGTGGATCTTCCGGTTGAGCGAAAGCATGAGGGCAACGGTATGCTCGGCTATGGCATTGGGTGAATAGGCCGGCACCCTTACGATCCTGATCTTTCCCAGGGCGGCCTTCAGGTCGATGTTGTTGTACCCCGAGCACCGCAGGGCGATGAGTTTCACCCCGTATTCCGCCAGCCTGTCCACCATGGCGTCGTTGATGGCGTCATTCACGAAAACGACCACCGCGTCAAATCCCTGGGCCAGTACCATGTTGTCAGGCGTCAGGTGATAGCGGAAATAGGTGATGTCGAAATTATGGTTCCTGTTGATTTCATTGAACGATTCCTTATCATAGGGCTTGGTGTCAAAAAAGGCAATTTTGATTTTCATGGTATGCTGATATGTGTTACTTTTATTGTGAGACTCAAATTTCAAAAACGAAGTGCATTGAAATTTGTTAGTCGAACAATCCCGGTGTAATCGGGATGTGATTCAAAACATCCGACAAGGTCGGTATAACAATCAGGAACAGCACTTTGTTCAATCAAACGTATAGCCATGGCAAAGTATAAGGTTGGCCTGGTGCTGAGCGGAGGGGCTGCCCGCGGTTTTGCCCACCTGGGTGTCCTGAAGGCACTGGAAGAGAAAGGGCTGAAGCCGGACATCATTTCCGGGGTGAGCGCAGGGGCGATTGCCGGCGCTTTTTATGCCGACGGCTATGCACCGGAGGAAATCGTTGAGATCTACCGGGGAAGGAACATGTTTGACTTCATTCAGATCACCCTGCCCAGGACCGGCCTGTTCAAACTCACCGGCATGAGGAACGTGCTGAAGAAATACCTCAGGGCCCGGCGGTTCGAGGAACTTAAAATACCCCTGGTGGTGACTGCCACCAGCCTGAATGAAGGGAAGCCGGTGTATTTCAGGGAAGGCGACCTGGCTGACGCCATCCTGGCCTCATCGGCCGTGCCTGTCTTGTTTGAGGTCGTGAGGATCAACAATACGGAATATATCGACGGGGGCATTACCAATAACCTGCCCCTCGCACCCATTGCCGATGACTGCTCCACACTCGTCGGGGTCTATGTGAACCATTCGGGCTACCAGGACAGCATCACGGGACTGGGCACCATTGCCGAAAGGGCCTTTCACCTGGCCGTATCCACGGATATAGAAAGGAAAAAGCCGTTGTTTGACATTTACATTGAGCCCTCAGAGCTGGCCAATTTCGGGTTCTTCAACCTGAAGAAAGCCCACGAGCTTTACCAGGTAGGATACGCGACGGCGGTGGAGAACCTGAAGGGATGGAGGGAGAAGAAGTGAACGGTAAACGGTAAACAGTGAACAGTGAACGGTGATTTTTGTAATCAGTGAAAAACGAAAAACGAAAAGTGAAAAGTGGGAAGAGGTTGCTGTGCCCACCGTAGCCTGAAATGGCTTTGTGCGTCGGGGGCGAAGGTGGGTGAGGGTTGTGAAGGTTGCTTTGCCCTCCGTAGCCTTGGGCGATATGGTGGTGTTGGCGGCGAAGGAGGGTGGTTGTTGTGAAGGTTGTGAAGGTTATGATTGTTGTGGTTGTTCCGTGCGCCATTGCGAGCCATGTATCAGGAATAATGGAAGATGAAATGCGAAATATTTTGCATGGCGCGGCAATCGGATCGGACAGGCAACAGGCCTGAAGATGAATTTATGTAATAATGGATATGCTATTTATTATGTTTTGCTCATTCGAACCGATTGCTTCGTCGGCAATAGCATTTCATAAGCCTGATTAACCCGTATGCCTCCTTACAATGACGTTCCTCGTTAACTAATTAACTTATAACATAATATGAATAACGA
>CAYMJH010000092.1:11277-14021 GCA_964390385.1 uncultured Bacteroidales bacterium | reverse complement strand
TGCCAGCAATGTGCCCCCGGAGGAGGCGTCATACCATCTCGTCGTCGTTCCGTCAGCCCCAGGCACCGACGGAATGTTGAACACAGCTCCGCCGCAGTTCGCTATATCGCTGATCGAAGGTATCCCTGGAATGGGGTTGATAATGGCGTTAACTCTTCTGCGCGTGCTTTCGCAACCCGTTGTATCGTTGTAGGTGGCAACCCAATAAGCCGTTGTCGCTGACAAAACAGGCGTGGTATAATCGTTCCCCTCCAGCAAAAGGCTGTCACCCGAAGCGCTTTGATACCAGTGGTTGCGGTTACCCTTCATGCCAAGGGCAGAAGCCAGCGTCAGTTGCCCGGGACCGCACCGGCTTTCATCAGACACGCCCGGTATTCCGGGAGTCGGTTTATACAGGATGAAAACCGTATCGGCACTGGGAGGACATGAGCCGCTGGTGATCCTCCATTCAAAAGCATACCAGCCTTCCTCTCCCCCGCTGATCCTAGCCAATACTCCGGGAGAATGAGGCCCGGGTATAAACTCAACCGGACCTGTGCCGGAGATCTTGCGCCATGTGCCGGTACATTTTCCGGGACTGTTGGCGCTTAAGGTGGCTGCGGTTCCGCAGACTGAATCAGAAGGACCTGCATCTGCGGGAGGGACCGGAATCCCAAAATCCACCACCAGGGTATCACTGGTGCGGCAACTCAGGTTGACAATGGTCCATGCAATCTCATAAAGACCCTCATTGCCGGGCAGTATTTGCATAGTCGCATTGGGATTATGAATATCGGGGCTGAAAACCGGATGGATCCCGGATGGATTGGTGATCACCAACCAGGTGCCGGTGCCGACCGTTGCCGCATTGCCTCCCAACGGCGACGTCACGGCATTGCACAGGGCCTGGTCAAGGCCGGCAAAAGCAGGTGCCGGAGCTTCATCACGCGATATGATGACCTCATCGGAGCTTCCGCTGCAAATGCCGTAACGGCTGGTAACGGTCCAGCGAAAACGGTTCGTGCCATAACTGAGGTTTGAAACCAGGGATGTATCGGCTGCCGGATCACTGACAATGCCTCCGCCCGAGAGGACGGACCAGAGTCCGTTTCCTCCGTTGGTGACAGGCGAGGCAGCCAGGTGAACGGACACAGAGTCACATACGCCCCTGTCGGGTCCCGCATTGGCAGGATCCGGTGTAAGATCCCGCAATATGACAAGGGTATCGGAAGTGGTAATGCAGGCTCCGTAACGGCTCCTTATGGTCCATACCAGGTTGTTCAAACCTCCCGCAATGTCGGTGACCTGACTGTTGTGCTGATTGATGCTGACGATAGTGGCACTGCCGGAACCTATCGTCCAGGTGCCTGTCCCGCCATTCGACGGATTATTGCCCTGCAGGGTAGCCGCGGAATTGTCGCAAAAAGAACGGTCAGGTCCTGCAACAGCCGGCCCGGGCTGCAGATCACGGGTAATGATGACCTCGTCCACCGAAACACAAGGCCCGTTTGTCATGGTCCAGCGAAACAGGTTGGGGCCCGGGTTCAAATCACTTACCAGGGTTGCCGGATCCGAAGGATCATCAATATCGGCTCCCCCGGTGGTGGACCAAACTCCCGTACCAATCACAGGTACATTGCCCTGCATCTGATAGGTGTCAGTGCATATCACCGTATCCTTTCCGGCATTGGGAACAGGAGCCGGCGTGTCGAAGATCTCGAAGGATATTTCACTGGGTGCGCTGGCGCAGGCTCCGATGCTCTCGGTAACCCAATAGGAATGGCGCCCGCCTATGTTATTGTCAACAAATGTGGGCGCCCCGGTGGGATCAAAAGAATTGCCGGTATGGATATAATCATTTAACAAGGGATCGGCATACCAGTTTACATTTCCTCCTGACGTTGACAGCGTAAGCTGAATCGGACTCCCTGCACAAAACTCCAGGCTGGGATTGGTGATCCGGGGCGGGGTGGTGATGATCTCAATCAACCCTGTGGTGGTGATGGGATCATAATCACCGTCGATCAGGTCAGTCGGGGGAACCGCATCAAAAGGATTCCTGTCGTATGGATTGCAGATGTTCCAGTTGCGCATCGTGATCTCAAAAATGTCGCCTGCAATACCTCCGGCAGGAGCGCTGATAGGCCAGGATATCTCGGTGGGACCATCGGCAGGGATCGGGATCTCCACGATCGGACCGGCCACCGGAGGCAGAGAATTGCCTGCAGCATCGGTCATCTGGTAAACATTCCCCAATGGATCGCGTATGGTGATATTGGGAATCCGGTCGCCGCCAACGGAAGTCGTACCGTAGATGAATTGCACCCAGCGGGTGATGCGGTTCGGCTTGTCGGGCTCAATGTTAATATTACAGTTGAAGGTGGAATTATCCCTGAAACGGACATCGATGATATCCTCACCTTCACAGAACTGGGCTACCACCGGATCAGTGATGATCACAGCCCCGTTTTCATTATCCCTGGCCCATGCGCTGAATGTCTGTTCCTGCCGGCTGCTGCTTACGCATGTCGTGCCGTCAAACACCACAAAGGCTTCAGCAGTATAGGAACAATTGTCAGCCGGCGGGTAAAGGTGCACCGCTGTGGCGGTGAAAACGGTATCGCCCTGCGAAACTGCCGGAACACGGGTCGTCGCACCGGTACCGTCATTCCAGACGTACAAAATCTCGACACGGGAAGGATCAACGGGAAGGATGAACTTGTATCGGACATCCATGGTAAGATTAACGGGGGCACAAACACTGC
>CAYMJH010000092.1:0-11267 GCA_964390385.1 uncultured Bacteroidales bacterium | reverse complement strand
TGTCTGAGATTAACGCACACTGGCTGAATATCCCCTGCTGAAACGCGATTAATGATAACGTAGTTGCAGTTAGTAGTTTTGTGAAAGTGCCCCTCATCTCTTTGGTTCTTTTTTCCGTAAACAGTCCGTTTTCTTTGACGAACTGAGCAGGAAAAATCTATGTTTTTACACAAGTCCGGGCTTAACCAATTTCTAAAAGTTTAATTATCAATTCCTTACGCAGTTCAAACAAACGGTTTTACAGGGGAGTTTACGTGAAAACCGTTAAAATGTTACATTGTTTTGATGAAGGCCGGGGAAACTGAAGCGGCAGGGGAAAAAGGGTAAAAAAAAACCGGATCTCCCGATCCGGCTTCCTTTATTTTATCATGATCTTTTCGGTGTAGAACTTATCTTTGTTGAACTCCAGCTTCAGCAGGTACAGTCCCCTGCTCACCTTGTCGAGATTGAGCTCCACGCTGGTGATGCCGGCCTCGTACTTTTCGTCAAATATAGCCGATCCGACGATGGTCAGGATCTTGATGGATTTAATATTCTGACTGGCAATTATATTTATTTTGTTGTCTGTTACCGGATTAGGATATACGCTAACGATCAGCTCAGGTAGAGTCCCATCCATATTGACAACATCGGAACCCGGATTGCTGATCTCAAACAAACTGGCAATGCTGGCGTTGAACTTCAGTAAAGTCAACAGCAACATGATCATGATGGCAGGAAAAAACTTTTTCATAAACCCTGGTTTATTGAATAGGATGAATCAATAAAAACATTGCAAAGATAATCATACGAAAATGAATGGCAAAAGTTTTGATAAAAAATGCAGGAATTGCAACAGACCGGTTTTTATTTGGATCTGAAAACATAACAATGCAGGTTTTAAACTTAACGACGACAGTAAAGAAATATTGTGAAAAATATTAAAATATTTTTAAAAGATTAAAATACTGTTGTTGTGATGGTTGTGAAGGTTGTGAAGGTTGTGAAGGTTGTGATTGTTACGATTGTTATGATTGTTATGATTGTTAATGCTTGATTCTTTGATCTTTGATCTTAGATCTTTGATCTTTTTTCTATGTTCTTATGCCTTTTTCAAAGAAATCCCAGCTCCAGCAATGCCTCCTCCGACATCATCCCCTGGTTCCAGGGCGGGTCAAAGACCAGCCTGATATCAGCCCCTGTAACCCCTTCAACGGAACCGACCCTGTCCTTCACTTCCATCAGCAGCTGGTCGGCAACGGGACAATTGGGGGCGGTAAGGGTCATGGTAATGGTGACTTTTTTCTGCTCGTCAATATCGATGTCATAGATCAGTCCCAGATCGTATATGTTGACCGGTATCTCAGGGTCGTAAATATTCCTCAGCACCTTAACGATCTCCGATTCAAGCTGTAATATGTTGTCGCTTCCGCCTGTCATTTCCTGTGTCCTTATGTCTGTTGTTCATATTTTGTTTTATAGGCCAGTGCATAGAGTTTCATTTGCTTGATCATGGCCAGCAATCCGTTCGACCGGGTGGGCGAAAGATTCTGCCTGAGGCCTATCCGGTCGATAAAATACAGGTCGGCATCCAATATTTCATCCGGCCTGCGATTGGAAAAAACGCGGATCAGCAGGGCAACGATCCCCTTGGTTATAATGGCGTCGCTGTCGGCGGTAAAGATCACTTTCCCTTCCTTGTACTCGGCATTCAGCCATACCTTCGACTGGCACCCGTTGATCAGGTTCCCGTTCACCTTCAGTTTGGGATCGATGACCGGCAGGTCTCGGCTCAGCTCGATGATATAATGGTATTTATCCATCCAGTCACCATAGATCTCAAATTCACCGATGATCTCTTCCTGGAGGTCTGTAATGCTTTTTTCATCCATAAGGTTAAACAATTACCGCAAAAGAAGGTTCGAAATTAATCCAAATCAGGCAAGAAACAAGAAGATAGATCAAAGATAAAAGTTCAAAGATCAAAGACTAAAGAGCCAAGAGCCAGGATCTTCAAATCTTCAAATCACCCTTGTCCACCGAAGCTTCAGCGAAGGCGGAAATCATCAAATCACCAAATACTTTTCCCTCCGAACATTGATTTCACCTTTTTTATGCCCTCGATCAGCTGGTCAATTTCGTCCGTTGTATTGTACATGCCAAAGGAAGCCCTGATGTTCCCCTCTATACCGTAATGCTGCATGACCGTTTGCGCACAATGCGTACCGGTGCGAACGGCAATACCCATTTTATCCAGCACCATGCCGGCGTCATAAGGATGGACCCCGTTGATATTGAAAGTTACCAGCGAGGTTTTCTGCACGGCCCTGCCATAGATCGTAATATAACCCAGCGCCTCCAGCCTCTCAGTCACATACTGCAAAAGGCCTTTTTCGTGTTTCGCCACAGCCTGCAATCCGGCGGAAAGCAGATATTCGATGGCCGCTGCCATGCCGGCGGCACCCACAAAGTTGGTGGTCCCGGCTTCAAATTTATAGGGCAGCTGATTGTAGGTGGTTTTTTCAAAGGTCACCACATCTACCATGTCTCCTCCCCCCTGGAAAGGAGGTAGCATATTCAGCCATTTTTCCTTGCCGTAAAGAATACCGGCGCCGGTGGGTCCGTAAAGCTTATGCCCGGAAAAGACGAAAAAGTCGCAATCCATATCCTGCACGTCAACGGGGATATGCGGAACAGACTGTGCACCGTCAACCAGTACGGGAATACCATATCGGTGAGCCCGTTCAACAATTTGATTGACCGGATTGACGGTTGCCAGGGTGTTGGAAACATGCATTACAGCAATCAGCCTGGTATGCTCCGTGATCAGGGTTTCCATTTTATCCAGTTGCAAAATCCCTTCGTCACTGAAGGGAATAACCTTCAGCCTGGCTTTCTTCCGCTCACAGAGCATCTGCCAGGGAACAATGTTGGCATGATGCTCCATTTCGGTGATGACGATCTCATCCCCTTCATGAATAAACTTTTCCCCGAATGAAAAAGCCACGCCGTTTATCGATGCCGTGGTACCCGGGGTAAAAATGATCTCATGCGAATGTGCGGCATGAATGAAATCCTGCACGGTCTTTCTGGCCTTTTCATAGGCTTCCGTTGCCTGTTCGCTCAGGTAATGCACTCCGCGGTGGATGCTGCTGTTCAAATGCCGGTGAAAAGCATTGACACATTCTATAACCTGCAGGGGCTTCTGTGTGGTTGCTCCGTTATCCAGGTATATCAGCGGCCTCCCGTAAACCTTTTCCTGCAGGATGGGAAAATCCTTTCTGATGCTGTTGATGTCAAAACTCATTTCCCGTTGTGTTAACCGCATTGCACATCACAGTTGTTGCAACGCGTCAGATCGCCGCGAAGTCTTTTATCTACCAGATCGATGATGCGTTCGCGCAGCAGGCTGATCTGAATCTTGCCTATGATCTCGTCGGCAAAGGCATACATCAGGAGTTGACGGGCTTCCTTCTCTGGAATACCCCGTGAACGCAGGTAAAACATTGCTTCGCTGTCGAGCCTGCCAACGGTTGCACCATGGCTGCACTTTACATCATCTGCGTAGATCTCCAGGTGAGGCTTTGTATTCATCCGGGCGGCCGGCGACAACAATATATTATTATTCTTCTGATAAGCCAGGGTCTTCTGCGCATTTTTGCCAACGTATATTTTGCCGTTGAAGGACCCGGTGGCCTGATCGTCGAGGATGCCCTTGAAAAGCTGGTTGCTGGTGCATCCGGGCATGGCATGATGGATCAACGTGTAATTGGCAATATGCTGGTTATCATCGCCCAGGAACAATCCATAGAGATTGCTCTCACACCCGGTACCGTTCAGCCGGGTGAAAAAGTTATTGCGGATCAGCCCCCCGTGCAGGGAAACCGTGTTGTATGTAACCGAACTGCCTTCTTCCTGGTGTATAAAGGTGTGGGTGATCTGGGACGACATCCCGTTCTCGTTCTGCATCCGCGATAAATCCAGGCGCGACCTTTTACCGGCAACTACTTCGGTGAGAGAATTGGTGATGTAACTGTGAGCACAAAGGGTGTGGTCACAAAAGATGATGCTGCCGGCTGAACTCTCTCCGGCTACGATGAGGTTACGCCGGGTTATCCTGAGGTTCCGGAATGAGAAGCTCAGGTTGATCACCTGGAGCGGCCGGTCCATTTCAACGCCATCGGGTATATACACAAATACCCCGTCATGGGCAAACAAGGTGTTCAGGGCAATCAGACCGTCGGTTGAAGTATCCGCGTAACGTCCGTAATGCGTGCTGAAAACATCCGGAAAACGCACGGAGGCTTCATTCAGACCACAGATGATGATGCCTTCCGGTAAACCTGCCGGCTTGTTGTCGTGATAATAGAATCCGTTCAGCACCAACACTACATGGGTGTCAAGCTCGGGTATGTCACATTTGAAAATATCCCTCAGGTTAACCTTGAAAGGATCCTGGGCAAATTCACTGTCGTATTCTCCTTTCAGGTAATTCTCGATACGGGTATATTTATAGGCCTCGTTTTTAACCGTCGGCACACCCAGCCTGAGAAAATCATCCAGGGCCTTCGGACGGCATGCATTCAGCATTTCACCCGTATTCCGGGTTATGATCTCCGCATGGTCCCGGTATAATTTAACCAGGCCTTCGGAAATTATCTGCAGATCGGTCTGTTCATTCATGCTGTTAGCCATGCTTTCATAAATTAGCCTCCTCCCGGATCCAGTCATACCCTTTCTCCTCAAGTTCCAGTGCAAGTTCTTTCCCGCTTGATTTAACAATCCTGCCCTTGTACAACACGTGCACATGATCGGGCACTATGTACTCCAATAACCGCTGATAATGGGTGATCACAATGGTTGCATTGTCCTTTGTACGCAATTTGTTCACACCGTTGGCCACGATTTTCAGCGCATCGATGTCGAGACCGGAATCGGTTTCATCGAGAATGGCCAGTTTCGGATTCAGCATCGCCATCTGGAAAATCTCATTCCTTTTTTTCTCTCCTCCCGAGAAACCCTCGTTCACCGATCGGTTGGTCAGCTTGGTATGCAGACCTACCAGATCCTGCTTCTCGCGCATCATTTTAAGGAAATCCGAGGCAGATATAGGATCCTGACCATTGAACTTGCGATGTTCATTAACCGCTGTTTTCATGAAATTTACCAGCGACACACCCGGTATCTCAACCGGGTATTGGAATCCCAAAAACAAACCTTTTCTGGCACGGACTTCCGGTGACATTTCGAGCAGATCTTCACCGAGGAAGGTCACATGCCCCCGTGTTATATCAAACAACTCCCTTCCGGCCAGGGCAGCAGCCAGGGTACTCTTGCCCGAGCCGTTCGGTCCCATGATGGCATGAACCTCTCCGGCCTTTACCTCAAGATCTATTCCCTTGATGATCTCCTTGCCGTCGATCGCGATATGCAGGTCTTTTCTTTTTATTTTATTAGAACCAAGAGCCAAGAACCAAGACTGCATGACTGCATGACTGTATGACTGTATGACTGCATGACTTCAATACTCTCATCCCACACTCCCCTCCAGCGTTATCTGCAGCAGTTTCTGTGCCTCCACTGCAAACTCCATGGGTAATTTGTTCAGCACTTCCCGTGCATAACCGTTCACTATCAGGCCTACAGCCGTTTCGGTATCCAGTCCCCGCTGGTTGCAGTAAAATATCTGATCTTCACTGATCTTCGATGTGGTGGCTTCATGCTCAATGACGGCCGAGTCATTTTCAGCCTCAATGTAAGGGAATGTATGCGCCCCGCATTTATCGCCCAGCAGCAATGAGTCGCATTGGGTGAAATTGCGCACGTTATCGGCATTCCTGGTCACTTTCACCAGTCCGCGATAGCTGTTTTGACTCAGCCCGGCTGAAATCCCCTTGGATATGATGGTGCTGCTCGAATTCCTGCCGATGTGGATCATCTTGGTGCCGGTATCGGCCTGCTGATGATGGTTGGTGACAGCTACCGAATAGAATTCCCCCACCGTGTGGTTGCCCTTCAGAATGCAGCTTGGATATTTCCAGGTAATGGCAGAACCCGTTTCGACCTGGGTCCAGGAGATCTTCGAATGATCGCCCTTGCAGATCCCACGTTTGGTGACGAAGTTATAAACACCGCCTTTACCGTCGCGATCACCCGGATACCAGTTCTGCACGGTTGAATACTTTACCTCGGCATTTTCAAGCGCTATGATCTCCACCACGGCGGCGTGAAGCTGGTGTTCATCCCGCATGGGTGCCGTGCACCCCTCCAGGTAGCTGACGTAGCTGTCATCTTCCGCAACGATGAGTGTTCTCTCGAACTGTCCGGTGTTGGCTGCGTTGATCCTGAAATAAGTGGAGAGTTCCATGGGACAACGAACCCCTTTGGGGATATAGCAGAAAGAACCGTCGCTGAAAACAGCTGAATTGAGTGACGCGAAATAATTGTCGGTATAAGGCACTACCGATCCCAGGTATTTCCTGACCAGGTCGGGATGCTCGCGAACCGCCTCACTCATCGAACAAAAAACAATGCCGAGATCGGCCAGCGTTTCCTTGAAGGTTGTCTTGACCGAAATGCTGTCCATGACTACGTCCACCGCCACACCCGTGATCCTTTTTTGCTCGTCGATCGATATACCCAGTTTTTCAAAGGTCCTCAATAACTCAGGATCCACCTCGTCAAGGCTGGCAGGCCCTGCTTTCTGCACCGGAGCCGCATAATAGCTGATGGCCTGGTAATCAATTTCAGGGATAACCAGGTTAGCCCAGCGGGGCATCTTCAGGGTTGTCCAATGCCTGTATGCCTTAAGCCTGAAATCCAGCAGAAATGCGGGCTCACTTTTCTTTGCCGAAATAAGCCGTACGATATCCTCATTCAATCCCCTGGGGATGATCTCCGTTTCGATATCGGTAACAAAACCATACTTGTATTCACTACCGGTAACCTGGGTCAATATAGGATCCTGTGAATTCTCCATCGTTTCAATAATACCTGGGTCAGATATGACTAATCAACTGATTTTTAATACATTTTGTATTTAGAAAGATTCTAAATAAGGGCAAAGATAATAAATGAAACTGAATTTATATTGATCTTTGTCCGATTAGTTGACCTTAACAACAACACTATGCCGCATACTGTTCAACCCGGTGACGACATTTCCACGCTGGGGGAATTCGGATTGATCCGTCATCTCACAAAAACGGTCGCCCTGCAGAACAAAAGTTCAGAGGTGGGCATCGGCGATGATGCTGCCGTGCTTGACTATGAAGGCAAAAAGATCGTGGTTACCACCGACCTGCTTACCGAAGGCATACACTTCAACCTTGAATACACCCCCCTGAAACATTTGGGCTATAAGGCAGCGGTGGTGAATTTTTCTGACGTCTATGCCATGAATGCCGATCCCAGGCAGTTATTGATTTCCATTGCCCTTTCGGGAAAATTCAAGATCGGTATGATCGAAACCCTGTATGAAGGGCTTTTACTGGCCTGCAGCAAATACGGCGTAGACATGGTGGGGGGAGATACATCTTCCTCAATGACCGGCCTTACCCTTTCCATCACCGTGCTGGGTGAAGCAGAAGGCGGTACAACCCTGTACCGCAGGGGAGCCCGGCCTGATGATCTGATCTGCGTTTCGGGCGATCTTGGGGCAGCCTATATGGGACTGCAGATACTGGAAAGGGAGCGCAGGGTTTTTCGGGAACATCCCGAAGTTCAGCCTGACCTGTCGGACTATGATTATATTCTCGAACGGCAGTTAAAGCCCGAGGCCCGTGGAGATATTATCCGGTTGTTGCGGGATAACGGTATAAAACCAACCTCCATGATTGATATTTCTGACGGATTGTCCTCGGAATTGCTGCACATTTGCCGGGAATCCGGTACAGGATGCAAAGTATTTGCCGATAAAGTTCCCATTCATCCTGCAACCCGGACTGCGGCCGAAGAATTTAACATCGAACCCTTGACGGCCGCCCTTAACGGAGGTGAAGACTATGAATTGCTGTTTACGATCCCCCTGAGTGAATTCGGCAATATTGCCAAACAACCCGGAATTTCAGTCATTGGCCATATTACGTCCGCATCCGAAAAAGCCATGCTGGTTTTGCCTGGGGGAGGCGGGATGGAACTCACTGCGCAGGGATGGAATGCTGTCAGCGGAAGAATCTAGTACCTGGAATCAAGAACCAAGAGCAAAGACAACCTGCCTGGACGGCAGACAGGCCGACAACCGACAACTGACAACAACCACCCTCCTTCGCCGCAAAACGCTCATATGCCAGCCTAGGCTTCGGAGGGCAAAGCCCTCACAACCTTCACAACCGAAACCTTTCGCCACCGGCAATCTAAAACGAAATAGAAAAATTCTTTTATATATTTGTTCCGTTAAAACAGACTAACCATGAAAAGGAATTCTTTCTTCGTACCGGTAATAATGTTGATGCTTTTTTCAGCCAGCCTTCATGCACAGGGTTATCATGTCCGCATCGGATTCATAGGCAACAGCATTACCTATGGAGCCGGGTTAACCAGTCCCTCCACCCAGAGCTATCCTGCCCAGCTGGGAGTTCTCTTGCAGGAAAAATACGGTGACACCTGCTCCGTTCATAATTTCGGCATTTCATCGAGGACCATGCTGAAAAAGGGTGATTACCCGATATGGAACGACACCGAATTTAAAAACTGCTGGAACCTGGCCCCCGAAATCCTGGTGATCTGCCTGGGAACCAACGACACGAAACCCCAGAACTGGGATCTTTACCAGGATGAATTTTTCCCGGACTATATGGCCATGATCGACACCTTTAAAGTTCGCAATCCCTTCACGAAGTTCATCGTTTGCAGACCATGCCCGGCCTTCGGTGTCGTATGGGATATACGGGAAACGATCATTGTGAGTGATATCATACCGCTCGTTGATTCGATACAGAAAGTCACCGGTGCCGTACTGGTTGATTTTCACACCCCGCTGATGGACAGCGTTTCCTTATTCCCGGATAAGATTCATCCCGATATCAATGGTTCGGCAGCCATGGCGAGGATCCTTTTCAATACCATCGTCGAATCCGGCATCATCCGCCAGGCTGAAACCGGCCTGACTTTTGTGAACACTTTCAAAACCGACAAGAAAACCATTGCTGCCAAGGATTCTGCCACGCTCAGCTGGACCACCATCAATGCCGATACTGTCAGGCTGGACGGCCAGCTTGTCCCACCCAACGGAAGCCTTAAGGTAGCCCCACCTGATACAAGGATTTATACCCTGGTGGCAAAAGGTGAAAAAAGCACCGACTCCCTGAAACTGGAACAGCAGGTTTACCAGCCTGCTTTAACACGGTTGAGCATTGCGCCGCGGACCATCAATATAAACCAGGGCGACAGCATCGATCTTACCTTGACCTGTTATGACCAGCAAAACAAGGTCATGGCCGATACGGTTTTTGAAATTGACTGGTCGATCACCGAAGGATACGGCACCCTGATCAACACCACAGGAACCCATGTCACCTATATTGCCGATAGTGCCGTTAAAGCTGTGGTAACGGCAGCTTACGGTGACATTACCGCCCGTGTGACGGTCAATATCAAAGCCGTGATGAGCGGAATGCAACCGCCTCAAGGCAACCATGAGATAAAGCTGTTTCCGAATCCGGGGCAGGAAAGGATGACCCTGCAGCTTGAAACCGGGAACTCCGGATTGCTGCAGATACAATTTTTCAACCTGTCAGGAGCACTGGTAAAAGAAATGAATTTTAAACTGCCGGCAGCCGGTAAAGACCGGGTAGAGATCGGGACAGAAGACCTGGTTCCCGGGGTATATCTCTATCAGATCAACCATTCAGGGAAACAGTATACCGGAAAATTTTCCAAAATACCTTCGCTGTAGAATCCTTTTCGGTTAAATAATGCTATTTTTACGGCCTGTTTGAACAGCTTGGAAAGCTTAGCAGAAAAAGACAGCATGAAAAAACACGATCCCCACAGGCCTTATGGCGATAAGCAGGAACAGTTCGACCGCCGTTACCTTGAAATGGCCCTGATATGGGCCCGCAACTCATATTGCAAGAGGCGTCAGGTCGGAGCCCTGATCGTAAAGGAAAAGATGATCATTTCCGACGGCTATAACGGGACTCCCTCCGGCTTCGAAAATGTATGCGAGGATGAGGATAACAGGACCAAGCCCTATGTGCTGCATGCCGAAGCCAATGCCATTACCAAGGTGGCCAAATCAAACAACAGCAGTGAAGGAGCAACCCTGTACATCACTTCCGGGCCCTGTATGGAATGCGCAAAACTCATCATCCAGGCCGGAATACGGCGCGTTGTTTACTGCGACGATTATCGCATGCAGGACGGCGTTGAATTGCTGAAAAAAGCCAACATTGAAGTCGTATATATTGAAGTCGGAAAAGAAAATGGAACCAAATAACAAAGGGATACGGGTTTATCTTCCCCTGATCATTGCTGCTGCCATTGTTGCCGGAATCCTGATCGGTCGTTTTTACGGAGGAATGCAGGCAGAAAACCGGTTTATCATCATACCCAAGGCCAATAAACTCGAGAATGTACTGAATTACATTGAAGACGAATACGTTGACGAAATATCAAAAAACCAGATCGTTGAAAACACCATACCCAAGATCCTTGAAGATCTTGATCCCCATTCCCAGTATATCCCGGCAAAAGATCTCCAGGGGGTAAATGAACCGCTGGAAGGAAATTTCAGCGGTATCGGCATACAATTCAACATGCTCAACGACACCTTGATGGTCATCCAGGTTATCGCAAACGGCCCCTCTGAAAAAGTGGGTATCCTGCCCGGCGACCGGATCATTAAAGTGGATGATACCACTGTTGCAGGGAAGAAAATGCCCAGCGATTCCATCGTGACCCGGCTCCGGGGTCCCAAGGGTACCAGGGTGACCGTCGAGCTGATCAGGCGCGGTGTGAAGGACAGGCTTGTTTTCGACATCATCCGCGACAACATCCCGCTGTACAGTGTGGATATCGGATATATCATCAAAAAGAATATCGGGTATATTCATCTCAATAAGTTTTCCCGCCCTACCATGGAGGAGTTCATAACCACCATGAACGATCTTCGTTCCAAAGGGATGAAAAAGTTGATCCTTGACCTTCGCGAGAACGGGGGCGGATATATGGATGCAGCCGTTTATATAGCGGATCAATTCCTTGCCAACGAAGAGCTGATTGTATATACCCATGGCAAGGCGAGGAACCGTGAGGAATTCCGTTCTGCAAAGGGAGGCCTGGCGACC
>CAYMJH010000091.1:0-14330 GCA_964390385.1 uncultured Bacteroidales bacterium | reverse complement strand
TTCCCTGCCCCTGGGCGTCCTTTTGATCAGGCCTTCCTTGATCAGGAAAGGCTCATATACTTCCTCGATGGTTCCCGGATCTTCGCTTACCGCCGTTGCCACCGTTCCCAATCCCACAGGTCCGCCACTGAACTTGTCGATGATTACGGCCAGTATTTTGTTGTCCATGTCATCCAGTCCCTTTTTATCGATATTCAATGCTTCCAGACCGTATTTTGTAATTTCAATGCCGATCTCATTCAGGTTCTCCACCTGGGCGAAATCACGTACCCTTCTTAACAGGGCATTGGCGATGCGGGGTGTTCCCCTTGAACGGGAGGCAATTTCTTCTGCCGCCAGGCCCGATATGGCAATGTTTAAAATGTCAGCTGACCGGATAACGATGCTTTTCAGGATATCATGATTGTAATATTCGAGGTGGGAGTTGATGCCGAATCTAGCGCGTAAAGGACTGGTCAGCAATCCCGAACGGGTTGTGGCTCCGATCAGGGTGAAGGGATTGATCTGGATCTGAACGGATCTTGCGCTGGGACCTTTGTCAATGACCAGGTCGATTTTGTAATCTTCCATAGCCGAATAAAGAAATTCTTCAACAACAGAGCCAAGTCGGTGAATCTCATCGATGAACAGCACGTCATTCTTTTCAAGATTGGTAAGAATTCCCGCGAGGTCACCGGCCTTTTCAAGAACAGGGCCCGAGGTAGTTCGGATATTGCTTCCCAGCTCCCTGGCAATAATGTTGGCCAGTGTTGTCTTTCCCAATCCCGGAGGTCCCGACAGTAAAACATGATCCAGTGATTCTTTTCTGATCCTGGCAGCTTTTACGAAAACCTTCAGGTTGTCTACCACCTTGTCCTGTCCGTTGAAATCATCAAACCGTTGGGGTCGCAATTGGCGGTCAATTTCCCTGTCTTCATCGCCAATGTTGTAATTATGAATGTTCAATTCTTCAATCATGCGTTACAGCTATCATCGAATTAGTCTAATATCCTGCCGTTCAAAGTTAATCTTCTCCCCGTTAATTCTGACCTCGCTGTCATTCTTATAGGTTATGGTCAATACAAGGTCACCGTTCTCGTCATATTTTTTCCAGTTTTTTTCACGCAAACCCGAAACAAAAAACTGTTCCTCCTTTACCTTTCCGTTCTCAAAGTAAAATTTATGCAGGCCGTCCGGATTGCCCTGAATATAAACACCTTCATACCTGATTTTTTCATTCGCAAACAGGGCTACCCATTTACCGTCCCTCAACCCGCCCAGGTAACTGCCCTTTTCAATATAGTCATTGACTTTATAGAACCATTCTCCTTCTCTCTCTCCGTCATAATATTTTCCACCCGCAATGACATTGCCTGCTTCATCGTATTCAGTATAATTACCTTCTTCCTTCCCGTTATAAAATTCTTCTTCTCTTTTCACGCTGCCGTTGTCATAAAACCAGGTCCACAGGCCTTCAAATTTTCCGTTCCTGTATTCCCCGGTCTGTTCCTTCTTTCCTGCCTCTGAATAATAGATCCAATGGCCCGTCTCCAGGTTTCCGGTATAGTGTCCTTTCGCCTTCACTGATCCATTCTCATTGAAATAGGTCCATTCCCCTTCCTTTTTGCCTTCCATGGTGATGATCCCTTCCCCTATCCTGGTACCCCTCTCATTGTAAATCCAGGCGCCGCTCACGTTGCCCAGGCTGTCAAACCTGCGGTGTATGCCAACCGGAATGCCCGTTTTATAGGTGCCTGAAAAGACGACGTTGCCGTCCTGGTCGTATTCGTTCCTTACTTCCACATCAAAGGAAGAGGTGTCAGTTTCCGTTGCCAGGTTTCCATCGCGGTAACTCAAAACCAGTCTCACATTTCCGAGGGAATCATACTCCTTATACTGGCCATTCAGTTCGCCGTCCTTATAATACATTTCCCGGCTCACCCTTCCGCTGCTGCTATATTCCTGCCACAGGCCCTGTTTCAGGTTGCCTGCATCATACCGGTTGATCTTCTGCCTGTCGGTCAGCACACCGTTCGAGAATTGCTGAATGGTGATCACGGTGCCGTTCAGGCTGTATTCGGTTGCCGTGCCATGTTTCTTATTGGCTTTGTATTCAACGATCTCCCTTAGAACTCCGTTGTTGTAATAATAATACGAAAATCCTTCTTTCCGGTCATTCACGTACAATTCCCTTGACATCACCTTTCCCAGGTTTATGGGATCGTCTTTTTCACCGGTATTGTAGGTTATGGTATAACCGTTTTTCCTTCCGAGCAGATAGTTAATTTTCTGAAGCGTATCTCCCTTTTCGTCATAAAATATCCACACGCTGTCAAGCAGATGGTTTTTGCGGTTACCTTCCGATTTCAGCACACCGCTTGGATAATAGGTTTTCCAATACCCGTCGGGTTGTCCGTCGCGCATAGTGCCTTCGCTTGATATCCTGCCGGTCGGGTAATACAATATATTGTACCCGTTGGGATCAATGTTTTGCTGAGCCCTTGCGGGACTTCCGCAGAGCAAAAAGATGCCCAGGCAGGTCAACAGCAATGCCGAGGCTTTAATTTTCATATTCCCAGTTGTTTTGAAAGTTCCAGCATTCTCCTGATCGGTTTCTCCGCTTTTATTCTCAGCTTCTCATCCAGGGTGATCTCAGGTCGTTCATACCGCAGGCACAGATAGATCTTCTCAAGGGTATTCAGTTTCATAAAGTTGCAGTCATTGCATCCGCAACTCGAATCATCCGGCGGTGCGGCAATAAAAACCTTTTCCGGACGTTTCTTTACCATTTGGTGCAGTATTCCCGATTCCGTTGCCACGATATATTTTTCACTCCTGTCTTCAGCGGTGAATTTAAGCAGGGCTGAAGTAGATCCTATATAATCGGCCAGGATCAGGATAGGCTTTTCGCATTCGGGATGGGCAATGATTTTAGCGTCAGGATTTTCTTTCCTGAGTTCCACAATCCTCTCCAGTGAAAACCTGGCATGGACATGACAGGCTCCGTCCCATATCACCATTTTTCTTCCGCTTATACTGCTGATATAGTTACCCAGGTTCCGGTCCGGCGCAAATATGATCTTTTCATCTTCAGGCAGGCTTTTTACAATGACAGCTGCATTGGATGATGTGCAGATAATGTCAGTCATGGCTTTTATGGCTGCCGAGGTATTGATATAGCTGATCACGGTATGGCCGGGATGCCTGGCAATAAACCTTTTAAACTCTTCGGGAGGGCATGAATCTGCGAGGGAGCATCCGGCTTTCAGATCGGGCAGGAGGACCTTTTTTCCGGGTGACAGTATCTTGGCTGTTTCAGCCATGAAATGAACACCGCAAAATACAATGACATCTGCATCCGTTTTAGCGGCTTTTCTTGACAATTCGAGGCTGTCGCCTATAAAATCGGCCATATCCTGAATCTCTCCCTGTTGGTAATAATGAGCCAGGATAACCGCATTTTTTTCCTTTTTAAGCCTTCGTATTTCTTCCGGAAGGTTCAGGTCAGCGGGAATTTTTTTCCGGAGAAATCCATGAATTAACAAATCATTATTTATATTATTATTCATTGTAAAATCAAAACTTATATATGATGATAATGGTTATTTAATACTGTTCATATTTATTCCGGTAAAGGCTTGTATCCTTAGTTTATGAACAGCTTTTAACAACGCGTGTGAAAATAATTTCCCTGGAAAATAATGAATTGCGTCAATATTAACAGCGGTTCATAAAAGGTTTTGTGCAAAATTAGATAGAAAAATTAGATAAAACACCTGTTTATGGTTTGTTAAATATTTTTCATAAAGCAGGCCTCGTTCTGTGAAAAAGACGCCTGGTTGTTAATATCGTATGCCTGTTGTTTATTTTCAGGTTTTATTCATAATTTATCAGCAGGGAAATGAACATGGTTTTAACAAGTGGTGTCGCCATAGTTTTGCAACATCCAAATTGTTATCTTTGTTCAAAACCTGGATGCTTTGACAGCGGGAAAGATGTTACGTGACCAACTGTCAAAGCGGAATCAAAGCACATTACCGGGTGGACATTAACCGTTTATCATGAAGCAGAAAAAATTTGTCATAGCCAGCGATCACGCTGGATATGAACTGAAAATGAAAATTGCCGGTTACCTGCGCAGCAAGCATTACGTTGTGGAGGACCTGGGAACGGATTCTCCTGACAGTGTTGATTATCCCGATTTCGGGCATGCGCTGGCCGAGCAGGTATTGAGCGGACGGTATGATGCCGGCATTTCACTTTGCGGCAGCGGAAACGGGATCAATATCACGGCCAACAAGCATGCCGGGATTCGTTCGGCGCTATGCTGGAGAAAAGACATTGCGGGGCTGGCGCGCAGTCACAATGATGCCAATATCTGTGCCCTGCCGGCCCGGTTTATTTCTTACGAACTGGCTTGCGAGATAGTGGATACCTTTATCGCCACCCCGTTTGACGGAGGAAGGCATCAGAGAAGAATTGAAAAAATCCCGATAAAACCCTGACCCATGTTATCCAATACCTGTAAATATGCCATCAGAGCGGCCATTTATCTGGCCCTGAACACGGATAAATCCAGCAAGGCCGGCATAAAGCTCATATCAAAGGAGCTTTCCATCCCCTCGCCTTTCCTGGCCAAGATCCTCCAGGTACTGGCAAAGCACAGGCTTTTTTCTTCCACCAAGGGACCGAACGGAGGTTTCGGGCTGCTGAAGGATCCGTTCAAGATCACCCTGTATGATATTATCATCCTGTTCGACGGCCACGATCTGTTTGAGAAATGTCTTATCTCACAACGCTCCTGCAAGGAAAGCGGCAATCCCTGTCCCATGCACGGGACCTATGAAGAAATCAGGGAACAGCTCAGGAAAATGTTCCGCGAGCAGACCATCGGAAGCCTTGCCGATGAGCTCAGGCTGAACCACAAGATGGTCATCTGATTTTTCTGATCCGGGGGTAAAGCAGGATCACAGTGGCAGATCCGCACATATTGAGCAGGAAATCAACGATATTGCCGTCTCTTCCCGTGATCCACAGGCCCTGAACCAATTCCGTAATCAGGCCGAGTACGGCTGAAGCCGCCAGGGGAAAGGCATACCATAATGTAGCCGGTTTCAGGTCCCGGGCTTTTCCTGATCGCTCGAGCAGTATCAGCAGGGTAAGGACGGCATACATGAAAAAGTGAACGATGAGATCCGTGAAGCTGATGTCCCACAGGTTCATATTTTCAAAGGCATTCCCCGGCAGAAAGCTCAGTGTTAAAATGACGGCAGTCCAAAGGATGGTTTTCCTGAAACCGGCGATCCTTGCAGGGAGGCTTTTGGCGCCGGCCCGGGAAGCCGGGTCAGTCAATCTGTTTTTCATGGGTGCGAAATAATGATCCTGTCTCCCAGTCCTTTGGAAAGTTCTCTTTTCAGGCTGTTGAGAATGATATATTTGTTTTGAAGGGCGTCAATATTCTCATTGTCGTTGCTTTCCTGCGCATTTTTCAGGGAAGTTTCGGTTTCCCTGAGCATTCTCAGCACGCGGTCGATCTTAAAAGCCATCAGCGCTTCGGGAACTGTTTCTGACAGCTTCATTTCTTCGGAGGCCACATAGCTTTCGAACCTGCGCCATATTCTGCTCAGGCTGTAATGGTTGGAAGTCAGCAGGTCGACTACGGCGCTGCTCACAGCGTTGTCCATGTGGTATACGAAATACTTTTCGGGCAAGGGTTCGTTTTTATAGTAGAATTCTTTGATTTCACTAAATATCCGGTGGTAGACCGGATGGTGAAATTCGAGCTCGTCGTTTTCAATCTCATGCACCAGGTATTCCTTCACTGATATTTCGTGCTGGTTATTATCGGGATCTTTCAGGGTAAAGCGCTGGTCGCCGTGGATGAGCAGCAGCCTGATCACCTCCTTTTCAGCCTGGTATTTTTCCTGGACGACAGGCAGCTGGGGAACGGCCTTGGTCTCAAAGGCAGGCATTTCAAAATAGCCGCCTGATTGCCTGGTCTTTTGTTCATAGCGGGCCCGCCTGATCTTGTAGGTTTCGGAGACCAGGGTTTTTTCATCCACGTCTAGCATGCGGCTGCATTCGCGGATGTATACCGATCGCGGGATGCTTTCAGGGATAACGGCAATGGAGCGTACAATGTCGGATACCAGGGTTGATTTGCGGATGGGGTCATTTTCGGCATCTTTCAGCAGCAGCCTGGTCTTGAAGGTGATGAAATCGCTTTCGTTTTCGGTTATGAAATGCATGAATTCATGGGAGCTGCGGCTCCGGGCATAGGAATCCGGGTCCTCGTCCTTTGGCAGGAGGACCACCCTGACGTTCATCCCTTCCTCCAGCAGGAGGTCAATGCCCCTGATAGAGGCTTTGATGCCCGCTTCATCTCCATCGTACAATACCGTGATGTTTTTGGTGAAGCGTTTCAGCAGCCTGATTTGTTCCACGGTAAGCGAGGTGCCGGAGGAAGCCACCACGTTCTCAATGCCGGCCTGGAACATCGAAATGACATCGGTATAACCCTCTACCAGGTAACATTTATCCTGCTTGGCAATGGCCATCTTGCCAAAGAAAAGGCCGTAAAGGACCTGGCTCTTGTGGTATATTTCCGATTCAGGGGAATTGACATATTTGGCCGCTTTTTCATCCGCCTTGAGGATCCTTCCGGCAAAGCCAATGACCTGACCTGAAAGGCTGTGGATGGGGAAAATCACCCTTCCGTGAAAACGGTCGAAGCGGTATTCGCTGTCTTTCTGTATGGTCAACCCTGTCTTGAGGAGATAGTCTAGTTTATACCCTTTGTCGAGAGCAGCCCTGGTAAAGGCTGACCTTTCTTCCCTCGAATAGCCCAGCTGGAATTTATCAATGCTGGCATCCCTGAGGCCTCTTTCCAGGAAGTAGCTTTTCCCTATCGCTTTGCCTTCCTCGGTTTTGAGAAGGGAGGTGAAATACTGGCAGGCAAAGGTATTCAAGGCCAGCAGGCTTTCCCTTTCATTTTTGAGCTGCTGTTCCTCTAAGGTTTCTTCTTTCTCAACAATTTCAATGTTATATTTCCTGGCCAGGTACCGCAAGGCTTCGGGGTAGGTAAGCTTTTCATGCTCCATCAGGAAATTGACAACGTTGCCTCCGATGCCGGAGCTGAAGCATTTGAATATTCCTTTTGCCGGGGAAACAAAGAAGGAAGGCGTTTTTTCATTCTTGAAAGGACTCAGTCCCTTATAGCTC
Organism: uncultured Bacteroidales bacterium; assembly: GCA_964390385.1. Taxonomy (GTDB): domain Bacteria; phylum Bacteroidota; class Bacteroidia; order Bacteroidales; family UBA10428; genus UBA5072. Next base: position 7,130 of record CAYMJH010000091.1, on the reverse strand, counting down.
TGGCCTGCCTTTTTAAGCGTAACGAATTCGCTGATCACTTCCACGATGTCAGCGGCGGAAAATATCCGGTCAATGGTCTGTTTGTCAATCATACCGGGCAGGTTCAGGTTTATGCATACAAAGGACAAAGTTGCGAATATTATTTTAAATTTGTTATCCAAAACATTTTATAATGAAGAAGCTTATTGTGCTGACCGGTTCGGGAATGAGCGCCGAGAGCGGCCTGAAAACGTTCCGTGAAACCGGGGGCCTGTGGGAGGAATACGATGTGATGGAAGTGGCCAGTCCCGAAGGCTGGGCCAGGAACAGGGAACTGGTGCTGAGGTTTTACAACGAGAGACGAAAGCAGTTGAAAGACGCGGTGCCCAATGCGGGACATCTGGCGCTGAAAGAGCTGGAAAAGGATTTTGATGTACATATCATCACCCAGAATGTAGACAACCTGCACGAAAAAGCGGGAAGCAGCCATGTCCTTCATTTGCACGGCCTTCTCACGCAGGCCCGCAGTACCCATGATCCGGAACTGATATACGACATCGGATACGGTGAAATAAAAAACGGTGATACCTGCGAGAAAGGATACCAGCTGAGGCCCCACATCGTATGGTTCGGAGAGGCGGTGCCGGCCATTGAAGAAGCCGCCGCCCTGGTTGGCACAGCCGATATTTTTACGGTTATCGGAACCTCGCTGGTGGTATATCCGGCAGCGGGACTTATCGATTATGTACCCCGGCAGGTGCCGGTTTTTATGATCGATCCCAATGAGATCGACATCCCTTCTTACCGGCCCGTTACGGTGATTAAGGAAAAGGCGGGGAAGGGGGTTGGGATGCTGCGGGAGAGGTTGAGGAAGGAATACCTGTAGTCGGGGAGTCGTGCAGTCGTGCAGTCGTGCAGTCATGCAGTCTGGGATTCTGGGAGTCTGAAAGTTTGGAAATTTGAAGATTTGAATGTTATTATGATAAGAGCCCTTGTTTTCATTTTATCGATGGCGGTCTTAACTTTGTCTGGTTTTTCCGTCGTTTTGGCCCAGCGGTTTCAGGGCGGATTGATGGCTGGTGCCACGGCCAGCCAGGTTGATGGCGACTCTTACGCCGGATTTAACAAACTGGGCTTCCAGGGAGGCGTCTTCGTGAATACGGCATTCGGGAAAAATTTCGGTGCGCAGTTTGAGATCCGCTATGCCGGCAGGGGAGCACAGAAGGTAACCAGCACCGACGATCCTGTTGTCTACAAAATAGGCCTGCATTACATCGACCTGCCTGTGATGGCGACCTATACCCTGAAGAAAAAAGTGGTCTTTGACCTGGGCATTGTGCCGGGTTATCTGTTTGCCATTAACGGCGAGGACAGCGACGGACCGGTTGATGAAAGTCGTTTTGTGGACTTCAAAAAAATTGACTTAGCCTGGATGGCAGGGGTGAACTACCGGATTACCGATAACCTTTCTGCCAATCTGCGTTATTCCTATTCAATGCTGTCCATCAACGACAATGTGCATGGCATCAGCAGCTACGGGCGTATAGGCAACCTGTTCGGCTATAACAACGGGGATTATAACAATTACCTGACCCTGGGGATTTATTATCTGATGTATTAAGAACCAAGAACCATAACCATTCCATTCCCCCACTTTTCACTTTTCGTTTTTCACTGTTTTTCATCCTCCATTAAAGAACAAATACGCCACAAAGATTGCCGCCAGCATCCCGGCCAGGTCAGCGATCAGGCCTGCCGTCACGGCATACCGGGTTTTTTTGATGTTGACCGATCCGAAGTAGACCGCGATGACATAGAAAGTGGTCTCGGTGGAACCCTGGAAGATGCAGGCCAGGAATCCGGGAAAAGAGTCGGCTCCGTAAGTCTGCATGGTTTCCACCATCAGGCCCCTGGCTCCGCCGCCGCTCAGCGGTTTCATAAGGGCTACGGGCAACGCCTTAACAAATTCAGTGTCAAATCCGAAGAGGGCAAAGAAACTGCCCAGTCCTGCCAGGAGCCAGTCCATGGCGCCTGAAGCCCTGAAAACGGCTATGGCGGCCAGCATGGCCACGAGGTAAGGGATGATTTTGATGGCCACGGTAAATCCCTCTTTTGCCCCTTCGATAAAGGTATCATAAAGATTTATTTTCCTGCGGATGCCCATGAAAATGAACAGGGCGATGACCAGCAGCAGCAGCATGTTACCCGAAACGGCCGAGAAAACAGTAGCCCTGGCCGGCGGAAGGGAATTCAGGTACAGGATCAGGCCGGCGATGAGGGCTGTAATACCCAGGATATAGGCCAGGACTATGGGCTGGAATAATCTGATTTTCTGGACAACGGAAACATAGATCATGCCCGTGATGGTGGCACAGAAAGTGGCGATCAGCAGCGGGATGAAAACATCGGTGGGATTTGCCGCGCCGCAGGCCGCCCGCATGGTGATGATGCTGATCGGCAATACGGTCATTCCGGCCGTATTCAGTACGAGGAACATGATCATGGAATTCGAAGCCTTGTCTTTTTCGGTGTTCACTTCCTGCAGTTCTTTCATGGCTTTCAGTCCAAGCGGCGTTGCCGCATTGTCCAGGCCCAGCATATTGGCGCTTAAATTCATCAGCATGGATCCAAGCACGGGATGCTTTTTGGGTATGCCGGGGAAAAGACGGCTGAAAAAAGGGCTGACGAGTTTTGACATGCCTCCCACCGCGCCTCCCAGGTCGCCGATTTTCATGATCCCCAGCCAGAGGGTCATGACACCGATGAGGTAAAGCGATATGTCGACACTGGTTTTGGCCGAGAGGAAAAGGCTTTGCATGATGGTCTGAAAAATATCCCGGTCGGCCTGGTCAAAAACGATATTCAGCGTCTGCAGGAAAAAATCGCTGAAGAAGTACCCGGCGAAACGCACCAGGGCAACAATAAAGCCGATGATGAAAAAGGCGATCCAGATATAGTTCAATACCATAGGGCAATGATGTTTGTTTTATTCATCGTCGCTGACCAGTGCAAAGTCGATTTGCTTGCGGACCAGATTGGTCTTTACCACTTCTATCCTTACCGGATCGCCGATCTGGTATTTCCTTCCCGACCGCCTTCCGCGGATACAATAGTTGTCTTCATCGTATTCATAGAAATCTCCTTTCAGTCCCCGGATGGAGATCATCCCTTCGCATTTGTTCTCGAGGATCTCCGCGTATATGCCCCACTCCGTCACGCCTGATATGATGCCGTCGAACTGCAGGCCGATCTTGTCCTGCATGAATTCAACCTGTTTGTATTTAACCGAAGCGCGTTCGGCTTCCATGGCCAGGATCTCCATTTTAGTGGACTGCCTGCACATTTTTTCATGTTCTTTCTGGTTTTTGGAGGCTGCGCCCCTGAGATATTCATGCAGCAACCGGTGCACCATCATATCGGGGTAACGCCGGATAGGAGAGGTAAAATGAGTGTAATACTCAAAGGCAAGGCCGTAATGCCCGATATTGCTGGTGGTATATTCGGCCTTGGCCATTGCCCTGAGGGCAAGGTTTTCGACGATATCCTGCTCGCCGGTCCCCTTCACGTCATGCAGCACCTGGTTGATCGATTCCGCTGTCTTTTTGCCCGAGGAAAGGGACAATTTATAGCCGAATTTCTTAATAAAATGGGAGAATTTCCTGAGCTTTTCCTCGTCGGGCTTGTCATGTACCCTGTAAACGAAGGTTTTCCTGTCTTTTTTATCCTTTACCCTGCCCACGGATTCAGCAACATGGCGGTTGGCCAGCAGCATGAATTCCTCGATCAGCTCATGGGAGGGGCCGTGATCCCTGTAATAGATGCGCACCGGTTTTCCCTTGCTGTCGACGTCAACTTTGATCTCGTCGCGTTCAAAAGCCACCGCTCCGTGCTCGAACCGCCGCCTGCGCAGGATGATGGCCAGGTCATTGAGCTTCAGCATCTCATCCTTCAGGTGGCCTTTGCCGGTGTCGATGATCTGCTGCGCTTCGCCGTATGAAAACCTGTGGTCTGACCGGATGATGGTGCGGCCGAACCAGGCAGACTGAACACGGGCCTCGTCATCCATCTCAAAAACGGCTGAAAAACAAAGCTTATCCTCATCAGGCCGGAGGGAGCAAATGAAATTCGACAGTTTCTCGGGAAGCATGGGCACCACACGGTCGACCAGGTAAACGGAGGTCGCCCGCTGCAATGCTTCAAGATCAATGAGGGTGCCGGGCTTTACATAATGGGTAACGTCGGCAATATGCACGCCGATTTCCCAGTTCCCGCCGGGCAGGCGCCTCAGGGAAAGGGCGTCATCGAAGTCCTTGGCATCCTCGGGATCGATGGTGAAAGTCGGAACGCTGCGAAAGTCCCTCCGGGCTGCGATCTCCTTTTCACTGATGGAGTCGGGAATACGGGCTGCCTCTTCTTCCACCTCTTCGCTGAAACGGTAGGGAAGGCCGAATTCAGCCAGGATGGCATGCATTTCGGCATCATTGTCGCCTTGCTTTCCGAGGATCTCGATGACCTCACCGAATGGATTTTTGACATTTTTCGGCCAGTCGGTGATGCGGGCAATGACTTTCTGGCCGTGCCCTGCCCCGTTTAACTTATCCAGGGGGATGAACAGGTCGAAGGGCATTTGCCGGCTGTCGGTGGTAAGGAATGCATATCTTTCATACAGTTCGATGACGCCGACAAAGGTTTCACGCGCCCGCTCCAGGATCTCGATCACTTCGCCCTCGGGCTCTTCCGATTTGCGGTGGGCATACAGGTATACTTTAACGGTGTCTCCGTTCAACGCATGATTCAGGTTATTCTGTGAGACAAATATGTCCTTTTTCATAGTCTCGGAGGAAACAAAACCATATCCGCCGGTGACGATCTGCACCTTGCCGATAACATAGCCTCCCGATGATTTAAGCCTGAACCTGCCGGTGGAAATTTCCTCGAGGGCTTCCCTGTTTTTAAGCTCCTGGAGGATTTCGGTGATCAGCCTTTTTTCATGTGATTCGGTGATCAACATCAGTTTGGCCAGCTGCTTGTAATTAAAAATCTTTTTGGGATGCTGGGAAAAAATTCCCAAAAGACTGTTTGACAGCGCTTTTTTATTCACTCCGCCCGAGGAAGAACCCTTCTTTTTCTTTCGTCCCATCCTTTTTGCATTAAATGAATCATTCCGTTTTTATCCGTATGGTGGCAAAGGTCTTAAATTCCAGGAAAGTAATTTACGATCACGGGATTGTTTTTCCAAAACAATGCCAATAGTTATGAACAGAGAATAAGCTCTTTAAAGGCATTGCCGTTTTGTTAAAAAATCCTGTTGGAAAGAAAGAGCAAAATTCATATCTTAACATAAGTATTCAATTATGACTTTTTGACAAATGAATATCTCAATAATGAACATTGACCTGAACAACGGTTCAAATGGTATGGTCTTTGTTCTTGATTGTGCTTTATTTACTCAGTAAACGGACAGATTAAAAAACATGGGGGAGACTATTTCAACCAGGCCCGATTGGCATAATAAGACGATATTGGTAGTGGAGGATGAGGATCATAATTATGCCTATATTTTTGAAATTCTGAAGAGAACGAAAGCCGTCATCATCAGGGCTGAAAACGGGGTGAAGGCTGTGGAAAAGGTGAAACAGGGTACCATTGATGTAGTGCTGATGGATATCAAATTGCCTGAAATGGACGGATACAAGGCCACCATGGAAATCAAAAAGCTCAATCCGTCCCTGCCGGTTATCGCACAAACCGCTTTTGCCATGGAAAGGGAAAGGATTGAATGCATGAATGCCGGGTGCGACGACTATCTTGCCAAGCCTTATGAACCGTCGAAACTGATCGAAAGGATCAGGGTTTTTCTGCCGTGATGTGTTTATTTGGTGATTTCCGCCTTCGCTGAAGCTTCGGCGGACAAGGGTGATTGGTGATTTTTCTTGTATTTGTTCTTTGTTCTTTACTCTGCGATCCTTTATCTTTGATCTTTAATCTTTCTATGCCTTTCGAAAACATCCTCATCGCCTTCCTCCTCACCTTATTTGCTGGCCTGGCGACCGGTCTCGGAAGTGCTATCGCTTTTTTTGCCCGCACCACCAATACGAAATTCCTTTCCGTTGCCATGGGGTTTTCAGGGGGCGTGATGATCTATGTGTCGATGATCGAGATATTCGTTAAGGCTAAAAGTTCGCTGACCGCTGAGCTGGGAAACCAGACCGGGTATTGGGTGACGGTGGCGGCGTTCTTCGCCGGCGTTTTCCTCATTGCCGTTATCGACAGGCTGGTGCCGGAGATGGAAAACCCGCACGAACTGAAGAAAATAGAAGACGTTGAGCATCCCACCGAGTTGCTGAAGAAGAAGAAGCTGCTTCGAATGGGACTTTTTTCAGCGCTGGCCATCGGGATCCACAATTTTCCGGAAGGACTGGCCACTTTTACGGCGGCGATAAAGGACCCGGGCCTCGGCATTGCCATCGCGGTAGCCATCGCCATTCATAACATCCCCGAAGGCATCGCCGTGTCGGTGCCCGTATTCTACGCCACCGGGGACAAGCGAAAGGCATTCCGCCTTTCTTTCCTGTCGGGTTTGGCAGAACCCGTCGGAGGCCTGGCAGGATATCTCATCCTGTTACCCTTCTTCAGCGAAACTCTTTTCGGCATCCTGTTTGCCGCCGTGGCAGGCATTATGGTTTATATTTCCATCGATGAGCTGTTGCCGGCCGCACGGGAATACGGAGAGCCACACCTGGCCATTTACGGTGTCATCAGCGGTATGATGGTAATGGCTGTGAGTTTGCTGTTGTTTGCGTAAAGAACAGAGTCAGGAAAACCAACCCACAACTTACAACCATCTACAACCATTTACAACCCTTTTAACCATCCACCCCCATGCCATCACGCGAAAATGAAATCAAAAAAGCCTCCTGGGTGGGGATGACCGGTAACGCGGTACTGGCCGTCATGAAAATAGTAACCGGTCTGGTCGCCGGTAGCCTGGCTGTTGTCGGCGATGGCATCGACTCATCCACCGATGTCGTCATTTCCTTCATCACCCTCATCACCGCACGTATCCTTTCCAGGCCGCCGGATAAAAAATACCCTTACGGCTATGGGAAAGCCGACACCATGGCCACCAAGGCGCTATCCTTTGTCATCTT
>CAYMJH010000090.1:0-14834 GCA_964390385.1 uncultured Bacteroidales bacterium | reverse complement strand
TTGAATTGATCAGGTAGTAATCACTGTCAACCCGGCATATGCTGGGATCGGGGTAGAAGCCAGGCATCAGTGGATTCTGGAATTCCCCGCTTCCCGGCCTATACTTTTCAAAAACCGGATCTGAGCCTTGATATTCGAACCAGTCGAACAACACGTAACCAGGTTCGGATGAAGTCCTGGAACATCCTGATGTGATAGCAAACAGCATCACAACAAGACTTATCGGAAGCAAACTGAGGATGGTTTTCACGTATGTATACTTTAATAAGTTATGGATCAGAAATGATAAATATACAAATGAATTGACATTATTCGGTTATCCGGGTGCTTTTATATGCAACATGACACTGAAAGCAGCCATTGGCTATTGGCTTTTAGCTAACAGCCAATAGCTAGCGGCCAAAGGCTAATGACTAATGGCTCTCTGTTTTTAGGCCATTTTATCTCTTTGAAGTGCATTTTTAGGGGCAAAAACACCATTTTAAGCCAATTAATGCAGAAGATATATTGAAAGAAGTTCCTTAGCATGTCGTTTTTGGGGCCAAAAACAATGCTCTAAGCCTCAAAACAGGCTTATTTATATATCTAAATAACTATTTATCAATACTATATCTTGGTCCGACCCCCAATATATCCCCCCAATATAAAGTTGAAAATCGTATTTCAGGATGCTTATCCTGCAATGGTTAAAAACACATGCAAACCAGCATTATCTCAATTTATGATAAGCACTGGGGGACACACCAAATTGTTTCTTAAAACTGACTGAAAAATGTGAGGGTGTACTGAATCCTGTAATATCAGCTATTTCCGAGATATTCTGGTTGCCCTCCAGCAATAATTCAGCTGCACGGTTCAATTTATAGGTTTTAAAAAACACATTGGGATTTTCTCCTGTCAAACCCTTGACCTTATAATAGAATTTGGTTCTGGATATTTTCATCGCCTCGGTAATACGGGTTATATTCAATTCAGGATTGGAAAGCTCTTTTTCCATCAGATCGTACAAGTTGCCCATGAATTTTTTGTCGTATGGGGAAAGCACATCCCCTTCAATTTTTTCCGTTTTGGTTGAACTACCCAATAAACTCTGAATTTTTTTCCTGTTCTTGAGTTGTGAATTGATCAATGCAATGAGATACGATGGGTCGAATGGCTTGGTCACGTATGCATCGGCACCTGTGTTTAGTCCCTGGACCTGGTTCTCCACGGTTGCCTTGGCAGTGACCAGGATAATGGGGATATGGCAATAAGAAGGATTCTCCTTGACTTTTTTACAAAACGCAAAACCATCCGTTCCGGGCATGACTACATCACATAAAATGAGTTCCGGTTCTGTTTCTTTCAGCATAGTGTAGGCAGATTCTGCATCAAACTTGTACGTTATTTCAAAGGATGGGCTCAACAGGGCTTTCAGGTAGTGTATTATTTCGGTATCATCATCAATGATCAATAGTTTTGGCTTTGCCACGGGAATTTCTGTTCTTTCAGTCAGAAGTTCTTCCTGAGGTTTATTGGGAATCTCAATTTTCTGTTGATTTTCATCGGAATGCACTCTTTCCTCCTCGGCATACACCTGATCGTCTACCGGCAATATGAAACTGAATTCAGCACCTCCTTCCATCCGGTTTTCAGCTTTGATTTTTCCGTGATGCAGTTCCACAAGGCAACGGGCATAATACAATCCGATTCCTGTGCCCCAGTTGTAAAACTCACGGGTTTGATTATCCAATTGATAATAACGTTCGAATATTTTCTCGAGTTTATCTTCAGGAATACCTCTTCCTGTATCACATACAGATACCTTAACAAATTGAGTACCCCTGTTCTCCATCGACAGATTGTATTTTTCGTTGGCTGCCTCACGGCTTATAACATCAAATGATATTCTGATCTTGCCGTCCGGACCACTAAATTTTAAAGCATTCGAGATCAGGTTGGTTAGGATTTTATCTATTTTATCCGTGTCTACCCACATTATACAGTTGTCTTCCAACCCAACGGTGCTTAGCTCTACACCCTTTTCAGCAGCATTGAGCCTGAAAACCTCTACGATCTGTCTTATCTCGGCTATAATGTCGACAAGTCTCACTTTAAGCTTTAGCGCATCATTTTCGAGTTTGTTAAAATCCATCAGCTGGTTTACCAGGCGGAGCATTCGGTTAACATTGCGCTGGATGATATACAGGTATTTCCTGGCTTCCTCCTTGATCGAGGCATCTTTGGACAACATGGCTGCCGGACCGGATATCATGGTCAAAGGAGTGCGGAATTCATGGGATAAATTTGCAAAAAAGCTCATATTCATTTTATTGACCAGGTATTCCTGTTCTTTCTCCCGTTCAGCCCGCAAGGCTTCTTCCTTACTGGTTTTAATACGTTTGAAAATTCTCAGGATATAGGCAACAATAAAGTAAAAGACAAGCAGATAGAATCCGATGGCATACCAGCTGAACCAGGGAGCCGGCTTGATTCTGACCGAAATAGCATTTTCTGTTTCGGATACAGTCCCCTCATCATCATAGATTTTGACCCTAAAGGTGTATCTTCCCGGCGGAACATTGGAATAATAAGCCAGGTGGCTTTTATTGGCTTCAATCCAGATATCATCGAAACCATCAAGCTTATAGGCATATTTCACCCGTTCAAATTCGCTGTAATCAATGGCAGTGTATGTTATGGCAAAATTATTTTCTTTATAGTCCAATTTTATATTGGGATTGAATGCCAGGTGTTTGTCTATGCTGTTACTGGTTATAGGGTGCTGTAATTCATTATGAATTTTTATGTTTTCAAACAACAAGGGAACGCTTCTTTTATATCTTATATCAATCGGATTAAAATAGGTGATGCCATGTGTCCCGCCAAAGATCAACGAATTATCGGGCATTTGACACACGCTCTGCTGATTGAACTGGTTTCCTCCGATCCCATCGGTATTGTAATAATTAAAAAAGTTCTCCGTTGTTCGGTCAAACTTGCTAAGTCCATACAAAGTCCCCACCCACATATTTCCTGAAACGTCTTCGGTTATGCTGGAAATGTCGGAACATGCGATGTTGTCAAAATGGCTGATCCTGGCATTCCCGGGGGAATAGCAGAATAATCCGTTGGTTATGGTACCTATCCAGATATTCCCTTCTGAATCTTCAAAAAGTTCACTGGGAATAAACTTAGACAGGTGTATCTGATCCTTGATCGGAATGGTTGATACTTTCCTGGTATCCGGATCAATAAGCTGTAACTCCTGGTCAAAAGAAGCGATTAGAATTTGCCCTGTAGAGAGGGTTATCATGCAGGGAGTAAAATTGAAACCCTTGCCATACAGGGGGTAAGTCTCAAACCGGGCCTCTTCATTCCGGAGTGTATAGATTTTATCATTCATCCCTCCGACCCAGATTGTACCATGATTGTCTTGTGTTATAGAAAGTATTCCCTCCGGAAAGTAATACCATTTTTTTACCTTTACCTGGTTTGCTTCAAGCCTGGTCTTTAGCAGCATCCAAAATGACAGGATCCAGATGTTGTTATCCCTGTCCACAAAAAGTTTTTCTGCTTTGTGGTGGAAATCGGAATGCAGGAATCCGAATAAGTTTTCATTGTCAAATGATTTGAAGTCCAGCGTCTTTTCGTTATAAATGACGAGGCCTTTGTTCCGGGTGATCATCCATACATTATTTTCCTTGTCCGTTATAACGGATATCACGGATTTGTTTTCCAATTTGGAAACCAGGTAGTTATTATTGTTAAACCGCTTTTTGTAGTGGTATTGTACTGTAAAACCATGGTCGTAGGAACCGATCCACAAGTTCTTCTGTGAATCCGTAAAGAAAGTTGTTATATCGAAATCGGGAACTTCAAAGGGGAATCCGTTCTCTGATTCATGCACCAATTTGTTGGTAATATGGTTGTAAACAAATAAACCGTCCTTCTGTGTCTGTATAATTGTAGAGGAATTGTTATAGGGATACATCTGTATGATAATGGATTTCGATAAAACAGGATGCGTGGTGATTTCCTCCGGGGCTTGCACAAATTGCCTTGTTTTGGTATCAAATAATGCTACATGAGTGAACGAACCGAACCAAATCGTGCCGCTTTCATCCAGGTGTGAAAAGGTGATCAAAGAATCGACATTGTATGTTTCCTTAAGTTCGTATGTATTGCTGTTGTAACACCGGATCTCATGGGATTGAGTTATCCACAGATTATTTGATCTATCGATAAAACAACGGGTAGAATAGTCATCGGGCCTGAGATCCTTAATGGCCACTTCAAAGAATCCCGTCCCGGGATTGTAGGCATTAATTTCAAAATTCATGTTAAGAAACAATTTCCCGTCATTGTTTTCGAAAAGATATATCGCATTGTTGCTTGGCCCTTCAATCGGTATCTTTTCAAAACAATCCTGATCGGTATACCGGCAAATTCCATTCACGGTGGCCACCCACAGTTGGTTCCTCGAATCCTTGTAAATATGCTGTATCCTGTTATCGCTAATGCTTAAAGAATCATTGGTGCTGAAATACTGTTGGTATTCAAAAATATTGTACTTGTTGAGTCCCCTGATGGTTGCAATCCATATATGCCCCCGGGCATCTTCGGCAAAAGATGTTATTTGCTGATTAGATATACTGGTAGCAATGATCGGGCTTTGTTGCGGATCTGTCTTTGAATTGGAAATGGTTTTTCCTGAAACAGATAAAAGAATTAAAAATATGATGATTAGTAAAATTTCTTTCCTCATCGATCTCGTGTTGTTTTAGGGCTCATAAATATAGCAGTTTACCCTTTTCGAACTATCCTATGAAACTACTTTTAAACAAATACGAAAGAAATTGAACAAATAAACAAGCAGTATTTTAAACAAACAAGAAACTTAATTGAACATATCAGATATCCGGGGCAATTTGCATTGAATAATATTGTAAAGGTAGTGACCTTAAAACAATATTATGAAAATCCGAAGTTTAATCCTGATTCCATTTCTTATTGTATTTCTGTTATCGTGTTCCGGGGGGGAAATTCAGAAACTTAAAACAAAATCTAACCGGGAAGTAATCACCGCTGAGAAAAATGTAACCGTTGAAACGGAAGCGGGGAAGGTTGCCGGCTATATTGAGGATGGCATTTATATATACAAAGGGATACCCTATGCCGAAGCGGAACGGTTTATGCCACCGCACAAAATCAAGGCATGGGATGGAATAAAGAGTACACGTGCTTATGGACCGGTCTGTCCTCAGGGGAAACGCATGGGATGGCTTTCGGATGAACAGGCTTTTGTCTTCGATTGGGACGATGGGTATACCGGTGAAGATTGCCTGAGGTTAAACATCTGGACCCGGGGAATTAGCGATAATGGAAAACGTCCGGTAATGGTTTGGTTGCATGGCGGGGGATATGCAGCGGGTTCAGGTCAGGAACTTCCTTCCTATGATGGTGCTGAGCTATGCAGGAAAGGCGATGTGGTCATGGTATCGCTTAACCATCGATTAAACGTGTTGGGCTTTTTAGACCTGTCAGCCTTTGGTGAGAAATATGCCCAATCAGGTAATGCGGGCTTGCTCGATCTGATAGCCGCTTTAAAATGGATACGAAACAACATTGCAAGCTTCGGGGGAGACCCGGGTAATGTGACTCTTTTTGGTCAGTCAGGAGGGGGAGGAAAAGTTACAGCCCTGATGGCAACGCCCCTGGCCAGGGGACTTTTCCATAAAGCCATTGTACAAAGCGGATCATTGCTCAATATGATGGAAACAAGTTATTCGAGAAAAATTGGTTGCCGGTTAATGGAGGAATTAAAGCTTAAACCCTCACAAATCGATGAACTCAGAAATTATCCCTTCGACAGGTTGCTCGAAGCCGGTACCAAGGTAATTACACAGGTTAAGGAAGAGGCACGGGAAGAAGGTTTTAATGCCTTTATTTTCGGTTGGGCCCCGACGGTCGATGGAAATGTTCTGCCCTATCAGCCTAGTGATCCGAGAGCTATTGAACAGTCGAAGGACATTCCTATGATCATCGGGACTACGCTGCATGAATTTACAGCCAGTGCATACGATCCTGAACTTAGAAATATGGATAGGAATACTGCAATGAAAAGACTGGTAACAAAATATGGTAATGCTACCGATGAATTCCTGCGTGCTTTTGAGAAAGCCTATCCTGATTACGATCCGCAAGATTTAATGGATGTTGACCAGGTTTTTCGTCCGGCTGCCGTCAGGCATGCAACGCTGAAATACAATCCTCAGGGGGCTCCTGTTTATACCTACTTATTTACCTGGGAATCACCTGTGCTGGAGGGGAGGTTCCGGTCGACCCATTGTATGGAGTTGCCCTTTGTATTTAATAATGTACCGCGATGCAACAAGATGACAGGAGGCGGCAGGGAAGCCCTGGAACTCGCTGATAAAATGAGCAGTGCCTGGATCCATTTTGCAAGGACAGGAGACCCCAATGGCGGTGATCTGATCAGATGGGATGCGTTCACCCCCCAAAACCAGGCTACCATGCTATTCAATACGAACTGCGAGTTAAAATATAACCATGACAAGGAATTGCTGGAAGTCATGTATGCCTTTCCATTCTCCGGATTTTAGAGAAGCCTTAACCAATAAAAAACCAACACTGATATCAAACATGAAAACTATGAAGAGAAAAAGGTACAACATGAAAATTCTGTTCCCCCTTTCAGGAATTCCTGTCAAAGGCGGAATAACGCTGGTACTGTTGTTCATTGCCAATCTGAATATGCTGACAGCCGCCGGATATCCTGATACCGGCGGCAAAATAACCGGGCATTATGCCATTGTTGACCAAAGGAATCCGGATCAGGCGCCGGGAATGGTTCAGGTATTTCAACAAAAAACCATAAAGGGAAAAGTTATTGATGCAAATGATGTTCCTTTGCCCGGTGCAACAGTTTCGATTAAAGGAACAACTTCCGGTACGGTCACTGATGCAGAGGGAAATTTTGAACTATCAGATGTTCAGGAGAATGCGACCCTGCTAATTTCTTTTGTCGGATATCTTACCGAGGAGATCGATGTTGCCGGCAGGGACTATTTCCAAATTATTTTGGTGGAAGATATTATGAGCCTGGAGGAAGTTGTTGTCATCGGTTACGGAGTTATGAAGAAAAGCTCCGTTACCGGTTCGATATCGAAGGTAAAATCAGAGGATCTGGAAAACCGCACCATTACCAATCCGCTTCAGGCACTTAGCGGTAAAGTGGCGGGTATGCAGGTTTATACATCCTCGGCATCGCCGGGCAGTTCGCCAACCATACGCATAAGGGGTATCAACTCCAACAATGCGATAGATCCCTTATATGTGGTCGATGGGCGTATAGCAGCGTCCATTGCCGGCATCGATCCTAATGACATAGAGAGCATGGAAATTTTAAAGGATGCCGCATCGGCTGCAATTTATGGGGCACAAGCCGGCAACGGGGTGATTCTCATTACAACCAAAAAAGGAAAAATCGGAAACGGCACAATCACTTATGATTATCAGTTCACCTCACAAAGTTTCGGTAAAACTCCCAAAGTAATGAACTCCGAACAATTCATCGATTATTGGACAGAGGCCGGAAAATTTAGCATGGACAGGGTCTTCAAATACTGGGATTTTAATCAAAATACTGACTGGATAAATGAAATTTTTGAATCCTCGTTGATGCAGCGCCACAGCCTGAGATTTGAAGGGGGTAACGATAAAGGTAACTATTACGTGTCGGGCAGTATGTTGAATAATAATGGAATGGTGGTTGGAGATGCCGATATGTATAGGCGCTTCACAGGTATGATAAATGCCAGCTACAACATCAAACCATGGCTTGAAGTCGGGACGAATAATCAGATTGAATACTACAAAAGAAGGTCTGTATCGGAAGGATCGGAATACAGTTCGATTATTTTAAGCACCTTGCAGCTCGACCCAATGACACCGGTTACTTACACGGAAGAAAACATGCCCGATTTTATGGTTGCCTCATTGGCCGGTTATCGTGAAACCGGGCTTGGAGAACTTTTAAGCGACGGCAATGGTAATTATTACAGTGTATCGCCCTACCTGACAAGCGAAAATCTCAATCCGTTAATTATGAGAGACAGGGACTATAACCAAAACGCAGGCTTCAATCTTAACGGAACGACTTTTTTGAACCTGAAACCCATTAAAGGGCTGATAGTAACCTCGCGTTTTTCTTACCTGCTTTCCGCAATGGAAAGTTATGGATACTCGCAGGACTATTACGCCAACGCAATGGCACATCGCAATTTTGTTTCCCTGAATGCATCAACCTATACGAATACACGCATCCAGTGGGAAAACTTTGCCAATTACACACGTGCTGTCGGCAACCATAATATTACAGCGATGGTTGGTACGTCATTTACTGAAATCCGGTCGTATGGTGTTTCAGGAAGCAAAAACGGCAATGATACCATTTTGGGTGTGGAAAGAGATGATCCACGGTACTATTATTTTGGTTATGCCACCGACGAAGCCATACAATCCGTTTCGGGAGGAGAGCCCGGCATGCAAACCCAAAATGCATATTTTGGCCGTCTTTCCTATAACTACAAAGAAAAGTATCTGGCAGAGTTTGTATTGCGCGCCGATGCTTTCGATGCTGCATACCTGCCATTAGAAAACCGATGGGGTTATTTCCCTGGTGGTTCGCTCGGATGGGTAATCTCAAAAGAGTCGTTTATGGCGAATGCCTCAAAATTTATGGATTTTTTGAAAATCCGGGTAAGCTGGGGGCAAAATGGTTCTTTGGCCGGGCTTGGCAGTTATGGATACCTGACCTCTGTAACAAGCTCGGGAAGCTATCCGTTCAGTTCAGATCCTGTTTACAGCATTGGTTACAAACCTGCAACAACTGGTAACGACGAATTGAGATGGGAAACCCATGAACAAACCGACATTGGTCTTGATGCCCGATTCCTGCGTAACCGGTTGATCCTGAATTTTGATTATTATAATAAAAAGACAAAAGATCTGATAGTTACGGGAATTACACCGTCTACTATTGTGGGCAACACGGCTTCACCTATCAATGCCGGAAATATCAAGAACAGGGGTTTAGAGTTGGAACTCGGATGGCAGGAAGTCAAAGACGGGTTTCACTATGGCATGAGTGGTAATGTTACCTACCTCAGAAATGAAGTCACCAACATTCATCAATCACTGGATTACATTGCCGGAGCAAGCTTCCATACTACAAGTGGCATTACCCGTTTCGAAGTCGGGAAACCAGCCTGGTATTTCTATGGATATGAATTTCAGGGAGTTGATGCCGCTACCGGAGATCCGGTTTTTATTGACCAGAATGACGATGCTATCATTAATGATGACGATAAAGTAATGATAGGAAAAGGTATTCCTGACCTTACATATGGCATGACCCTGACTGCTGCGTACAAGGGAATTGATGTGATATTGTTTGGGCAAGGGTCATACGGCAACGATATATACAGCTGCCTGAACCGTACCGATTATGCGGTAAATAGCCTGACATATTATACTGAAAACCGGTGGAAGACAGGTAACCCAACCGGAATAAGGCCCCGATCGGGAGCTAACGATTTGGACAAATATTATACCTCGTCGGCAGTGATTTTCGATGGTTCCTATTTCAAAATAAAACAGGTTCAATTGGGGTATTCTCTTCCAAAATCCTTGCTTAAAAAGATACATGTAGGAGGGTTCAGGATTTATGGCTCTCTCGATGATTACTTCACATTTACCCGGTACATTGGTTTTGACCCGGAAATTACTGGTTTTCGAAATGCATTTGGAGTTTTCGAGGGCAATTCAATAGGCGTTGACAAGGGAAGCTATCCTACATCAAAAAAAGTAGTGTTTGGGGTTAACGTGTCATTCTAATCATTAAACATTAAATTCCTTAGCGACATGAAAAGAACAACTTTTATATATCTGGCAGCAACAATGGCTTTTCTAACGGTCTCGTGCGAAAAAGAACTGGACATTGAACAAAAAGGGGCCATTGACCTGGATGAATACTATGGCTCCGACGAAAGTGCCGTGGGTGCAGTAACCGCAATTTATGGAGAATTGCGAGGTATGCAATACAATTACAAGTTCCTGAAAAACATATGTTCCGACGATATCTGGGCCGGGGGCGCTGATCGTGGCGATAACAACGACCTGGAAAAAATGAACGAGTTTACATTCAGCGCCGAACACTCATTTCTTTCAGGTTGTTTCCAGAGCTATTACAAGATTATCTACGATGCCAGTATTGTAATGCAATACATTGCACCTGAATCGGACATAAAGAAACAAATGATAGCCGAAGCCAAAGTATTTCGTGCTTTTGCCTATATCGATTTAATTTCAATGTGGGGAACGCCTCCATTGGTTGATCATCTTTTGCAACCATCTGAATATCAAATGCCCAATGGCGATGTAAATAAATTGTGGGCATTTGTTGAACAAGATCTGACCGATGCCATTGCATCGGGAAGCCTGGTGGAAAAATCAACTGTTGACGATCGGTCTGTTTACCGCGTAACCAAGCAATTTGCACAGGCTCTGCTCGGTAAGGCTTACCTCTACCAGGAAAAATACTCAGCCTCGGCTGAAGCTTTCGAGGAAGTTATAAACTCTCAACTGTATATGTTGTTCAATGGCGAATATGATGAGATCTTCTCATTCAACAACAAAAACAACTGTGAGTCAATGTTTGAGTTGAACCGTGTGGTGGATGCAAACAATGTGTTTAACAACTTCAGCTTTCTGCATTTGATGACACATTGGCGTACCGACCGGTTTACAACCACACCGGTTTCTGCCATAGGATTGGCAGATCTTGGCTGGGGTTTTTGCCTGCCCCAAAAGAGATTGTACGATGCATTTGTGGCAAATGAAGGCGAAGATGGCTACCGTTTAAACCATACCATAAAAACCTATGAGCAGGTTCAGGATATGGGTGTAAGCCTGGATGCAGGAAAAACAATAATCTGCGAAGGGTATTTATTCTGGAAAAACAGGATTAAAAAGGAAGAAGTGCCTGCTGCCGGCTATGGTTTTGCCTGGGATGCCAATTTTCAGATTATGCGGTATGCTGATGTCCTGTTGATGGCATCAGAGGCAAACCTTTTAGCGGGTAACCAGGACAAGGCCGATACTTACCTTAATATGGTACGCAACCGCGCTCATCTAGCGAACATAACCGCAACCATGGATGCCGTTAAAACAGAACGCCGGCTGGAACTTTGTTTCGAGGATGTGCGCTACCAGGATTTGATTCGCTGGGGCGATGCCGCAACGGTGTTGGCCGGCCAGGGGAAAGAATACCCCGTGATGGCTTCAAACGGAACAGTTACCTACAAATTGACGGGAAACAGTGAAGGAAAATATGGTTTTAAGGAGAGAAATTACCTGTTTCCTTTTCCGTCAACCGAGATTCAATTAAATAAAAACATTACTCAAAACAGTGGTTGGTAGGAATTGTATGTTGTTGAAGGATAGTGATCACCATGTTGGTATGAACAGGAAAGAAAGGAATATAGTAATCATTCTTCTTGGCCTTATTCATTTTTTGCCGGGGTGCAACAATGACAAGGAAGGAGTATTGGTAAGTACTGACAATGTCAGCCTTTTGAAAGACAGGAATACAACCAGCACAGTGCTTAACCAGACAATGAAATACAACATTATTTTACCAAATGATTACTATATCCATACCGAACGCTATTATCCGGTATTGTATCTTTTCCATGGGATGTATGGTGATAACAATTCATGGGCAGAAGACGGCAATGTCAAAGAGATTGTGCAGAATGCAATCAAAAATGAAATTGTAGACCCGATTATTGTGGTCATGCCTGATGCATTTAACACCTTTTATGTCGATGGCTATCAAAACGAGTTAAGGTATGAAACCTACTTTTGGGATGAACTTTTTCCTTATATCGAAGAAACCTACCGTGTGAATGCATCGCGTGAAACGTGTTTTATTACCGGATTGTCAATGGGAGGCTTTGGAGCTTCCTATTATGCCTTTTCACATCCCGGTCAATTTGTGTATTGCTATTCGATGAGTGGTGCTGTGCAAGGCGCAGGTTCACCATTAACGCCTTCCATTTCCGATATCGTTGCCGGTTATGATTCCTACGCAGAATTACCGGATTATACGTTGGATTGTGGAACTTCCGATTATTTGGTGTATGAATCAAATCAGGCAGTACATGAAGCATTGGACTCCTTAGGATTTAAACACGAGTATATTGCCCGCGAGGGGACACATGATTGGGCATTTTGGCAAAAATCATTGGAAATGGCTTTAGAACGCATCGGACGATACCTTAACTAAATAAAACTGAAATTATTAAACAAAAAGGACATGAAAACAAAACTGAATTTAATCATATACTTCTTGATTTCGGCATTTATGCTGTTATCATGTGAGGAGGATGCCCTTGATCCGCTCACCGGCAAATATACCCCTCCGTCTGAGCATGACTTTACCATACTTGCTTCGCAGAGCAGAGTAAAAGAGGGGTCGCTCTATGTTTTTTCAATTCATTTGAAAGATGCCGATTCCAATTCGCTAAACATGAAGTTTGTGGCTTCCGATTATATTTTACCTGCATCAGACTTCACTCCAAGTGAAACCGCCGTCAAAAAAACCTATATTACAGGCAGCAATGGCTCAACTTTTAACGGGCAACAAATTGCCAGAGGCACATTGACCATTGCATTAAAGGATAGCACCTACACGATGAATGGAATTCTGTACCTGGTTGATGAGTCCGTATTAAAAATAACAGGAACGTTTGCTATTAACTACCAACCCGATCCATATGTGCCTGCCTATACATACAGCATCGAAACAGAAACGCCGGCACTGGGTGGCGCAGATGGCTCGGTTGCGATTACGGGAACTACCAAGCATAAGATTACATTTTATGCTGATAATGTGCTCACGGCCTACCTGGAAGTGGTTACCAATGAAGATGCAACTTCCCTTTCAGGAACCTATACCGTGAAAGACGGACTTGACGCTGCAGGCCAGGTGAATAACGGTTTTTATCTTGACTGGTCCTGGTGGGGCGGAACTGGCATATTCGAAGGCGGATCGTACTATATTAAGGATGATAATAAAATGTTTATCCGGGAAGGTGAAGGTGATATTACCATTGTTGACAACGTTGATACACTTACCGTAACAGGCACCAACCTGGGAATTCTGGATTTGGAAGCACTGACAGCTTCCAGTGGCGCATCCTGGATTGTTCTGGGAACACCAGGAAGCATTAATATTAAAAATGCCACTTCCATCGATGATGATGGTGAGGAACCAAAACCCAGCTTTTCTTATGTAAATAAAATTACCATTCCGGCAACCTTTGGTTTTGCAGGAACAGTTATTGAAGGTTCGCAATTGAATGTTATTAAGATTGTGAATACCGATAACGATACGGTTGCCTCAATCGAACTCATTACCGATGAGGGGGCGAGCTCTTTAACCGGTGATTACAATGTGGTTGACGGTACAAATACCACAATGGTTATTGGTGATGCGAATAATGGTTATTATCTTGACCTGTCCTGGTATGGCATGGAAGGAACCATGATAGGAGGTTGCTATTACATGGAAAGTGAAGAAACAATGTATGTAAGGGCAGGAAGTGTTATTCACGTGGTTGACAATGAGGGTGTGCTGACAATTACCGGGACTGATCTGGCGTTACTGGATGTGGAAACCCTGGTAAATTCGAGCGGTGCAACCTGGGCCAATGTATCAACCACCGGAAGTTTCTCATACATGAATGTGGCTATGGCAAAAGATTAATAGAGTAGCCGCTTACCGATGCAATACTATATTGAAAAACAAATCCATTATCAAATATCCTGTGAAAGAGAATTAACAATCAAAAAAACACACGAACGATGAAATTAAGAGTATCACTTTCAATGATCTTGTTGTTGCTGTCAGGCATCACCGCAAATGCGCAGCAGGCTTTATGGGGAGGACCCGATATTGTTTCACCCGAGATCAACAAAGACAATACGGTAACTTTCAGGTTGTTGGCAACGGGTGCCGATACGGTAAGGATAACCGGAGATTTTCTGCCAACTGAAAAAATGAATACCCCATACGGAGTTTTTGATGTTCCCGGGAAGGCTCTGTTAACAAGGGACGATAAGGGAATATGGAGCTTTACATCGGGAGTCCTCGAACCTGAACTGTACAGCTATTCATTTATTATGGATGGATTAACGATTTCTGATCCGGGTAATGTTTATAAAATCCGTGACGTGGCCTCCGTTTTTGATATATTCATTATTCGCGGAGGGAAAGGCGATCTATACAGTGTTAAAGACGTTCCGCACGGCAGTGTTACGCGTCGCTGGTACAATTCACCGGGACTCAACATGGAGCGAAGAATTACCGTTTACACGCCTCCGGGGTATGAAAATGCGAAGGAGCAATACCCTGTTCTCTACTTGTTGCATGGAGCCGGCGGTGATGAGGAAGCATGGATAGCTCTTGGCCGTACGGCGCAGATTATGGACAATCTTATTGCACAGGGTAAAGCCAAACCCATGATTGTGGTCATGCCCAATGGTAATGTCAGCCAGAAAGCTGCGCCAGGTGAAGGACCACGGGGTATGTACAAACCACAGTTTATGGAACCCGGGACAATGAATGGAGAGTATGAAGCTGCCTTCCCGGATATCATTAAATTTGTGGAAAGCAATTACCGGGTTAAGGCAGATAAGGCCAACCGGGCTATTGCCGGATTATCCATGGGAGGATTTCATTCCTTGCATATATCACGGTATTATCC
>CAYMJH010000089.1:5035-14918 GCA_964390385.1 uncultured Bacteroidales bacterium | reverse complement strand
CTGGGGCTGGTTCCTGTAAGCGCCGGTAATGATCTTTGCCATCCCCACGTTGGAGGAATACTCGAAGACCTGCCTGACGGTAAGCTCGCCATATCCGCCATGTTTGGCCTGTTCATCCCTGATTACCTTGTCGTAATACTTGAAGGTCCCGTCGCCGGTATCAATGG
Source organism: uncultured Bacteroidales bacterium (assembly GCA_964390385.1). Lineage (GTDB taxonomy): Bacteria > Bacteroidota > Bacteroidia > Bacteroidales > UBA10428 > UBA5072. Next base: position 14,751 of record CAYMJH010000089.1, on the reverse strand, counting down.
TGTCATTCAGGTCGACATAGCCGTCTTCAAGGGCAGCGATGAGCACCGGCAATTTAAAGGTTGAGCCGGGCTCTGTGCTTTCGCCGATGGCGAAATTCTGAAGTTCGCGGTACCTGTCCTGGCTGTCCTTGCTGAGGTTGACCATGGCCTTGATCTCGCCGGTACGTACCTCCATCAGTATGGCAGTTCCGTGCCTTGCATCCTGGGCAATCAGCTGTTCCAACAGTGCCTTTTCGGCAACATCCTGGATATCCACGTCAATGGTAGTGATCACATCGGTACCGTCCCTGGGTTCTATTTCATTCCTGTCGTTTACGGGCATCCAGATGTCGCCGCTCAGCCGCTGCATAAGGCGCACTCCCTCAACGCCATTGAGCTGGTCTTCATAGGCTCCTTCTATGCCTACCACATTTCCGTTTTCGTCCTTTGTGGTATAGCCGATGAGCCTCGCCGCAAGATTCTGATGAGGCCTGATCCGTTTATTTTCCTGAAGGTAGATAAAGCCCCCCTTGTATTTCCCCCTCCTGAAAATGGGGAAGGTCTTGAGCTGTTTCAGCTGAATATAGTTGACCCCCGACCGGATGAGATGATATCTTTTTCCCTGCCTGCGGGCACTTACGAGTTCCTGCCTGTATTGTGAGGCCGGTTTGTCTTTGAACAGTCGTGAAAGGCAATAGGCAAGCGAGTCAACACCATCATAGAAAACTTCGTCGGTAAGTGCGTTGCAGCGGCTGTCAAACCGTATCTCGTAATAGGGCACCGAGCTGGCCAGCAAACGACCGTCGGCCGCATAGATACTGCCACGGTCAGCCGGTATGACCATGTTCTTCAGGATATAGGCGCTGGCCTCGGCTTTCCATTTGTCCTTCTCAAATAGCTGAATGTAAAGGATCTTACCAATAATCAGGAAGCCCATCAGCAGAAAACTGAAGTAAATGATCCCAACCTTCCATAATATGTTTCGCTTGATCGACATCAGGGATTTCTTTTTCGTACAAGTTTTTTGGGAGGTTCAACCGAGGGCTTCAGCCCCAGGTTCTTTTCATTCACTATGGCAGCGACCTCCGAAGGCCGGCTGATGTTCATCAGCTCAGAGGCTATGGTAATCTGCTCAGCTCTAAGGTTCTTGACTTCGACCTCGGTTTCGTTGATCTTTCTCACCATGCGTTCGGCATGATACCGGTTCCCTATATAAAGCACAGCCAGTATCGTAAGGAACAGTATAAAAGGAAGCTGTCGGGTCATATTTTCCCTAACCAGGATGGACCCGTCCAGAAATTCCTTGGCCTTGATCGGCTTTCTTTCGTCCTTTGGTTCTGTTTCCCTGACTTTCTTCTCCTCCGCTTTTTCGCGGACGGAAGGTTCAACAGGCTCCACAAAGGACTCTATTTCCACAAAATCAACATTTCTGTCTTCCCTGTACATGGTCTTCAGTTTTTTTCAGCAACACGAAGCTTTGCGCTTCGTGCCCTGATGTTATTTTCTATTTCCTTTTCTGAAGGAACTACCGGTCGGTGATGAACCGCCCTGAAAGGCACTGTGTAATGACCGAATACATCCTTTTGGATCATTCCCCCGGTATTGCCCGATTTTATGAAATTTTTCACCAGCCTGTCTTCGAGTGAATGGTAACTGATCACCACCAGCCTTCCCCCCGATTTTAGCATTGAACTGCTTTGCAGCAGCAAATCCGACAGGTTTTCCATTTCCCGGTTAACCTCGATCCTGAGGGCCTGGAAAACTTTCGAGAGGTATTGGCTGGCCTGCCTTGCAGGGATGCAATGCTGAAGGACTTTCACCAGGTCTCCCGTAGTGCCGATGCTTTTTGATTTTCTGGCCGCAATGATGGATGCTGCAGCTTTCCGTCCGTTATGAATTTCTCCATAGGTTGCCAGTATGCGCTCAAGCTCGGGACCCGGATATTCAGCGATAATGCCGGCTGCACTGAGTTTCCCCGCACGGTTCATCCGCATGTCCAGCGGGGCATCATACCGGTAGCTGAAGCCTCTTTCAGGAATATCAAAGTGATGGGATGAAACGCCCAGGTCAGCCAGTATACCGTTAACCTCTTTCACGCCATAAAACCGGAGGTAGTTTTCAAGGAACCTGAAATTTCCCCGGGTAAAAAGGATTCGCTTGTCATCCGGTATCTGTGCCACAGCATCTTCATCCTGGTCGAATGCATAAAGCATTCCTTTTTTCCCAAGCCTTTTTAATATCTCGCGCGAATGTCCACCCCCGCCAAAGGTTGCATCAACATAAACTCCCGAATCCTGAATATTCAGTCCTTCGATCGCTTCGCCAAGCAAAACAGGCTGATGATAGGTTGTCATTCATTCTTATCTTTGTTAATGTTCCCCATTATTTTCTCGGCCAGGGCGGCAAATTCACCGCTTCCACTGTCGATCTCATCATAGGTGCTGCGCGGCCAGATTTCAATCTTGCCGGGCAATCCGGTCATTACTATGTCCCTGTCGGCCCCGATGCTTTCCATAAGGCGCCTGGGCAACAAAATCCTGTTGTTGGCATCCAGCGACACTTCAGCGGTATCTTTCAGAAATCCCCTTAAAAATTTATTGTGCTCGCGATTGTATGGATTGATATTGTTATCGAGGATCCTGGTTTGCCGTTCCCATTCATCCATGGGATACATCACCAGGCATTTTTCAAAGATGTCCTTCTTTATGACAAAGCGATCCTGCATGGCATGCCCCATCTGCCTGATATAGGCCATTGGCAGCGATACTCTTCCCTTGTCATCAGGCTTACACGGGTAATCGCCAATGAAGTTTATCATAAAGAGGCCATTTTTAGTGGAAAGTAAAGGTAATACAAATATTCCCACTTTGTACCACTTTTAACCATTTTTTCCCACTTTGTTGATAACTTTTTCCATCCGGCTCCTTAATCATCCTTGCCGATATTGAATTTCCGGGGCTGCCGGAAGGATTTAAAGGGGTATTTTTCATAATTTTGCAGGCAACCATATTATTCATCATGTCCACCGCATACCAACGAATCAAGCCTGTAAATATCAGGCAGGTTTTCCGTGACAAGAATCCGGCCCTGGCGAAAGCCATACCGGGATTTGTTTACCGTTACCTGGAAAAGATTCTGCACCAGGAGGATATCAACGAAATTCTAAGGAAATACGGGGACCGGTTCGGACTTGATTTTGTGAAGGCTGTTATCCCTGATTTCAATGTGAATGTAACGCTCAGCGGGGAAGAAAACCTTCCGAAAGAAGGCCGGTATGTATTCGTCTCCAACCATCCGCTGGGCGGTTTTGACGGCCTGCTGATCCTGGATGCCATCAGCCGGCATTACAGTGAATTCAGGTTCCTGGTGAACGACATTCTGATGAACATTACCAACCTGCATCCGGTGTTTATCCCCCTGAACCATCACGGCAGGCAGGATCCGGCGACCGCAGCCGAGCTCGATGAGGTATTCCGGTCGGGCATACAGGTATTGACTTTTCCGGCCGGTTTGGTTTCACGCAAACTGGGCAGGCAGGTTATGGACCTTGTATGGAAAAAGAATTTTTTAAGTAAAGCTATTCATTATCAGCGCGATATAATTCCTTTGTATGTTAAGGGAGAGTGTTCATCCTTTTTCTACCGGCTTTACAAAGCGAGAAAATTATTAGGAATTAAAGCTAACCTTGAAATGCTCTACCTGGTGGATGAAACATGGAAACATAAAAACAAAAGCTTTACCATCACCTTCGGAAAGCCTATCCCCTATACCCTCTTTGATAAATCAAAATCCCTGAGCGAATGGGCCAAATGGGTAAAAGAACAATGCTATGCGCTGGGGGGAGTAACGGAGGTTCCACTGTAAAAGAGTCGGGGAGTCTGCTGGTCTGCTAGTCTGCTGGTCTGCTGGTCTGGAAGTCGTGCAGTCATGTAGTCTGGAAGTCTGGAAGTCTGGAAGTCTGGAAGTCTGGAAGTCGTGCGGTCTGGGCCTTACTTGTCGCTTGTCACTTGTCACTTGTCACTTCTTCTTCAATTTTCAATCATCTTGAATCCCTTACCATGCACGTTGATGATCTGCACTTTCGGGTCGTCTTTGAGATATTTGCGCAGTTTCGCAATATAAACATCCATACTGCGGGCGTTGAAATAGTTGTCGTCGATCCATATAGTCTTCAGCGCGAAATTGCGGTCGAGAATTGTATTTTTATTGATACACAGTAGTTTAAGCAATTCCGATTCCTTGGTAGTCAGTTTATGTTCTTCCTTGCCGTATTTCAATACCTGGGTCTGTGAATTAAAGACATATTCGCCGATCTTGAATTCAGATTGGGTACTGGCGGAAGCATCTTTTTTGGTCCTTCGCAGGATGGCTTCGATACGGAAAAGCATTTCCTCCATGCTGAAGGGTTTTGTTATGTAATCGTCGGCCCCGGCCTTGAATCCTTCGATGATATCTTCCTTGAACGATTTTGCCGTAAGGAAAATGATCGGGATCTCAGTGTTGGTCATCCTGATCTCCCGGGCCAGGGTGAAACCGTCTTTCACCGGCATCATGACATCCAGGATGCAGATGTCATAACGGTTCTTGATAAAATTCTTGTATGCTTTATCACCGTTGACAAACCATGAGCAATCATACGATTTGGCGATCAGGTATTCCCGTAACAGCATGCCCAGGTTTTCGTCGTCTTCGGCCAGCAGAATTTTGATCTTGTTCATGATGCTGAATTTAGTGTCAATGGCAATTTGATTAAAAATGTACTTCCCTCATATAACTGACTTTCGACATCAATATTTCCCTTATGCTCTTCAATGATTTTTTTTACATAGCTCAAACCGAGTCCGAAACCTTTCACCGTGTGTATGTTTCCTGTAGGGACCCGGTAAAACTTTTCGAAAATTCTTTTCAGGTCCTGCTTGCCTATGCCAATACCATTGTCGCGGATGGAGATTTCGAGGAATTGTTTTGAATTCCGTGTCGATATTTTTATCTCAGGCTCGCGCGTGCAATATTTTATGGCATTGTCGACCAGGTTAGCCAGCACATTGGTGATATGAACCGAATCGACCTCAACGAAATGGTTTTCAGCTTCCAGCAAGGTTTCAAGACTTCCGCCACGGCTTTTCACCTGGAAAAAGTAATTCTCAGCCACATTACGGATCATCTCATGCATGTCTGTTTCCTTGCACCTGAGCTTAACCTGGCCCTTGTCGAACACTGCCATCTGCAACACTTTCTCAACCTGGTAACCGAGCCTCCTGCTTTCATCGGATATCACCCTTGATATCTGGTCGATATTTTTCAGATTAGGAGGCAGACTGGTATCTCCCAACATCTGTGAGGCAAGTGAAATGGTTGATATTGGCGTTTTGAGCTCGTGCGTCATATTGTTGACAAAGTCATTCCTGATCTCGCTGAGTTTCCTTTGCCTGAACATATAAAGTATGGTGAAGGAAAAAGCCATGACTATGGCCAGGGTGAGGAAAACGGAAGAATAGATCATGAATCCGAAGGATTTAAAAAAGAAGTTCTTCTTCCCGGGAAAATATACGGAGAGGTAATTCGAACTGGCAAAAATGTCATCCGGGAACAACTGAACCTTATAATAGTCGTTTTCACTTTCCGGAACGTAATGCACTGACATGAACGCAGGCTCGTTATCCCATTTGATCACGGCATATTCGTGCTCCAGGTCAATGCCCTGCTGATTCAGAGTGTTTTTCATTATTTCTTCCAGTTCCTCCTGGTGGATGCGCTTTTCAATCTCGGGAGCGATAAAAAACATGCCCGAAACGATACGGTTGAGAAAGATTTTTTTATTCAGTATCCTTTTCCCCATACCCGGTTCGAAATAGTATTTATGGGTCGTTATTTCCGTTGCCCCCTTATGGTTCAGCGACGGCTTTTCCTCTATGAATACCAGTGAATCCGATAATCCCGGAAGCTGTTCATCAGGGACGCTTATAATTTCCATTTCCTTTGAAAGGCGTGGCGGGTATGCTTTCAGAGTATCATAGGTAATGATCATTTTAAAGCCGGTATCGCTTTGCACCTTCAGTTGCGTCGAAAATCCTGCGGTGTCGGTCCCGAAAGGCTCTATCTCTTCCATTACAAGCCTCACCGCTTCTTTTTCCTGAAGGCTTTGAGCAATATCGGTCAAAGCATAACTCACCAGCTGATCAAATTGTTTTTCCTTAATGGTAATGGCATTTTTGATCCAGTAGGCTTGAACAAAGATCAATCCCGTCAGCGCCAGGGTCATTAGGATAATCAGCAACCAGATTGACTTTCGGTTCATAGGTAGGCAAAGATAAGTTTATAAGCCATTTAAAATTAAAAATTTAACAAACTTTAACAGGGTTTTTAATCTGTTAACGAAAGGTGTTGCTAGATTTGAAAAAAAAATCCGGCTATGAAACATCATTTTACACTTCCGGCTCTGACGGCCGTTTTCATGGTAAGCCTCACCCTGGGTATTAAGGCACAGGAGAGGCAACAGACCAAGGTGCATGTGATCATCGAAGAAAATGGCAAAGTCGCCAAAGACACTTCGGTAACCATAGACAAATCACTGTGTGAAAATGAAATACAGGCGATTATTTCAGGCATCACGGGAGACAGGCACCAACCCTGTATGGTTCACCAGCGCCAATGCATGCATGGGAGTGCCATGACGGATACCTGCAGGCACATGAAAAAGGAAATGCACCAAAAAGGATTCCGCGAAGAAACAGATGTGGAAGTCAGGTTTGTGCATGGCGGTCCCGGGAAGGAGACTGTGATTGTGGAAGAAGACGGAGATGTGATCATCATCCGGAAAGGACAGGGTCAGCCGGCGCATTGCATGAAAGAGGCCGGCAAAATGGAAGCCGACAGCCTGCCGTGCAAAAGAACAAAGGAGGTGAAGATCATTGAGATCAGGGATGACCATGCGGAAGTTCAGGAAGGCAATGAAAAGAAAGTGATAGAAAAGAAGATCATTGTCACCACGGAAGGTGAAAAGGCGGAAAAGACCATTATATTGGAAAGCCCCGGTAAAGCCGGCAAGTCGAAAAAGGAAACAAAATAGAGGCAAGAACCAACCGTTCACCGTTCAACCGTCGAGGTGCAGTAGTTTTTTAATCGACCTGATGGACTTATTGTCGATCAAAAAAGCCGTGGAGATTATATCAACCTGTTTCAACCGGCGGACGGTTTCTTCAGAAAATCCTGGCAGGGTCTGGCCTTTCAGGAACACAAAATAATCAACAGTGCGGTATTCGGGGACCAGATACCCGTTATCACACCGGTTGGAAATAATGTAAAAGGAAAGGTACCGGTCTTCATCCTCAAAATAATACCGGCTGAATTTGTTTTCAGTGCCTGACGTCCCGGTTACAATGAAATCATCAATCTTCGCGAACCTGGTTTGCAGGTTTGCATTCACGGCCCAGATCAGCCTGTAATCATTTTCATGAGAAGAAATCCCGATGGTGATGAAAGGGAACTGGGTGTCGACCTTCAGTTTATGCACCTTTTTTGGAGATTCCCGGTCTTTCATGATGCAATGTATTGAACCGGAAAGATAGAAAATTTTCCGGCAGATTCATAGTATACCCCGACGGGGTGTTGAAAACACCGTCGGGGTATGCTATCCTTCAATAAATTGCAGGGCTTGCCTGGCGGCACTCTGCTCGGCATCTTTTTTTGATGTCCCGATGCCGCGGCCTATGATTTCATCTACCACGATAAGGTGAGAAACAAAAACATTGCCGTTGGTATGGTCATCGTATTCCTCGTAGCTTGTAAAGTTGATGGCTTTTTTATGTTTTTGTCCCCATTCGATGATACGGCTCTTAAAATCGGTCTCGGTTTCCTGCAGCTTTGCCACGCTGATATGGTTCTGGATGATGCGTTCGAGGATCAGCTTCTTTGAGCGCTTGAATCCAAGATCAAGATACAGGGCTCCGACCAATGCTTCCAGTGCATCCCCGTAAATAGAACGGTGGTTGTCATTGGACATTTTTGCCACGATCATATTGCTCATTCCGAGTTTTACGGCAATGGCGTTCAGATTTTCGCGGTTAACGATCTTTGACCGCATCTGGGTCAGAAATCCTTCATCTTTCTCCGGAAATTTTTGATACAGGTATTCCGCCACGATGGCGTCGAGCACGGCATCGCCCAGGTATTCCAGTCGCTCATTGTTGACCTGGTGATTTTTAAACATGGTCCCTGAGGCTGACTTATGCACGAATGCCAGCTGGTAAAGCCGGACATTCCGGGGTAAAAAACCCAGGATATGCTTCAGCCTTTTGTTAAAATCTTTATCGGGCGTAAAGAGGACCTTACCGGATCGGGAAAGAAACTTAAACACAGATTATTCCGTGTATTTTTTAAAGATTACAGAAAAATTATGTCCGCCAAATCCAAAAGTATTGCTAAGGGCGGCATTAACAACACGCTGCTGGGCTTTATTGAAGGTGAGATTCAGCCTGGGATCAATTTCAGGATCGGGGACGGAAAAATTAATGGTCGGGGGTATGGTACTATGCCGGATAGCCATGATAGATGCAATGGCTTCAACTGCACCGGCTGCACCCAGCAGGTGGCCGGTCATTGATTTGGTAGCACTGATATTCAGCTTATAAGCATGTTCGCCAAAGCAGTTAAGGATGGCTTTGGCTTCGGAAATATCTCCCAGCGGGGTTGCGGTACCATGGACATTGATATAATCAATTTCCTCGGGCTTCATCCCGGCGTCTTCCAGGGCATTTTTCATTACCAGCAGGGCACCGTGACCTTCAGGGTGCGGTGCTGTGAGGTGAAAGGCGTCGGCCGACATGCCGCCTCCGGCCACCTCGGCATAAATGCTGGCCCCGCGTTTCCGTGCATGTTCCAATTCTTCGAGAATGAGGGCCCCTGACCCTTCTCCCATCACGAAGCCATCGCGTGTTTTATCAAAAGGACGGCTGGCCGTTTTATACTCGTCATTATTGGTCGACATGGCCTGCATGGAGTTGAATCCGCCAATGCCGGGCTCAACGATAGCTGCCTCAGAACCGCCTGTGATAAAGATATTGGCCTTGCCCAGCCTGATGTAGTTGAATGCATCAACAATCGCGTTGGTTGAGGTAGCGCAGGCTGATACGGTGGCATAGTTGGGACCACGGAATCCGTAACGGATGGAAATCTGGCCGGCCGCAATATCCGAGATCAGCTTCGGAATAAAAAACGGGCTGAATCGCGGGGTGCCTTCCCCTTTGGCAAAATCGACCAGCTCGGAATAAACGGTTCCGAAACCTCCAATGCCGGACCCGAAAATAACACCCACTTTGTCCTTATCCAGTTTTTCGAGATCAACCCCCGAATCCCTGATCGATTCATCCGCAGCAACCAGGGCATACATGGTGTAAGGGTCAAGCTTGCGGGCTTCCTTTTTCTCAAAGTAATTCTCAGGATTAAAATCCTTGATCTGGCAGGCAAATTTCGTTTTGAATTTTTCTGTGTTAAACCGGGTAATTAATTCGGCACCGCTAATACCGTTTGCCAAACCCTCCCAATATTCCTTAACTGTTTTGCCAAGGGGGGTAACAGCGCCAAGTCCGGTAACAACTACCCGTTTCAACTCCATAAACAAGGTGGCTTATAAATTAAAATACTATTGTTTTACGTTTTCTTCAATGTATTTAATCGCTTCGCCGACAGTTGAGATGTTTTCAGCTGCATCATCAGGAATTCCGATGTTGAATTCTTTT
>CAYMJH010000089.1:0-5025 GCA_964390385.1 uncultured Bacteroidales bacterium | reverse complement strand
CTCAGGTGTAACTTCGCTTTCATCAACACCGAGCTTGTCAACGATAATGGCTTTTACTCTTGATGCAATCTCTGACATAATACCTAATGTTTTAATTAATAAATAATTTTAAAAAATGAATTGCAAAGAAAATGCAATAATAAAGAAAAAACAAACAAAATTTTATTTTTCTTTGACAATCTTAATGAACAGTAATTATGTTATTTATATATAAATTTGATTACCAATATAATAATCTGTATGACCCGATTGGCTCTATTGGCGTCCGGTTCCGGTACCAACGCTGAAAATATGGTAAAATATTTCATTAAAGATCCTGATATTAAAATAGTTACTATTTGTTCCAATCATTCCCGTGCCTTTGTGCTTGAAAGGGCCAAAAAGCTCGGGATCCCTTCCTTTGTCTTTGATCGTCATGATTTCTATTCGACCGATACGGTAGCTCAGTATCTCATTGACTGCAAGACCGACTGGATCATTCTTGCCGGATTCCTTTGGCTGGTGCCTGAAAATCTGTTATCGGCCTATCCAAACCGCATCGTTAATATCCATCCTGCTCTCTTACCCAATTATGGAGGAAAGGGAATGTACGGCGACCGGGTGCATAAGGCCGTGATTGAGAGCGGGGACAGGGAATCAGGCATAACCATCCATTTTGTCAATACGGAATATGACAGGGGCGACATTATCTTCCAGGCCAGGTGTCCGGTGAAACCCGATGATACGGCCGAAACCCTGGCACAGCGGGTGCATCAGCTGGAGTACGAGCATTACCCGAGGGTGATTGAGAGGCTGGTGAGGGAAGAAAGTGAAAAACGAAAAGTGAATAGTGAAAAGTGAGGGAGAGGTTGTAGTTGTTGTCGGTCGTCGGTTGACTGATGACTGTTGATTACTTTGGGTGGTGATTGTGGATTACTTCTCTTACTGGTTCAAGCGTCCGCTTGCGATAGTATAGAGTTTTTCACTTTTCGTTTTTCACTTTTCACTTTTCACTGCATCCACTCAAACGCCGGTCTCAGGAAATGCAACACGTCTTCATCTTCGCGGGGCGGCATCAGCTTCTTCAGGGTGGCATTCTTCACCGAGTCAAAGGCCATAAGGTTTTTTGGCTTTATGGGGTCCACCGGAGGCGATTCCATCTTAAGGGGATCAATGGCCGAACCATTCTTATAAACCCTGAAGTCGAGATGCGGTCCGCTTGACAGTCCGGTACTTCCTACATATCCGATGACATCTCCCTGCCGGACAAGTGCACCGGTGTGTATGCCCTTCCCAAACCGGCTCAGATGAAGGTAGGCTGTGGTATATATGCTGTTATGCCTGACCCTGACAATACGGCCGTTCTGGCCACGGTATGCGGCTTCGATCACTCTTCCGTCACCGATCGAATAAACAGGCGTACCAATTGGTGCTGAATAGTCCACGCCATGATGAGGCCGCCGGATGCGCAGGATCGGATGCATCCTGCTGTGTGAATACCGTGAGGCAATGCGTCTGAAATGCAGCGGTGCTTTCAGAAATGCACGGCGCAGACTGCTCCCGTCGGCATCAAAATAACTTTCAATACTGTCCTGGACAAAGGGAATGGCATAAAATTCACGGCCGTTCTGCCGGAAGTAGGCGGCATGGATCTTACCGATGCCGATATTGTTGTTATCCACAAACAATTCATCATATACCACACTGAAGCTGTCCCCCGGTTGAATGCCGAAGAAATCAACGGTCCATGCATAGATATCGGAAAGTTCCAGGGCGAGCATGGGATTGAGATCCTGCTGTGTAATGGTATTCCAGAGCGAAGTCTCAATGCTGCTGCTTATACGCTTTTCAACCGGATTAATTGCTTTCTTAAAATCATAAATACGCAGTGAATCCGTAAAGTCGAACACCGAATAATCCACCGGTGAATGTTCGTATACCAGGTATTGCAATACATTTAAGGAATCCTTCGTCAAAAAAAGCGTATAGGAATTCCCGGCTTTGATTTTGCGCATATCAAATTCCTCCCTGGTCAGTGTTACCAGTTGCGCCATAGCACCCTGCGGCAGATTATAATCGCCCAGGATCTGGGCCAGGATCTGATTCCTTTTTACCGTGCCGGTTTCCGTATCGAAGGAATCCAGCGGTATGCCGAACATTAAAACGGGAGGATCGGCGATGGTGCTGTCGGGAGCAATTTCTTCAACCTCAGGGTGCATTATGCTGTCCCGGTTTAACCAGATCAGAACTGCCAGGACAGCAAGTACCGTTACGACCAGCGAACCAACAAGTATTTTTTTCTTCATCAGCTATACAACCACTACGTTTACAATTTTGTTCGGCACCACGATGATCTTTTTCACCTGTTTTCCTTCAACCCATTTGCGGGCATTGGGATGGGACAGGGCCTGTTTTTCAATTTCAGCGACGGCCATGTCAACAGGCAGTGCGATCTTAAACCTGAGTTTGCCGTTGAACGAAACCGGGTATTCGAAGGTGTCGGAGGCCAGGTACTTTTCGTCGTAGCCGGGAAAAGGCTCTGTAGCGATGCTTTTCTTATGGCCGTATATTTCCCAGATCTCCTCGGCGATATGCGGGGCAAAGGGAGACAATACCTTAATGAATTGCATGGCGGTTTCCCTGGTCACCTTTCCCTTTTTGATGCACGCATTGGTAAAGATCATCATTTGCGAAATGGCGGTGTTGAACCTGAGGTTTTCGATGTCGTTGCAGGCTTTTTTGATGGTCTGGTGCAATTCCTTCAGTATTTCCGGGTCCTCTTCCCCCCGGATAATATTTTCGGTGTGGGCAAAGAATTTGAAAACACGGCTGAGAAAACCGAATACACCTTTCACACCGGTATCGGCCCAGGGCTTTATCACATCCAGTGGCCCCATGAACATCTCATACAGCCGCAGGGAGTCAGCCCCGTACTTTTTCACAACATCATCGGGATTGACCACATTTTTCAATGACTTCGACATTTTGGCCACGATCTGCCGTAATTCCTCTCCGGATTCCTTCTGGTAAAACCTGCCCTCTCTCTCTTCCACCAGGTCAACAGGCACCTTCGCACCGGTGGCCGTTTCATAGGCATGGGCCAGTATCATACCCTGGTTGAACAATTTCATGAAGGGTTCATCGGTTGAAACAATGCCCAGGTCGAACAGCACCTTGTGCCAGAAGCGGCTGTATAACAAGTGCAGCACGGCATGTTCGGTACCGCCGATATACAGGTCGACGGGCATCCAGTATTTTTCTTTTTGCGGTGAAAAAGGCTCTTTATCGTTGTCAGGATCGATATACCTGAGGTAATACCAGCATGAACCTGCCCACTGCGGCATGGTATTGGTTTCACGGCGACCCCGTCTGCCGTTCTTGTCCGTCACGTGCAGCCATTCACCCGCATTGGCAAGGGGAGACTCGCCGTTTTCCCCCGGCAGGTATTGATCGAGATCGGGAAGCAACAGCGGAAGCTCCTCTTCGTTCAGCAGGCTGATCTCGCCGTCTTCCCAGTGGATTACGGGGAATGGTTCACCCCAGTAACGCTGGCGGCTGAAAAGCCAGTCGCGCAGTTTATAATTCACCGTGGCCGTACCTATGCCCTTCTTCTCAAGCCATTCAATGATGGTGCCGATGCCCTTTTCCTTATTCAGTCCGTTAATGGAAATCCCTCTCATTTCGTCAGCGGAGTTGATATAGATGCCGTCTTCCGTCCAGCATGCCTTTCCGTCCAGCACAGCAGAGCGAAGTCTCGGTTCCGCTCCGGCAGGATCCATGATGCAGTCAATAGGCAGACCGAATTTCTCTGCAAATTCGAAGTCGCGGGTATCATGGGCAGGTACGGCCATAATGGCCCCTGTTCCGTAACCAATCAGCACATAATCAGCTATCCACACGGGGACCTTCTTTCCGTTCACGGGATTGATGGCAAAACGCCCGGTGAACACCCCTGTTTTTTCTTTGGCCAGGTCGGTGCGGTCGAGGTCAGATTTTTTGGAAGCTTCCAGCACATAATCATTCACCTCCGCAGCATGCTCCGGCAATGCGATCTTATTCACCATGAGATGCTCAGGTGATATCACCATATACGTCGCGCCAAAAAGCGTATCGGGTCGTGTTGTATAGACTCTCAGCTTTTCATCAAGTCCTTCCAGTTCAAAGTCGACTTCGGCGCCGGTTGATTTACCGATCCAGTTGCGCTGCATTTCCTTCACGCCTTCAGGCCAGTCAAGGCCTTCCAGTCCGCTCAGCAGCCGTTCAGCATACAGGGGTATGCGAAGCATCCATTGCTTCAGGTTTTTCCGTACTACCGGATTTCCGCATTTTTCGTGGCTGCCGTCGGTAAGCACTTCCTCGTTGGCGCATACGATGCGGCAATGATCACACCACCAAACATGGGCGTCGTCGTAATAGGCCAGTCGCTTTTCATTCACATACCGGAGGACGGCAGCCTGTCCTTTTGCTTTGATCTCAGCCGGAACCGGCAGTTCGGACACCGGCCGGCCTTTTTGCCGTGCTTCATCAAACCAGGTATTGTAAAGTTTCATGAAGATCCACTGGGTCCATTTGAAATAACCCGGATCGGTAGTGCTGATCTCCCGGTCCCAGTCATATCCGAGCCCCAGTGACCTGATCTGTTTCCTGAAGGTATCGCAGTTGTTTTTGGTAGTGATGGCAGGGTGTGTGCCTGTTTGTATGGCATACTGCTCGGCAGGCAGTCCGAACGCATCCCATCCCATGGGGTGCAGCACGTTGAAGCCTTTCATCCGCTTGTACCGCGCCACGATGTCAGTAGCGGTATAACCTTCGGGGTGCCCCACGTGCAGGCCGCTTCCCGAGGGATAGGGAAACATGTCGAGGACGTAGAATTTATTTGGATTGGTATAGTCGTCGTATGTTTTGAAGGTCTTGTTCTCTTCCCAGTAAAGTTGCCATTTTTTCTCTATCTCAGTGAAATTGTATTCCATTGTGCGCTTTTATATTAAAGCGACAAAAGTAAAAAAATATGGGAACGAAAAACCAGAGAGTTTTTTTTTCAAAATT
>CAYMJH010000088.1:13589-14964 GCA_964390385.1 uncultured Bacteroidales bacterium | reverse complement strand
TGACGAGTGACAAGGGACAAGAAGAAGTGACAAGTGACGAGTGACGAGTGACAAGGGACAAGAAGAAGTGACAAGTGACGAGTGACGAGTGACAAGGGACAAGAAGAAGTGACAAGTGACGAGTGACGAGTGACAAGGGACAAGAAGAAGTGACAAGTGACGAGTGACGAGTGACAAGGGACAAGAAGAAGTGACAAGTGACGAGTGACGAGTGACAAGAAAATAGAGCCAAGAACCAAGACAACCGACAACTGACAACTGACAACTGACAACAATCACAACAAAAAATCATTGCAATTTATCCATTCCCTCCTGTCCCTCGTCCCTCGTCCCTTGTCTCTCATCTTCATTCTCATTCTCATTCAGTTCTTCCTCCTCTTCCTCCCAAACATGTTTCCTGATCACCGGTCCTTCGTCCCGGTATGCAACGGCCAGACCCAGTCCCACCATCATCCCCATCAGGTGTGACTCCCACGACATTTCGGGTTTGTAGGGAAAAATACCCCACACCATGCTGCCGTATAGAAAGGTGACAAGGAGCGAAATCGCCAGCAGGTTTATGTTTTGCCGGATGATCCCGCTGAAAAAAAGAAAAGACCCGAAGGCATAAATGAGACCACTGGCGCCGATATGATGAGAGGGGCGGGCAAACAGCCAAACGGCCAGACCGGTCAGAAAATATCCGTACAGGTATACCCTGAAAGCAACCTTGTGATAAAAAAAGAATACGGCCACGGAAAGGATGAACAAGGGCACCGAGTTGTTGATCAGATGATCGAAATTGGCATGGATCAGCGGGGAGGTTAGGATTCCGATGAGTCCTGAAACCTTCCTCGGGTATACACCCAGGAAAGAAAGATCAATGTTCCCTGATAATTCAACGGCTTTTATCAGCCACAGGATAATCATGAAAAATGTCGGGAATATCAGGCTGATCCTGAAGCGTCGAATATCAATATTTTCTTCCTCCTGAAGCGCCATTGCTCATTTGTTCGAAATTAAAATTTCCAGGGGTGTACTCCCATAAAGGTAATCCCAATTGTTTAAAAAGCAAAAACCCCAGTTGTTCATATACTGAGGTTTTTTGGTAGGGAATTTTACCCCGACGGGGTATAATGGTCTGATTATTTGTTCTTCGGGCGCAGGTTTCGCACCTGCTGGCCGGCCTGCCACATTTCCGATTCACGCAAAGCTTTCAGCTCAATTTCGAGCAGATCCCTGTAATTGGGCTTGCCGGTAGACTCCAGCACGCGTTTTGTTTCATCACCTGATTTAACTTTGTTGTACAGGTCATTGAAAACAGGCAGCGTGGCTTCTTTGAACTTCGGTCTCCAGTCAAGTGCTCCGCGCTGTGCAGTGGCACTGCAGTTCGAGT
>CAYMJH010000088.1:0-13579 GCA_964390385.1 uncultured Bacteroidales bacterium | reverse complement strand
GCTCAGCAGGATCGTGTCCGGGCCGAGCTCAAGCCAGTCCATCCCGTTTTCATCGACAAGACGTATAAGGCTTTGGGTAAGCTCTTCAACGGTCTCATTAAAGGCTTCACTAGGTGAATGACCGTGTTCGCGGAGTACCTGGTACTGCGCATCCATGATGCCTGCCAGGGCCCCCATCAGCACACCGCGTTCGCCGGTAAGGTCGCTGTATACTTCATTTTCAAAAGTAGTCGGGAACAGATAACCTGAACCGATGGCGATACCAATGGCCAGGGTTCGCTCAACAGCGCGCCTGGTATAATCCTGGAATACCGCATAGCTTGAGTTGATACCGGCACCTGCCAGAAAATTGCGTCTTACGCTGGTTCCTGAGCCCTTCGGCGCTACCAGGATAACATCCACATCAGGGGGAGGGATGACGCCGGTTTGTTCCTTATAGGTAATGGAGAATCCGTGAGAAAAATAAAGGGCATCCCCTTTCTTAAGACAGGGCTTCAGTGTCGGCCATATGGCACGCTGAGCGGCATCTGAGACCAGGTATTGAATGATGGTGCCTTTTTTTGCTGCCTCTTCGATGGTAAAGAGGTTCTTGCCGGGCACCCATCCGTCCTTTACAGCTTTATCCCAGTCGGCTTTGAACTCCGGCGCCTGACCGATGATAACGTTGATGCCGTTTTCTTTCATATTCAGGGCTTGCGCAGGGCCCTGCACGCCATAGCCGATCACGGCCACCACCTCGTTCTTCAGTATTTCCTGGGCCTTTTTTAGAGGAAATTCCTCGCGGGTTATAACGTCTTCGACAACTCCTCCGAAATTTATTTTTGCCATAATTTTATAAGTATTTAATGGTTAATGGTAAATGGTAAATGGTCATTGATCTTAGATCTTAGATCTTAGATCTTTAATCTTTAATCTTTAATCTTCTTCATCATATACCGCCGTTACTTCACCGGCTTCCTGCAGATAAGCCGAGAAATGTTCCTTACTTGACCGGGTAACTGCCACCCTTCCCGAACTGGTGAACTGGAGCACCTTGTATTTCTGGAGCTCATCAAAAAGCGCAAGATATTCCTCCTTATAACCGGTCTTTTCTATAACGGTATATTCAGGTCTGACTTCCAGGATCCTTGCGTTGTGCTTCCGGATAGTGGCTTCCAGTTCGTCGCCCTCAATCAATGCCTGTGTCGGAACCTTGAACAGAGCGATCTCCTGGTAAATTACCTCATCGTCGGTATGATAAAAAGCCTTCAGCACTTCAACCAGTTTCTCGATCTGGCTGACCACCTGTTCAACCTTCTCACGGGTTTCATTCACCACGATGGTGAATTTGTGGATGCCTTTCATGGCTGAAACCGATACTGTGAGGCTTTCGATGTTAACATGCCGCCGCGTGAAGATGATGGTGATGCGGTTCAGCAATCCTATATGATTTTCCGAAAATGCCGATATGGTATAGTTCTGCTTACCATTGCCATTTCCGTTTCCGTTGTTTCCGTTTCCTGTTGCCATATGCGTTATTTTTTCGGTTCGAGAATCACTTCAGATACTGATGCGCCGGTGGGCACCATGGGGAATACGTTATCTTCCTTTTCAATGTTGACTTCCAGAAAGTAAGGTCCTTTGAAATCCAGCATTTCCTGCACGGCGCTGTCCAACTCAGGCCGGTGAAGCACTTTCTTCCCCTGAATGCCGAAGCCTTCGGCTACCTTTATAAAATCGGGGTTGAGCAGGTAGGTTTCGGAATATCGCCTGTCGAAAAACAATTGCTGCCATTGTCTCACCATACCCAGGTATTTGTTGTTCAACAAAACGATTTTTACCGAGGCTTGGGTCTGATTGATAGTCCCCAACTCCTGTATGGTCATCTGCAAACCTCCATCGCCGACAATCAGGATCACCTCTTTTTCAGGTGCGCCGATTTTGGCTCCGTGCGCTGCCGGAAGGCCAAATCCCATGGTTCCCAGCCCTCCTGAGGTCACAAAGGATCTTTTATGGGCGAAGTTGAAATAACGTGACGTTACCATCTGGTGCTGGCCAACGTCGGTTACTATGATGGCATTACCTTTTGTTTTTTCATTCAGTATGCGGATCACCTCCCCCATGGTAAGGCCCTCTTTTATCGGATGGAGGTCTTTTGAAATGACCTTTTCATATTCAATTTTGTCTGCATCCCTGAATTCTTTAAGCCATGATTCATATGACCTTTTTTCGATAAGCCGGGTGAGCAGGGGAAGGGTTTCCTTTACATCTCCGGGGACAGCCACATCTACCCTGACATTTTTGTTAATTTCAGAAGGATCAATTTCAAGGTGTATTTTTCTGGCCTGTGTTGCATAACGTTTCAGGTCACCGGTGACGCGATCATCAAACCGCATTCCCACGGCTATCAGCAGATCGCATTCATTGGTTTTGATGTTGGTGGAATAGTTGCCGTGCATACCGAGCATACCCACATTCAACGGATGCTGCTTTGGCAATGCCGCAGCTCCCAGGATGGTCCAGGCTGCAGGTATCCCCGATTTCTCAACAAACGCTTTGAATTCGTCCTCAGCCCCGCCCAATATGATGCCCTGACCAAAAATGATATAGGGCTTTTTAGCCTGGTTGATCAGGCCAGCTGCCTCCCTGATCCTGTCGGGATCAGGTACCGGTTTTGGAACATAACTGCGCACTTTAACGCATTTCCGGTATGCAAAGTCGAGTTCCCCGAACTGGGCATTTTTGGCGATGTCGATAAGCACCGGGCCCGGCCTTCCCGAACGGGCGATATAAAATGCCTGGGCAATGATCTCAGGTATTTCCGACGGTTGGGTTACCAGGTAATTCCATTTGGTAACCGGCATGGAGATCCCGATCACGTCGGTTTCCTGGAAGGCATCGGAACCCAGAAGGGCTGCAGAAACCTGTCCGGTGATGCATACCAGTGGTGTTGAATCGATCATGGCATCGGCAATGCCGGTTATCAGGTTGGTTGCTCCCGGCCCCGATGTTGCCATGACGACACCAACCTTACCCGATACCCTTGCATATCCCTGCGCGGCATGGATGGCGCCTTGCTCGTGACGGGTCAGAATATGCCTGATTTTTTCGTTGTGATCCATGAGTGCATCATAGATGGGCATGATGGCACCGCCGGGATAACCGAATATGGTGTCGATGCCTTCACTGATGAGTGATCGCATCACGGCGTCAGCCCCGGTGATCCTGATGGCTTTTTCCTTTTCTGTATTTATGGTATTCGCTTTCATATGGTTATTCAATCATTTTCATTTTGTACAATGTTTCTCCTGTTTCACTGATATGGGTGAACGGAAATCATCCAACGTGCAGGCTATATTATCCTTACGGCTCCTGTATCAGCAGAGGCAACCATGCTGGCATACGCTTTCAGCGCAGCAGAGATGATCCTTTTGCGCGACAGGGGAGTGTAGGCTGCAGATCCTCTGTTTTCCTGCTGTTTCTTCCGGTTGGCAAGCTCTTTTTCTGCCACCAGAACATTGATCTTTCGATCAGGAATGCTGATCTCAATGATATCCCCGTCGCGCAGCAATGCTATTTCTCCGCCCGCTGCCGCTTCGGGTGAAACATGCCCGATCGAAAGACCCGAGGTACCACCGGAAAACCTGCCATCTGTTACCAGGGCACATTGTTTTCCCAGACCTTTTGATTTGATATAAGAAGTAGGATAGAGCATTTCCTGCATACCGGGACCTCCCTTCGGGCCTTCATACCGTATCACCACCACATCGCCGGCCTTTACTTTCCCGCCAAGGATCGCCTCACAGGCTTCTTCCTGTGATTCGCAAACCCTGGCAGGCCCTTTGAAATAAAAAATGGATGGATCAACTCCGGCAGTCTTCACGACACAGCCGTTTCGGGCAATATTGCCATACAATATGGCCAGTCCGCCGTCTTTGAAATAACAATGCTCGATACTGCGTATGCAGCCTTTTTCCCGGTCGAGGTCAGGATCCTTGTACATAACCCGCTGACTGCCCAGGGTAAGGTTTTTGATGCCCGCCGGCGCACTCAGAAAAATATCCAATGCTTCCGGGATATGGCTTTTCCTTCGGATATCATACAGGGCTATGGCTTCGCCCAATGTCAACCGGTCGATCCTCGGTACCGTCGCATCGATCAGCCCGCCTCTTTCCAACTCCCCCATAATGCCCAGTATGCCTCCTGCACGGTTCACGTCTTCCACATGGTAAGCTGAACTGGGAGAAACCTTGCACAGCACAGGCACTTTGCCTGATAAGGCGTCGATATCTTTCATGGTAAAATCAACCCCGGCTTCACGGGCGATGGCCAGGATGTGCAGGACCGTGTTGGTCGAACCGCCCATGGCAATATCCAGCGTCATGGCATTCATGAAAGCAGAACGGGTGGCGATGGAACGGGGTAATACTGAACTGTCACCTTCTTCATAATATTTTTTCGTGTTGGTCACGATCTGTTTTGCGGCTTCTTCAAAAAGTCTTTTGCGGTTTATATGGGTGGCAACCAGGGTTCCGTTTCCCGGCAATGCCAATCCGATAGCTTCATTCAGACAGTTCATTGAATTGGCTGTGAACATTCCCGAACAGGAACCGCAGGTGGGACAGGCCTGCTGTTCTATTTCCGCAAGTTCGGCATCAGGCACGGCATCATCGGCGGCCATCACCATGGTGTCAACCAGATCGTATTTTTTGCTTCCCACCTTCCCGGCTTCCATCGGTCCTCCCGATACGAAAACTGCGGGGATGTTAAGCCGCATGGCCGCCATTAGCATACCCGGTGTTATCTTGTCACAATTGCTGATGCATATCATGGCATCCACCTTATGGGCATTGCACATATATTCAACACTGTCGGCAATCAGATCCCTTGAGGGGAGGGAGTAAAGCATGCCGTCATGCCCCATCGCAATGCCATCATCAATGGCAATGGTGTTGAACTCGGCAGCATAAAAGCCTTCTTTTTCAATGATGGCTTTGATATCCTGACCTACCTGGTGAAGATGGGTGTGACCGGGAACAAACTGGGTGAATGAATTCACAATGGCAATGATGGGTTTGCCTAATTGTTCTTCTTTCATGCCGGTGGCCCGCCAAAGGCTTCTTGCTCCTGCCATCCGTCTTCCTTCCGTGGTGGATGAACTCCTTAGTTTTATTTTCATAGGTCTGAGGGTTACATTGTCTGGTTAAAATCAGAAAGCCATTCTGTATGGCAAGAATGGCTTTCGGTATCTGTTCTCATTTAGCAAACCATCCTCACCCCGGAGTGTTAATGACTACCACAAGGAGAAGGACATTTACCAAAATGATGATATTTCTCATGTTTTTGATTTGTGCAAATATATACAATTAAATTTTATTTCATCAAGTGATTCTGTATTTTTTTTCATTTTACCTGTCAATGGCCTAAAGGAGTAAAAGTTTTTTTATTTTTATAGCTTGAAATATTTACCCTCTCATCAGTAGTTATATGGAACCGTTAAACCTGCGGGAACTCATTATCGTAGTTGCCGGAATCACCATCCTTACCGGTTTTATGATGGGTTACCTGAAATATACTGCCCCGCATATCCAGGGATCACTACACTGGGCCATCGGAACTTTTTTGGTGGCAACGGGACTGATGGCGTATGGCTTCTACCCAAGGCCCTCCGAATATGTCAACCTGCTGATTACCAACATCAGCGCGTTCACCGGACAATGTTTATTCCTGGTTGCCATATGGAAGTTCAAAGAAAAGCCTGTCAACTATTTATACCTCTTTAGCATAGTGGTACTGGCCTTTGTCTCCACCACGGTTTTTACCCTTATTTATCCGCATATGGGGCTCAGGGTTTCGGTCAATTCGATTTTGTATACCTTCCCTGCAGGTTATTGTCTTTACGAAATGCTGAAGCCTCCTGACTGGTCGCTAAAACTTATATTTCAGATCAATGCCCTGGCTATCCTGATTTACATAGTGGCCATGCTGACCCGGACATTCGGATCCTTCCCGTATAAGGAAATTGACCTGATGGCCCCTACAGCCGAAAGTATCATCCTTTTTTCAGCCGTCAGTCTTTCGGAACTCGTACTCACCTTTGGATTTACCATCATGGTGAATATCAGGCTCGCACAGGCACTGATCCGGCAGAACGCCGTTAAGGATAAGTTCTTCTCCATCATCGCGCATGACTTGAAAAATCCCATGAACAATATTATGGGATTCAGTGATCTTCTTGCCCTTAAACTGGGGGACAAAAATTCCGAGGAAACAGCCTTCATTTCTAAAGCGATTAAGCAATCTGTAATCCAGACCAACAACCTGCTCGACAATCTGCTGGAATGGGCTCTTTCTCAGACAGGAAAAGTTCGTTGTATCCCGGGACGGATTAATCTGCTTGATTTTTTTTCCGATGAAGTCGCTTATTACAAGCCGTTTTCGGAAAGCAAGCAGATATCCCTGCATACGGATGGAGTAGAAGATATTCATACCCTGGCCGACAGGAATATGCTCAAAACCATCATGCGAAACCTGATCACCAATGCTATTAAGTATTCACAGCCGGGGGCCAGTATCAACATTGCAACAAAGCGACTTGAAAACCATGTCGAAATCTCTGT
The DNA here is from genome assembly GCA_964390385.1 of uncultured Bacteroidales bacterium. Classification (GTDB taxonomy): domain Bacteria; phylum Bacteroidota; class Bacteroidia; order Bacteroidales; family UBA10428; genus UBA5072. The sequence goes on along the minus strand of CAYMJH010000088.1, from coordinate 6,980 downwards.
TACCGATACGGGGATCGGTATTCTTGAGGACCAGCTTAAGCGGCTTTTTGTCTTCGAAGACCTGCACACAACCCGCGGAACACAGGATGAAAAAGGAAGCGGCCTAGGACTGATGCTCTGCAAGGAATTTATTGAGAAGAACGGGGGGAGATTATGCGTAAAAAGCAAACCCGGCGAAGGATCGACATTTTCGTTCACACTGCCGCTTGTTATGGATTGATTCTTTGATTGGCAGGATTGTCAGCTGGTCTCCTGGTCTGCTAGTCTGCTGGTCTGCTAGTCTTCAGGTCTTCAGGTCTGCTGGTCTGCTGGTCTCCTAGCCTAATAGCCTGCTTTCTATTCACTCGTCACTTGTCACGCGTCACTCGTCACTCGTCACTATCTCGTCCCTCGTCCCTTCTTAAAGAACGCCATCATATACTCCTCCCGTGGCAGCCTGAAACGCCTGATCACCTCTTCATCCAGCTCATCTAAATAATTGCCTTCCCGGGTCACAAATCCGCATTCCTTGATCCTCTCGGTATAATCGCTGCCATAAAGCCGGTAATGGTCTTTTTGCCTGAAATGTTTTTCACGATCCTGCGGTGTTACAATACCGGGATCTTCATAGGTTTTTTCCATCGCTATATCCATGGGGACCTGCAGGATTGCAAACCCTCCCGGTTTTAATATACGAAGGATCTCCCGCATGGCTTTCCGGTCATCCTGCACATGCTCCAGCACGTGGTTGCAGATCACCACATCAAAACTGTCTGCTCCGAAAGGCATCTGCTGGACGTCAAGCTTAACATCTGCCAGCGGGGACTCAAGGTCGGCAGTGGTATATTCAAGATTGCGCATCTTCCTGAACCGGCTGTAAAAACATTGTTCCGGAGCGATGTGCAATACCTTCAGCGGATCGGTGAAAAAACCGGTTTTGCTTTTCAGAAAGAGCCAGAGCAACCTGTGACGCTCAAGGGAAAAACAGCGGGGACATAATACGCCTTTCCGGATGACATTGTAACCGTATGGCAGAAAACGCGAAAACCGGCCTTCGCAGACCGGACATTCAACTCTATTGCCGTAAAACAACACCGCGGTGAACTTCATCAGGGGCCGGCTGATCCTGATCAGCCATGGTCGGGGAATACGGTTGAGCAATAAAGCAATGGCCTTTTTCATGGTCACCTTGACGCAAAAATGATCGCTAATGTATAAATTGTGATTGGTTTTGAAAAATGATTACTTTCGTAGCCCTAATCATAATTGAACAATGAGGCCATTTAAAGTACTGGGCATTCAGCAGATTGCCATTGGAAATGAAGATAAAAAACGGCTTGAAAAATTCTGGATTGAACTGATGGGGCTGGAAAAAACAGGTTCCTTTCACAGTGAGCGCGAAAATGTGGATGAAGATATCCTTCGTATGGGCAAGGGAGCTTTTGCAGTGGAAGTGGATATCATGCAGCCTGTGGATCCCGAAAAATCACCCCGGGTGCATGAGCCGAAACTGAATCATATAGGTTTGTGGATCGATGACCTGCCCCGGGCAGTGGAATGGCTTACCCTGCAGGGCGTGAGGTTTACCCCCGGAGGGATCCGGAAAGGCGCGGGCGGGCATGATGTATGTTTCATCCATCCCAAGGGGAATGATGAGTTTCCGCTATGCAGCGAAGGGGTGCTGGTGGAGCTGGTGCAGGCACCGGCGGAGGTGATTCAGGCAATGAGTGACAAGTGACGGGTGACGAGTGACAAGTAGGGACAAGGGACGAGGGACGAGGGACAAGTAGGGACAAGACGGAAAGGTAACCGGTAATCAGTGAATAGTGAAAAACGAAAAGTGAAAAATGAACGGAAAACATTAAACAGCGCGTCATTGCGAGTCCCAATCCTGTTTACAGGTTCGGGACTCGCAATGACGGTTAAAGCGGGACTTCCCGACTACACGACTGCACGACTGCATGACTTCCAGACTGCCCGACTTCCATATTATTAAGTTCTCTGATTACCGCTTACCGAATACTTCTCTTCTTACTTGTCACTCGTCACTAGTCACTTGTCACTATCTTCCTCCGGGTCAGATTCCTGATCAGCTTCACCAGCTCCATGGCCCAGAAGGGGAAGGATGAGATCACCACCACCATCACCCAGTCGAACAGGCCAAGCGCTTCTGTTTTAAAAATTGATTGCAGGAAGGGAGCATATACGACCAGCATTTGCAGCGCAAAAGAAAACAATGCAGCTGCAACCAGCTTTTTGTTGCTGAAGATGCCGATGGTAAAGAGCGATTTCTCATTGCTTCTGCAGTTAAAGGAATGGAAGAGCTGGCTACAGGAGAGCACAATAAAACAAGCTGTACGTGCACGTTCCAGACCCTCATTCTCGACAAACAGCACGAACCAGAATGCCAGTAGGCTGCAGAGGGCAATAAAAGCCCCCTGGATAAGCATTATGCTGCCTCCTGACCGGGTTAGCACAGATTCATTAAGCAACCGCGGAGGTTTTTTCATTACGTCCTTATCGATGGGGTCCATCCCCAGTGCAAGAGCAGGAAGCCCGTCGGTGATCAGGTTGACCCAGAGGATATGGATGGGCAGCAGGGGAATCGGCAAACCGATCAGCGAAGCCGTGAACATCACCAATATCTCGCCGGCATTACAGGAAAGCAGGTAATGGATGAATTTTTTGATGTTGTCGTAAATACCCCTGCCTTCTTCAACAGCGGCTACGATGGATGCGAAATTATCGTCGGTGATAACCATATCCGACACCTCCTTGGTGACATCGGTCCCGGTAATTCCCATGGCTACTCCTATATCAGCCTCCTTGATAGCCGGCGCGTCGTTGACGCCGTCGCCTGTCATGGCAACGACCTTGCCTTTTTTACGCCAGGCTTGTACGATACGCAATTTATGTTCAGGTGAAACACGGGCATAAACAGCGGTTTTATCCACCATGGATTCAAACTGCTCCTGGGTCATCTCATCCAGTTCATTACCGGTCATTGCAATGGAATCCGTGCCGAAAAATCCTAATTCCCGCGCAATGGCAACTGCGGTATTTTTATGGTCTCCTGTGATCATCACCGATTTGATACCGGCGGTCTGGCAACTTTCTATGGCTACCTTGACTTCTTCGCGCGGCGGATCAATCATCGCAACCAATCCTGCAAATATCAGCTCTCTTTCAACCGTATCTGCTTCAACTTTACCGGGCAAATGATCGAATCTGCGGTATGCAGTCCCCAGCACGCGCATGGCCTGATCGGCCATGTCATTGTTAACCATCAGTATCCTCTCCCGGTCGGCCTGTGTTATCTCTTTTATCTGGTTTTCTGAAGCTATCCTGGTGCAGTTGGCCAGCAGCACATCAGGTGCTCCTTTGACGAAGGCGATCATCTGATCCTGGTCCCTTCTGATGATGGTCATCTGTTTCCGGTCTGAATCAAAAGGTATTTCAGCCACAAAGGGGTATTCATCCTCTTTGTTGTCAATATTGATCCCGGCTTTTGCTGCCAGCGTCAGCAAGGCAGCCTCCGTGGGATCTCCCAGTATCTGGTAAACCCCTGCTTCCTGAATAAGCCTGGCTCCATTGCATAAAACGCCAATGTCCAGGGCACGGATTAAACCATCCGATTGCAGCGGATTCACTTTTTTTTCGGTCTCCAGGAAGTCACCTTTGGGTTCGTAACCGATGCCTGTAATATGATAGAGTTTTCTGTCAGTATAAACTGCCCTGGCGGTCATTTCATTCCTGGTCAGTGTGCCGGTTTTATCCGAGCATATCACGTTGGTGCAGCCCAGCGTTTCGACCGACGGCAGTTTGCGGATCAGGCAATGCCGTTTTACCATGCGTTGAACCCCCAGTGCAAGGGCTATGGTCACCACCGCCGGCAGGCCTTCGGGGATGGCAGCCACGGCAAGGCTTACCGAGGTGAGAAAAAGCTCCAGCAATTTTCCCCCGCGAAGGAAGCCGAGGACAAAAACCATAGCAACCAGTATAAAACAAATCACCACAATCCATCTGCCGAATTGCTCGAGCCTTTTTTGCAGCGGCGTGCTGTCTTCCCTGATCTCCTGGATCATGCCGGCGATCTTTCCGAGCTCGGTCTGCATCCCGGTGGCAACCACAATGGCCCTGCCTTTTCCGCTGACCACCGAAGTGCCCATGTATACCATATTATACCTGTCGGCCAGGGATATCTCGTCTTCTTTTATGGCATGGGAGGTTTTGTTTACCGGCACGGATTCACCGGTCAGGCTGGCCTCCTGCATGGCAAAATTGCCGGTGGTATACACCAGCCTGCTGTCAGCCGGTATCTTGTCTCCCGCTTCAAGCTCGACTAAATCTCCCGGTACTATGTTGTCGGAGGGAACGGAAATGGCTTTGCCCCCACGTATGATCCTCGATAAAGGGGAAGATAATTTCTTTAAGGCGGCAAGTGACCTCTCGGCACGGAATTCCTGGACAAAACCCAGGACGGAATTGAGAATAATAATACCGCAAATGGCAAGCGAGTCAACCCACTCTTTTAAAAAGCCGGATATGATGGCCGCTGCAAAAAGGATCCAGATGATGATGCTGTTGAATTGCGCCAGGAATATGCTCCAGGCCGGGCTTCCCTTTTTTGCCGCCAGTTGGTTTGGTCCGTATTGATCCAGTCTTTTCTCTGCCTCTTCGGGGGGTAATCCTGCCTCTCCATCGGTCTGCACCTGCTTCGCAAGTTCTTCCGTTTCCAGTTTCCAGTACTTCTCCATACGATAAAAATAACGGCGATAAAGATAAAAAAAAGCAGGTTAAAATCTAATTTGTATATTTATGGCCGAAAAAATGATTTAATTGCCTTATAATGGGTTGGAGTTCTGACTATGAAAAACAGATACAGGTTTAAGGATCTTGCGATGACGGCATTCTTGATTTGCAGCATGTTTCATACTGCAGCCCAGCAAAGCTTGAAAATATTGCCTTTGGGAAACTCCGTAACCAGGGGAAGCATGTGCCTGAATGGTGATATCAATACCTGTGTGCGGCTGGAAGATCCGCAATCCGTCGGCTACAGGCAAAGACTATATAATTTGCTGAATAATTCGGGATACACCATTGATTTCGTCGGCAGCCAGCAATATGGAACTGCCCTGATGAGCGATCCCGACAATGCCGGCTTTTCAGGCATACGTTCGGACAAGCTGGCTGACATCATGCAGACAGGAACCAGCAGCTATACCGGTCAGGTAGCTCCCGGCGCTTACCTCAACTACTACCCGGCGGATATTGTTTTGCTCCACATCGGCACCAATGATGTACTGGATGGCAATTACAGCTCCAACGGAATTGCCCGGATACTCGATGCCATTAAGAATTACGAAACAGCCAGTGGAAAGCCGGTACTGGTTTTGCTGGCCAAAATCATAAGCGTCAGGGATTATGCCTGCAATACCCATAGCGGCACCATCGCCTTCAACAATAACCTGGTGACCATGGCACAGACCAGAATTAACAACGGCGATCATATCGTACTGGTTGACATGGAATGCGGCGCAGGGATGAATTATAGCACCGACCTGGTAGACCAGGTACATCCCAACCAGGCGGGATATAACAAGATGGCTGACAAATGGTACGGAGTCATTCATAATTATAACAATGCACCTGTTGTTGCCGGTATTCCCGATCAGTCAGTCAAAATGAAAGAGTCATTCAGTGCGGTTGCCCTCGACTTATATGTTGCCGACCTGGAAGACAGCCCTCGGGATATTACCTGGAAAATCATACCCGCTGATCCGAACCACCTTAATATCACTGTTGATGTTAACCGCATAGCCCATATTACCGTGAAGGATCCGTTGTGGCAGGGCAGCGAGACTGTTGAATTTGTGGCCACCGACCGCGGCAGGGTATTGACACAACTGCAGAAATCACACAGCACCCCGGTGACTTTTACAGTCACCCAACCCGATCCCCCGGCTGCCCCCGGTTCATTGACCGCCACTGCCGCTTCAACCCATGCCGTTGATCTGACATGGACTGATAATGCAACCAATGAGGATGGCTATGAGATCTATCGTTCCTTGTTATCCGGCGATAACTTTGTCCTGGTGCATACGGCTTCAGCCGGCATAAGCAGTTGGAAAGACAACAGCTGTTTGGAAAATACAAGGTATTACTACCGGGTCCGCGCTTTTAATCCGGGGGGGTATTCATCATACAGCAACGAAGCAAGCGCTGTTACTCCACGGGGTATCCCGGCAGCACCGGCTGACCTGACCCTGGCTACCGATTCCGTCAGCGCGGTTTTTCTTAACTGGAAAGACAACTCTTCCAATGAGGACGGATTTGAGATTGAACGGGCCACAGGGAATGGAACCGCTTTCAACCAGGTCTTCACCGCCGGCAAGGATATCACAAACTACACCGATACCGGGCTTTCTGGAAATATTGCCTATTCCTATCGCCTTCGTGCTTTCAATACTGCGGGGACTTCGTCTTACACCGAGGTTGCTGCCATTACCATTCCAAACAGGATCCCTGAAACACCGGCTAACCTGAGAGAGGTCCTGGTAACCCATCAATCCGTAATCCTGGCATGGGACAATCCTACACCGTATGAATATGTTTATGAATTGCAATATTCGGTTGCCGAGGAAGGACCCTTCACTGCGGTGCAGGTTGACGGGGACGGGAGTATGGCCTACGTGGTAAACGGACTGAAACCGGATACCTGGTATTATTTCCGCATAAGGGCTATGAGAGACACGCTGAAATCTCCTGTCAGTGACATAATCGCCATAAAAACACTGGTGGATCCCAACCTGCCGGCCGGCATTGGGGAGTTGAATAATAAATCATTTTCGCGAACCGGTCTGGTCATATACCCGAACCCGTTACGTGACAAGGCCTTCGTGAGCTTTTCCGCCGCCACGGGAAGCAGCTGCCTGATCCGGTTGTATGATATGCAGGGCAATTTGGTGCTCGTGAAGCCTTTACTTGCTGTGACAGAACAG
>CAYMJH010000087.1:8650-14970 GCA_964390385.1 uncultured Bacteroidales bacterium | reverse complement strand
AATAAATCAGGTGTGCCTCATTTTCTACAAACAGTTCGCCACTACGTGGCTAAAACCAACTTTATTCTATATAAGAGCCCGGTCCGACTCCTTTATACCAGAAAAAAAAGAATCGCAGAAATCCTGCTGAAATGCATGGATACTGGCCGGTTCTGAAAACATCCCTAAATGATCCGACGGATTGTTCAGAAAAAGTGGTTTTTATGAACAACACATCCAGAAACTTAATAATTTTAATGAAAAATAAGCAAGTATGTCTTTTCTTAAACATCTTCCCGGTATCATTCTCGGGCTCGGTTTTATGATAACCCCGGCATACGCCCAGGATATTAAATTTGAATATCTTACGCCCGATGAAGGATTGTCTCATTCTACTGTCGAGAGCATTATTCAGGATAAGGTAGGTTTTATGTGGTTTGGGACCGGGAGCGGTCTTAATAAATATGACGGTTATAAATTTTCAAAATACTTTCACAGCAGGGAAGACTCAACGAGCCTATCCGGTGATCTCATCAATTGCATATATGTTGATAACCAGGGAGACCTCTGGATCGCCACTGACGGCGGACTGAGCTTATACAACAGGGACCTTGACAATTTTTTCAATTATCTGCCGAACGAAAACAATCCCAACAGTTTGGCCGGGCCAAGGACCTATTGCATTTATGAAGATATGAAAGGACAGCTTTGGATTGGGAACGATAACTATGGCTTAAATATGTTTGACAGGAATGAAGATAAGTTCATCCATTACCGGCATGATGCAAATGATCCTAAAACTATAAGCAATGATAATGTTCGCTGCATAGCGGAGGATAATAAAGGACGTCTTTGGGTGGGAACTGAAAATGGAGGACTTAATCGTTTGGACCCTGAAACAAATGCTTTTACTCATTATTATCATGATCCGAATGATCCCGGAAGTATTCCGCACAATAACGTTACTTCCATGACTAAAGATAAAAATGGGAGTATTTGGTTTGGTACCCTGGGCGGCGGAATCAGCCGGTTAATTATAGATAATAGCGGATCACCGCGATTTGAAAATTACGCCGCTGTCACAACCGATGAAAACCGGCTTAAAGTATTGTCATTGTTTCCCAGTCGGAAAAACGGGATTTGGGTCGGCACGGAGAATGGCGGCCTCGATTACTTTGATTGCGATCGTAAAACGTTTGTGAATTTTCAATATAGTGAGATTAATCCCAACAGCCTTAACAATAATTCTGTACATGCCCTGTGCGAAGACAATGCCGGGAATGTCTGGATCGGTACCTATACAGGCGGGGTAAATGTAATAAAAGGAAATACTAAAAAGATCTACACGTACAGAAGAATTCCGGGGAATATAAATAGCTTAAGTTTCAATGCAGTGAGTTGTTTTTATGAAGACATCGATGGGTCTCTTTGGGTGGGTACGGATGGGGGCGGTGTCAATATCTTTGATCGGAATACGGGCAACGTTGTTCATCTCGACAAAAAAAATACAGGCCTGAAGAGCAATGCCATTCTGACAATTTGCAGTGATAAGGATCAGGATGTATGGTTAGGTGGCTGGAATACCGCACTGAATCTTTACAATCGAAAAAGTATGACGTTAACGACCTTTACAAGTGAAAAAGACGGAATTCCCAACGACAATGTTTATGATATCGTGCTTGATCGTAAAGGTCGCCTATGGATAACATTCGGTGGGTTTGGAATTGCACAATTTCATAAATCGAGCATGACGTTTACAACCTATACTATGGAAACGAGCGATTTGAATTCCACCTGGGTATTGAATATGGTTGAGGATCTGGATGGAAATATTGTTTTAGGGCACACAGATGGGTTCAGTGTTTTCAATCCCGAAAATGAAACTTTTAAAAATTATAGTTTCAAAGAATCCGATGAAAACAGTATAAGCAATAACCAGGTCAGCATGATCCTGATTGGGCGCGACTCAACATACTGGATTGGTACAATCAATGGGCTAAATCATTTCGATCCCAGGAATCAGAAATTTACCCGTTATTATGTTCAGAACGGATTACCCAGCAATAACATCAACGGTTTGGTTGAAGATGACCATGGAAATTTATGGATAAGCACCTCTGACGGAATATCTAAATTTGAACCTCAAACGGGCAAGTTTAAGAATTTTGGTCTTGCAGATGGACTTCAGGGAAAAAGTTATTTACGAAACAGCTGCTTCAGGACTTCAAAAGGCGAAATTCTTTTTGGCGGGACCAACGGTTTTAATATTTTTTTCCCCGACAGCCTGAAGGATAATTCCACCATACCTCCGGTATTGATAACCGATTTCCTGATCTTTAACAAACCGGTAAGGATCAATACTCCCGGTTCTCCCCTGAAAAGAGATATTTCACAGACAAAACAGATCACGCTGAACCATAAACAATCCGTTTTTTCCTTTGAATTCGTGGCGTTGGATTATACCGCCCCGAGTCAGAATCAATATGCCTATAAAATGGAGGGATTCGAGGCCGATTGGAACTATGTGGGTACAAAACGCACGGCTTCTTACACCAACCTGGATGCCGGCAATTATGTGTTCCGGGTAAAAGGTTCCAATAACGATGGAACATGGAATGAGGAGGGAGTGTCGCTGGCGATCAGGATTAAGCCTCCGTTCTGGAAGACATTGATTTTCAGGATTCTGGTATTCCTTATCGTGGGTGCCATTGTTTATTGGTTTATCAGGCAAAGGATGGCACAGGTCAGACACGACAAAAAAGTGCTGGAGCAAAAGATAGCGGAAGGGGAAAAGATGATCCGGCAGAAGATGGAAGAAGTGGAACATCATCAGGAGGAATTGAAGGAAAGGGACAGGAGGGAGCTGGAGATAAGGTTTATGAATGAAGGGATTGCCAAATTCTCTGCCATCATTGTTTCAGCCGGTAATGATCTCAAGAAAATGTCGTCAGGCATATTATCCGAGCTGGTGAATTATGCAGGCATTAACATGGGTGTTGTTTTTGTGGTCCAAAAAGCACATTCCGAGGATATTTATCTTGAAATGGAATCCTCGTATGCGGTGAACAGAGAGCATCTGATCACCCAGTGCAAACCGGGAGAAGGATACGTCGGAGCCTGTTTTGTCGAAAGTAAAACCCTGACTGTGACCGATATACCGCAAGGCTATTTCAAGCTGTCCTCCGGGCTGGGAGAGGTCGCACCCGGCTTCCTTTACCTGATCCCGCTGAAATACAGTGATATGGTGCAGGGTGTGCTGGAGGTGGCGACGCTCAGTGAGTTGGAAGAATACAAGGTCAGGTTCATGGAAAAAATTGCGGAGAATATTGCTTCCTACATATCCATTGTAAAGGCCAGAAAGCAGAGCGAGATCCTCCTTGAACAGGCCGATTTGCAACGCAGCGAACTCCAGGCACAGGAGGAAGAATTAAAGCAGAATCTTGAAGAAATGATTGCCACTCAGGAGGAGATGAAGCGAAGGGAGGAAACCTGGATCAAGGAGAAAACTTCTTTCCAGCATCAGGAGGCTGAGCATCGGAAGGAAATGCAAAAACTCAGGAACGAATTGAAAAAATCAAAGGGTAATAAAGGTTAGCTGTTGTATTAATCTCCCCGAAATAAGATTGTTCTGTTTCAATAATCCGGGGGTGACTCTGACGGGGAGGTGCCAATAAAAAAACCGCCTGCGATGCGTCGATCTCAGCCGGTTTTTAAAAATTTGAACAAGTGAGTTTGCTGCCCTGCTAGGACTCGAACCTAGACTTTTCTGATCCAGAGTCAGACGTGTTAGCCAGTTACACCACAGGGCAATTCGTTATACCGTTAGATCGGGTATTTTAAAAAGCATGCAAAAGTAAAAAGGATTGTTTGGATTTCAAAATATTCGGGATAATTAGTTGAGAAATTTGAAATGTCTGGTAATAAGTGACGAGTGACAAGTGACGCGTGACAAGTTGACTTGGGAAAGGGCAATGGACAAGTGACAAGCTTTGAGGGGAGAGAGAGTTGGGCCAGGTGAATGGTTATCGGATCAACATTGTGCAATGATGGTCCAACAACTGTGCAATTTAAATCCTCCTGATTACTCTTTTAATGCTTTTATTAAGCCAGTAAGCATTTTGATTATTTCTTCCAACTTATTTTGCAAACTATCTGCATCATTTTTATTGATATAATCCAAATTCATGGAAATAATCAGCTGAGTTTCCAATTCAGCCGCGGAACCAAGGGAAACATATAAAAACTGCAAAAATTCTTTAGTGTTTTTTCTGGCTGATCCTTCAGCAATATTGGATGGGATTGAAATTGCCGCCCGCCTCAACTGATTGACGATACAATAAATTTCTTCTTTTGGAAAGTTTTTGGTGAGTTCATAAATGGATGTTACGAATGAAATACTCTTTTGCCAAACCTGCAAATTTTTGTGTGTTTTCATGATTTTAACGTTTTTACCTTAACAAATATTTATTATACATAACCGCATTTCACACAACCTCTAATCCCAAAACCCACTTGTCACTCGTCACTTGTCACTCGTCACTTCCCTGAAATCTTCGCCCAGTCATCCTTCAACGTCACCGTCCGGTTGAACACCAGATGCTGCGGAACAGACTCCCTGTCGAAACAAAAATATCCCATCCTGAGGAACTGGAATCTGTTTTGCGGATTATCTTGTGACAGCTGCGGCTCAGCCTTTCCGGTAATGACTGACAGCGAATCCGGATTGAGATTTGATTTCCAGTCCTTTCCCTCTTCCGCATCATCAGGATCAGCCTTGGTGAATAACCTGTTATACAGCCTGATCTCCACGTCGAGGGCATGCCCGGCCGATACCCAGTGGATGGTCGCCTTCACCTTGCGATTGGCGCCTTCGAGGCCGCTGCGGGTGTGGGGATCATAGGTACAGTGAACTTCGGTGATGGCTCCGGTGGACGGGTCTTTTACCACGCCCGTACATTTGATGATATACGCATTCTTGAGGCGCACCTCGCTGCCGGGAGTGAGGCGGAAAAACTTCTTAGGGGCTTCTTCCATGAAATCTTCCCGTTCGATAAACAATTCCCGTGAAAAGGGGATCATGCGGGTACCGCCGGCGGGATCTTCAGGATTATTCTCGGCCTCCATCATTTCCTCCTGTTCAACGGGGTAGTTGTCGAGGATGACTTTCAGGGGATTGAGGACCACCATACGCCGCAGGGCTTTCTTGTTGAGGTCTTCGCGGATGCAGTATTCGAGGAGTCCCAGTTCGATCACATTTTCGCGCTTGGCCAGGCCTACGGTCTCGACAAAGTTGCGGATGGCCTCCGGTGTATAGCCTCTCCTTCGCAATCCGCAGATGGTGGGCATACGGGGGTCGTCCCAGCCGCTCACGTGTTTTTCATTCACCAGCTGCAGCAGCCTTCTTTTGCTCATCACAGTAAAGTCGATGTTCAGGCGGGCAAATTCGATCTGTCGGGGCCTGTAACTGCCTTCGGCGATCTGGTCGAGGCACCAGTCGTACAACGGCCGGTGCACTTCAAATTCAAGGGTACAGAGGCTGTGGGTGATGCCCTCGATATAATCCGATTGCCCGTGGGCCCAGTCGTACATGGGATAAATGCACCACTTGTCACCGGTGCGGTGGTGACGGGCATGTTTGATCCGGTACAGCACCGGGTCGCGCATGTGCATATTGGGCGACGCCATGTCGATCTTAGCCCTGAGCACCTTGCTGCCGTCGGGGAATTCGCCGTTGCGCATTCGCCGGAACAAGTCAAGGTTTTCAGCAACGGAACGGCTGCGGCAGGGGCTTTCAGTACCGGGCTGGGTGGGTATGCCACGCAATTCGGATATTTCCTCTGCCTTGGTGTCATCCACATAGGCCTTCCCTATTTGAATGAGTTTAAGCGCCCATTCATATAGTTGATCAAAATAGTCGGAGGCATAATATTCACGGTCTTCCCAGTCAAAGCCGAGCCAGTGAATGTCTTCTTTTATGGAATCGACATATTCGACGTCTTCGGTAACCGGATTGGTATCGTCGAAGCGGAGGTTGCACTTTCCGTTGTATTGGCGGGCCATGCCGAAATTCAGGCAGATGGACTTGGCATGGCCGATATGAATGTAGCCGTTGGGTTCCGGAGGGAAACGGGTGTGTACCCGCGCATTGTTCTTTTGGTTTCGGATATCTTCTTCAATGATCTCTTCAATGAAATGCAGGATTTTGTTGTTTTCTTCCGTTCCCATCACAATGCTTTTACTAAGTTGAGGATAAGGATGCAAATGTAAAAAATTAAGTCTATTGTTTTTCGGAGATAGAAAGATAATTAATAGATTTGAAATCAGAAGTTAGAAGTTAGTAG
>CAYMJH010000087.1:0-8550 GCA_964390385.1 uncultured Bacteroidales bacterium | reverse complement strand
TAGAAGTTAGTAGGAAGAAAAATGCAGGTATCATTTATGCTGGATTCCAATTAAATGGAAAAATCAAAAACTTACGGTGATTTAATTGTATGGCAAAAAGCTCACAATCTGGTATTGGATATTTACAGGATGACTAAAAGGTTTCCAAAAGAGGAAATGTACGGATTAACTGCTCAGCTTAGAAGAGCAGCTATTTCAATTCCTGCAAATATTGCCGAAGGCTTTGCAAGGAAAGGTACCAAGGATAAATTGAGATTTTATAATATTGCAGCCGGTTCTCTAAATGAAATCAGCTATTACATATTATTGGCGAAAGATTTGAATTATGCAGTAACAACTGATTTATGGGAGAAAGTTGAGGAGGTCGGCAAAATACTTAAAAGCTATACCCAAAAAATGCAAGATCAAAATAATTAACTTTGACCTACTAACTTCTAACTTCTAACTTCTAAATTCTAACTACTTATAATTTCCGCCATGGGTCAAATCATGCTTGAGAATATGTCCTTCTACTCCTTTCACGGTCATTACCCGGAGGAGCAAAAGGCCGGCACCCGGTTTACGGTATCCCTGACGATTGATGCCGACCTGAAGAAGCCTTCCGTCACCGATGACCTGAATGATGCCATCGATTATACCCGGGTATATGATATTGTAAAGCAGGAGATGCAGGTGCCGTCGAAATTGCTGGAGCATCTGGCGGGCAGGATCATCAATTCGCTGCGGAAGGAGTTCAAGGACATAGAAAAGGTCACGGTGAAGGTGACCAAGCTCAATCCTCCGCTGGGAGGAAAGACCGGGGGAGTCAGCATTGTAATGACAAAATAGGAATATGAAAGGCGGTTGCATAAAAACGTGCCCGAAATGCGGGAAGTCGTTTACCTGTTTCGGGGAAAAGGATTGCTGGTGTGAGAAGGTGCGGATCCACCGCAGGGAGATGATGGAGATCCAGCAGCGGTATAGCGATTGCCTGTGCCCGGAGTGTTTGGGGGAGTATGTAAAAGAGTGACAAGTGACGAGTGACAAGTGACAAGTGACAAGCAGTCGGAATTCAATATTCATCGTTTCATATGGATTAATCTTGATTTAAAAGTGTGCATTTCCCCTCCTTGGAGGGGTGCAGGGGTGGGTAGTTTTCTTTTGTAAGCTCTATCTGGTTGCATTTCAGATGAATTTGAAAATTTAAAATTATTCTTACCTTTGCGAGCCATTATTGGTCTCTTGGCCGAGAGGTTAGGCAGCGGTCTGCAAAACCGCGTAGGGCGGTTCGATTCCGCCAGAGACCTCGAATTTTATAAGCTATGTGAATTGAAAATCAATCATATAGCTTTTTTTGTTTATGCCAAATTCCCAACACTTTCGCAACCAGGTATTAAACTCATGTTTTTTTCATATGGGGGGAGGGGAAAATCGAGGCGGCCGATTTTACATCTATGTCCATAATAGACCGGGAAACAAAAAAGACATTCTCAAATTTTCCGGAATACAAAAAAGAGTTTCATGTATTAGGTATTCAATTAATTATTTGAATAGATCAACCTCTGAATTTGAATACTAAAGATTATTTTGTATTTCGCTTTTTTGAAGTTACTTTTGTGGCGTTGTAGCAATACAATATCATTTGACAATGATTAAAGCTGTTGAACAGGTGGCCTCCTGAACAACAGCTTTATTTTTTTATTTAAGATAGGTTGTGTTTATTTCCAATCTTCTTTACTTCATTCTCACCATTTTGATCATGTTGTGGTTTTTCGGGTCATAGTTTCCGTTTACATCAGCAGGCCATATTTGAATTAACGTGTCGTTCTTCATTTCCATTCTCATTTTGACAATTTCCGGATCATTTCCCGATTTTAATGGCGCGGTAATAACGGTTTCCTCATAATAGTTACCATTTAATTTGTATTTTCCCGTTCCGCCAAAAGGATAACTGCCAAGGCCTTGATTTCCAACAAAGGCAAAATGATCTTTTGACCATATCTTCATTTCGTTGTACTTAGAGCCTTCCTCAATTAGAATGCATGTATTTCCATCCTTAATTTGTAGTGAGAGCACATAGGTCCAGGCGCCTTCGATGCTAAAATTAGATGATTCAGGTTCAGAAGCATTTTGTTTATTAGTGCGAACTGTTTCAGTGCTTTTATCCGCTTTAGAAAAAGCAAAGAGTATAAATAGAATAAATGGAAGAAAGATCATTAACTTCCAGATCTTTGTTTTTTGTTTTTTTGAATGGTTCATCATAGTGATACGATTTTTAATTTGACAATGATTAAAACTATTTGCAAGTGCGTAACGCTCTGTGCCTACGCATTTTTTTATCAAAAGCAATTGATATTCTTTTGAATTAATACCCGAATCAAGCAGGTGTTGGTCTACTTGAAATTCCTGTATTTCTTTCAGGTCGTTTCGGAGTTGGTAAACAAGCGGGTTAAACCAGTGGAAAAGCTTAACCAGTTCAACCATAAGCAAATCATACGTGTGTTTGAATTTTATGTGTGTCAGTTCGTGCTTTATGATCTCTTTCCGGTGATCTTTGTAATCTTGCTTCGACATAATAATGAACCGCCCAATACTCATAGGTGAGAAAATCCCATCAACCAATGCAAGATTGTAGTCCTCTCTTCGGTAAACCTTTGTTTTTAAAAGCAATAAACCAATTTTTGCGATTGTAATAAGTAAAGCAATGAAAAGCCAGAGTACACCAACAGCATATATAATAGTAGCAACCTGCTCAACCGTTAAAGTTCTTCCTGTCGGAATTGGTGTATATTCAATTGTGTGAATAGTGGTTGTTTTCATGGCCATATCGTCATAATAGGGCAATATGGTTTGGGTTTTTTCAGGGAATACTTCATTAACTTCGATGGTTTGATTAAATAGCACAGGTCTTTTAATAAGGGGAGTTGCAACTGAAATAACCAGAATTGCCAACAACAAAAATCGATTCAGGGCAAACAGGCTTTCCTTTTTAAGTGTCCATCTGAAAACCAAATACAATACTGAAATGCAGATGGTCGATTTGAGCAGATATACCAACAATAGTTCCATTTTTATGCTTCGTTTTTGTTTCCCTCTTCAACTTGCTTGATAAGTTCCTTTATTTCCTCGGTCGAGATTTCCTTTTCTTCAACGAACATAGAAACCACGCTGGAATAAGAGCAGTTAAAGTACTTTGAAACAAAGTCTTTCATGGCGTTTCTGCCATATTCATCTTTCGATATTTTAGCAAAATACCGATAGGTGTTACCAAATTGATCGTGGTCGATAAAACCTTTGTCTTCGAGACCACGAACAATGGTTGAAATTGTGTTGTAATGAGAAGATGAATCGGGGAGCAGTTTCATTATGTCTTTTACATACAGAGCTTCGTTCTCCCACAGTATGGTCATAATTTCTTCTTCCCGCTTTGTTAATCGCTTCATTTTTTCATATTTTTCAATTACGAAACAAATATAACGAAATTATTTAGTAATACAACTAAAATAGATAGTTTATTTACTAAATTATCTAGTTTGTTGGCCTTCCGAGTGGTGTTATGCCTGTTTTTTATAGGTAGGAGGGGTATTTCAAATTTGGATTTTCCTTTCAACCCATCGCCCCCCCGACTGGGAGTGTCATCCCACCATCCTTTTTTATTTACATCAACTCCGGTGGCCCTGTTCATCATTAAATACTGTACATTGGCGTAAAATGCCCTGCGCTGAAGTATCAGCGGCGCATCTATTGCTTATCTTTATGCCCAAATGCAGATAAAAGAGCAAAGAAGCAAGAACAAAGGCTTTTGTTATCCAAATCGTTAACTATGTGATTCTTTTGATTGTTCGTTTATCCGGTTTAATTTAAATGCTCAAATCATGAAACAAGGTAAGCTGAAATTAATGATCCTGCTGCTTTTCATCGCAGCGATCATGCTCCCGCATCCCCTGAAGTCCCAAACCTTTGTCGAGCTTACGGTAAGCCAGCCTCCTGTCCTCACCGTGAATGCCGGCGACGATGTCACCATTGACGCCGGGTTAAGCCTTGTCCTCGGAGGATCGCCGGTGGCTGAAGGAGGCACGGGCAATTTGTCTTATCTCTGGAGCCCTGCCTATTATATCGATCAGCTTACAGTGCAGAATCCGCTTGCCACCCCGCCGGGCAACGTAACCTACACCCTCACCGTTTCCGATGAGCGCGGCTGCACCACCACCGATGACATCATCATTACCGTGATCGGGGGAACCGGGGTGGCAACCCATAATACAGAAGACAACCTGCGCCTGTATCCGAATCCCAGCAACGGTGCATTTACGCTGGAGATCGTCAACACCCAGGTCGCTGAAATGCAAATTTCCATTGTTACCCTTACCGGCCAGGTGGTGCATAGTGAGATCCTCAGAAGCACCGGAACAACCCTGAGAACGGTCATCGATCTCTCTTCCCTGCCAAAAGGCAGTTATATTTTGGTTATCAGCAATGACTTCAGTGAAATCCTGCGTCAAATCATCCTGAATTAAAGTCCGGAATCATGAGAACACAATTATACCGTTTCATTCAGCGTACTGCAGCGCTTTTGCTTTTTATGCTATTGGCCGCTGCGCCCCTGTATGCACAATACATTTTTATTGGCGACAGCAGGAAGCCTTACGTCAATGATTCCGTAGTCCTTTTCCTGAAAGACGGGATCAGGGGAACCATCCAGTGGGAAATATCAAAGGATTTATTGGTATGGGAGCCCCTGGCAGGACAACATCATGACACCCTTGCCCTGCATGTTGACAGCTCGGCTTACTACAGGGCTTCTGTAATTGAGGGAACCTGTGAACCGTTGTATACGGATATCCTGCTGATAGCCGAATTGTATGATGAACGCGACGGGCATTTTTATGATATTGTGAGGATCGGCGATCAATGGTGGATGGCTGATAATCTTAACTTCTATACGCCGGCGGGTTCAGCCTATTTCAACTTTGACAGCCTGAATTATTTCCCGGGCGGCAGGTTATATAATGTAACTACGGCACAGAAGGTATGCATGCCGGGATGGCACCTCCCTTCGGAAGAGGAATGGCAGGAACTGGAAATGACCCTGGGAATGGATGAGGCCGTAATTGAAAATACAGGATGGAGAGGAACCAACCAGGGAGCGAAACTGCTCAAGGGATCCCCTGCAGGTTTCAATGCCGATCTCAACGGATTGCGGTATATCGACAGCCTCTTTTACGGTTATGGCAGCATTGCAGCCTATTGGAGTTCAACGGAATCTGAAACCGGCGGGCAGTATTGGTACCGGGGTATCAATACCTCGCGCACCGATATACACCGTGAAAAATATGGTGATATTACCATGCATTCGGTTCGCTGCGTGAAAGATGAAAGGCCGCATATCGTTACGGATTCGGTATTCAATGTAACCGATACTTCGGTGGTGGTCCACGGAACATTTTTCGAAAGCCGCGGAAGCGTCATTACCAGTATGGGCGTATGCTGGGATACGAAAGCTGAACCGTCATACAACGGCAATTTTTTGACTGTTAATGTAAAGGATTCGGTTTTCAGTATAGCCATACCCTATTTGACCGCAAACACGCTTTATTATATCAGGGTATTTGCCGTTAATGCCGACGGCGTCGGTTATGGCCCTACCATAACCGTCACCACAAAGAGTCCTATGCCGGTGATCATTACCACGGCAGCTTCCTCCGTCACCACCTCCTCGGCGAGGAGCGGAGGCAATATCATCAACAGCAAGGGACTGCAGATCACCAGCCGCGGCGTTTGCTGGAGCACTCATAGGCAACCGACCGTGAGCGATCCGAAGACCATTAACGGAAGCGGAACGGGAAGTTTTGTCTCGGACCTGACCGGTCTTACGGCCAACACCCAGTATTATATCCGGGCTTATGCATCCACACCGGAAGGAGATTTTTACGGGAATGAAATCAGCGTAAAGACCTCGGCGATCAATGAGACAGGAACAATAACCGATCCCCGAGACGGGAAGGAATACAACACAGTGAAGATCGGTTTCCAATGGTGGCTGGCAGAAAATCTCGATTATTATACGGCTTCCGGATCCTCCTATTATGAAAATGACAGTGCCAACTATGCATTGGGAGGAAGGTTATATGATATACTGACAGCGCAGAATGTATGCATGACGGGCTGGCACCTGCCTTCGGAAGATGAATGGAAACTACTGGAAATGACCCTTGGCATGGACACCGCGGTGCTGAACAACACCGGCTGGAGGGGCACCGTTGAAGGAGCAAAACTGTTCCCGGGAGCGCCAGATGGATTTGATGCGGGCTTTGCTGGACTGCGTTCCGGCGATGGCAAATTCTATGGTTACGGCACTATAGCTACCTATTGGAGTTCGAGTGAATACGGATCTTCAGGAGAATACTGGTACCGGGGCATCAACAGCGAACGTACCGACATTCACCGTGATAAATACAACAATGCCTATATGCATTCGGTAAGGTGCGTTAAAAACGACAGGCCTGCCCTTGTCACCGATTCGGTCGGCAGCATCGGAGAGTTCAATGCCACTGCCTATAGCAGGGTGCTGACCAACGGCGGCAGGAATATCACCGCAAAGGGTGTATGCTGGAGCAAGACCACCGGTCCCACCACTGCCAGTGCACATACCTCCGACGGAACAGGGAACCTGCCTTTTACCAGCAACATTACAGGGCTTGACCAGAACACAACCTATTACCTGCGCGCTTATGCCACCAATTCCGTGGGCACAGCTTACGGAAATGAGATCACCTTTGTCACCCGGAAAGCGTTGCCGGTGGTGACTACATCACCAGTCTCATCCATAACCTCGACGACGGCCAGAAGCGGCGGGGAAGTGGTGGACAGCAAGGGCTTTACCATCACTGCCAGGGGCGTTTGCTGGAGCACCCTTCCGGAACCCACCATTGCGAATGCACATACCACTAATGGAACAGGAACCGGCACCTTCACGAGCAATATGACCGGACTGCAGCCCAATACGAAATATTATGTAAGGGCCTATGCAACCTCGGGTGCAGGAACGGGCTACGGGGATGAGGTGACCTTCAGGACCTCCTACCAGTATCCCACCGGTACCTTTACCGATACAAGAGACGGCCATGTTTATGTCACCATTACCATGGGCGATCAGCTGTGGATGGGTGAGAATCTTACCTACAACGCACCTGGATCCGTATTCTATAATAACGACCCGGGCTACAGCGAATATGGCCGGCTTTACACCTGGCAGACGGCATCGACAGCCTGCCCCTCAAGCTGGCACCTGCCCACTGACAATGAATGGAAAACGCTGGAGATCTTCGCCGGTATGGATGCTTCGGCGGCCGATAACAGCGGCTGGAGAGGAACTACGGAAGGGACTGAACTGGCCCAGGGAGGCACATCGGGTTTTGAAGCGCTATTCGGAGGCCAGGGCTATCCCAGCAACTTCTATGGTGATGCCGGTGTTGTGGGGACCTTCTGGACCTCCACACAGGTGGACGCCTCCAATGCCTGGTACCGGGGCTTCAACGTAAGTCACTCCGACATACACCGCGAAAGTTATCTCAAGACTTATAAATATTCTGTGCGCTGCCTGAAAAATGTGCTGCCCGAGATTTCCACCGCCGCTGTGACAGGCAGAACCGACACTTCGGCCTATTCAGGCGGAACCATTGCCTACGACGGAGGCGCGCCGGTTACCGCCCGGGGTGTATGCTGGGGCATTGCTCATAATCCGACCCTGTCGGATGATACGACGAAAAACGGCACAGGCACTGGCACTTTCACAAGCTTTATCACCGGACTGGATCCCGGGAAGACATACTACGTCAGGGCATATGCCACCAATTCGGAAGGGACCGCCTACGGCGAAGAGGTGAGCTTCACCACGCTTACCGGCGTGCCTAAGGTTACCACGGCAGCAGTAACTTCCATTACGGACAACTCGGCGACATCCGGCGGAGAGGTGACCGGCACCGGCGGACTGACCGTAACGGCGCGGGGCGTATGCTGGAGCACAAACCAGAATCCTACCACAACGAACCGGTGACATAGACGGTGGTAAAGGAGATCTCTTCTCCATACCCTGTACCTGTGGAATTGGTGGCATAAGCCCTGACGTAATAGGTCGTCATATCGTCAAGCCCGTTGAGATAGCTTGCAAAGGAACCCATCCCGCTGCCATCCGATGTTTTGCTGTCGCTGATATCCGGGCCGGGTGATGTGCTCCAGCACAGTCCCCTGGCAGTTACCGTAAGGCCTCCGTCGGAGGTAACACTCCCGCCGCCAACGGCTGAGTTATCTGTGATACCTGTGATGGCCGCCGTGGTAACACTGGGTATGGCAGCGCCGGTCTTGAAGCTGACCTGGTTGCCGTAACCTGTTCCTTTACTGTTGGTGGCATAAGCCCTTACATAATAGGTTGTGTTGGGCAGGAGGTCGGTAAGCTGGCTGGTGAAAGTGCCCAGTCCTGTTCCGTTGGTCGTTTTACTATCCGTAGTGGTCGGATTCTGGTTTGTGCTCCAGCATACGCCCCGCACCGTTACGGTCAGTCCGCCGGTGCCG
>CAYMJH010000086.1:0-14989 GCA_964390385.1 uncultured Bacteroidales bacterium | reverse complement strand
CCAGCTGAGCTAAAGAGGCATGAAAAATATCCTTCAAAGAATCCAGTGCAAATATATCAAATTTCTGCATTGCCGGGAAAGCTCTTTTGCTTTAATGCTCTAATACGCTGCAGCAACGTGGGATGCGAATAGTGAAAAAAAACGTACAACGGATGAGGCGTCAGGTTGCTCAGATTTTTTGAGGTGAGCTTTTTCAAAGCCTTTATCAATGCATCCCCGCTGTGTTTTTCCCTGGCAAACCAATCGGCTGCATATTCGTGCCTGCGTGAGAAATGATTCATAAAGAGCCCGATGATCATAGAAATCGGACTGTAAAGTATGCCAAAGGCAATGAGACCAAGATGAAAACCCGGCTTATCCGAACCCAGTGCAGCTGACAACTGGGGATTATCAACAAAGAGTGAAAAAATAAACAGGGTAATACCGGTCTGTATTATGCCTGCAATGATACCCCACAGCGTATGTTTCTTCTTGTAATGGCCGATCTCATGGGCCAGCACGCTTACGATCTCACGGGTGCTGAGATCCTTGATCAGCGTGTCAAAGAGTACGATCCTTTTTTTAGAACCAAGACCGCTGAAATAGGCATTGGACTTGGTAGAACGCTTCGATCCGTCAATGACATAGATATTGTCAAGCCTGAAACCTGCCTCATCACTGAATTTTTTTATTTCATCGCGTAATTCTCCTTCCTCTAAGGGGGTTTGCTTGTTAAAGAGGGGCACGATAAGGGTGGAATAAAACATGGTCATGAATACGCTGAATAGGCTTACCGCGGCCCATGCATAGAGCCAGAAGCGGGTGGTGGTCAGCTGGTAGAACCAGATGATCAGGGCCAGGATTCCCCCTCCGATCAAGGCACCCAGTATCCATCCTTTTACCTTGTCGAGCGCAAAGGTCTTTAGGGTCGTTTTATTAAAGCCGAATTTTTCTTCTATTACAAAGGTGTCATAGAGGGCAAAAGGCAGGTTCAGAATATCGGAGGCAATGGCCAGTATACCAAAGAAAATGAGGGCGATTAAAATGGGGTTTTGGGTGAATGACCGTGCCCAGGTGTCAACCAGGTTGAAACCGCCGAAAAGCAGCATGCCGATGATCAATACGAAGCTGAAGCTGCCGGTGATGAGGGAAAAACGGTCATTTACCCTTTTATACTCCTGGGATTTTCTGTATTGCTCCGCGTCATAAACATCCTTCAGCTCTTCGGGAAGTTCGGCTGAGAGCTTTTTACCGTTGAGATAATCAAGCCACCGCTCCACGATAAAATCAGCTATGACGATGCCCAGGATGATATAGAATAATGCGTTGTGCATTTAAGATAGTAGCTAGAAGCTAGTAGTTAGTAGAGGAATACAAAAAAACAATCACCAAATCACTGAATCACCAAATAATCAGGTTCTGAGTCCCCCGCAGACATTGATGACCTGTCCGTTAACATAGGAAGAAAGATCGGATGCCAGGAATACCGCTACCTTGGCAACATCCTCAGGTGTGCCTCCGCGCTTCAGCGGTATGTCATTTTCCCATTGCTTTTTTATATCCTCCGGCAGTTTTTGGGTCATTTCGGTTATGATAAAACCGGGAGCAATGGCATTGCATCGCACATTTCGGGAACCCAGTTCCTGGGCAATTGATTTTGTAAAACCTATCATACCGGCTTTGGAGGCAGCATAGTTTGCCTGTCCGGCATTACCGCCGACGCCTACCACGGAGCTCATATTGATGATGGAGCCGGATTGCTTTTTGAGCATGATGCGCTGAATGGCTTTGGTAAAATTAAAGACCGATTTCAGGTTGACATTCAGCACGGTATCCCATTGTTGTTCCGTCATGCGAAGCAACAGGTTATCCATGGTTATACCCGCATTGTTGACCAGGATATCAACCGTCTCGAAATCAGCAATGATTTGATTGACAACCTTCTCGGTATCATCAAACCGGCTGGCGTCTGATGCATAGGCTTTGCATTTCACTCCCAGCGAAGCGATCTGCTTTTCCAGGGCTACGGTCTGGTCATCCAATTTCAGGTCTGTTATGGCCACGCTGGCTCCTTCACCCGCAAAAGCCAGTGCAATTGCCTTGCCGATGCCCCTGGCGCCGCCGGTGACGACCGCCGTTTTGCCTTCGAGTAGTTTCATGGTTTTCGCTATTAGTTAAAAGAATTCGGAGTGCGAAGATATAAACTTTATGATAAAAATTGCAAACAACGAATAAAGCTATCTATTCAGGGCAAAACGCATGGTTTTGCCAATGTCGGCCGGTGACTCCGCAACAAAAATGCCGCAATCACTCATGATCTTTATTTTTGCGGCAGCCGTATCGTCTTTGCCGCCTATAATGGCTCCCGCATGTCCCATCCTTCTGCCCTTCGGGGCGGTTTGACCGGCAATAAAACCTACCACAGGCTTTGTGCCATGGTCATTCACCCACAGGGCCGCCTCTGACTCCATGTTGCCGCCTATTTCTCCTATCATAATAATCCCTTTCGTTTCATCATCTTCCATAAAAAGTTTAATGGCATCAAGGGTAGTGGTGCCGATAACGGGATCGCCTCCGATTCCGATGCAGGTGGATTGCCCCATGCCCGCTTTGGTGACCTGGTCAACCGCTTCATAGGTCAGGGTTCCTGACCGGGATACGATGCCTATGTTGCCCTTTTGGTGAATGAATCCGGGCATGATACCAACCTTGGCTTCTCCCGGTGTGATGATGCCGGGACAATTGGGACCGATAAGCCTCGAATGCTTATCCAGCAGATAGTGCTTAACCTTTACCATATCGGAAGTCGGAATCCCCTCTGTAATGCACACGATAACGCCGATACCGGCATCTGCTGCTTCCATGATGGCATCCGCCGCATAGGCCGGCGGTACAAAAATAACGGATACGTTAGCCCCCGTTTGTTTCACGGCGTCAGCAACCGTGTTGAAAACAGGCCTTTCCAGATGCTGCTGTCCTCCTTTTCCGGGCGTTATTCCGCCAACAACCCGGGTACCGTATTCAATCATCTGCTGTGCATGAAAGGTACCTTCGCTGCCGGTGAATCCCTGGACAACGACTCTTGATGCCTGATTAACCAAAACACTCATGGTAGGAATTTTTTGCTGCCGCAAAATTAGATTTTTTGATATACTTTTCAAAGCAATGCTCACAGGCTTTTACAGGCAGCACTGATTCAACTGCGACACAGGCCGCACTTTTTTTTTATCTTTGCAAAAAACAACCGTTGATAAACGAAACTACCATATGTGCTCCGGCAACGGCTCCCGGATCAGGTGCGATCGCCATGGTGAGGCTGAGCGGTCCTGATGCCGTGGCCATCGCTGAAAAAGTATTTAAAGCAAAAGGCAGGCAGGGAAAACTGAAGCAACTGCCTGCCAACAAAGTGATCCTGGGGAAGGCCGGAACCCGGGAACAGGTATTGGATGAGGTATTGTTGACGGTTTTCCGCGGGCCACATTCCTATACCGGGGAAGACGTGGTGGAAATCTCCTGCCACGGATCTCCTTTTATCCTGTCAGGCCTGTTGCAGTTATTGATAAAACACGGTGCCGTTATGGCCAAACCCGGTGAATTCACACAACGGGCTTTCCTGAATGGCAAAATGGACCTTTCACAGGCAGAGGCTGTAGCTGATCTTATCGCTGCAGGATCGGAGGCTGCTCACAGGCTTGCCATGGACCAGATGCGCGGAGGATTCTCTGATGAACTGGAAATACTGCGCGAAAAGCTGTTGAAATTCACCTCTCTGATCGAGCTTGAACTCGATTTTGCCGAAGAAGATGTGGAATTTGCCGACCGGAGCGAACTTAAGAAGCTGATAATGGAAGTCCAGTCGAAGATTTCAACCCTCGCCGGCAGTTTTCAGACAGGTAATGCTATCAAAAATGGCATTCCTGTCGCTATCGTGGGTGAAACCAATGTAGGTAAATCTACTCTTTTAAATACCCTTCTTCGTGATGATAAGGCCATCGTTTCAGAGATCCATGGAACAACCCGTGATGCGATAGAAGACACCATGACTTTGTCGGGTATAGTCTTCCGCTTTATCGACACAGCCGGTATAAGGCATACAGAGGATGCAATTGAAAACATGGGGATTGAAAGAACCTATAAATCGATCCGCAAGGCACAAATCGTTCTGTTTATGGCGGATGCCGGCGACCGGGCAGATCACATCAACAATAGACTGGATGAGATCAGGAAACGGATTGCACAGCAACGGCTGATCCTGTTGTTGAACAAGTCAGATAAGGTCGAAAAAACATGGCAGGAAGGTTTGAAAAAAGACATCAAACTTCACGATGGGGAACTTCTCTTTTTTATCAGTGCAAAGAAACAGATCAATATCGGCCAGCTGGAGGAGAAACTCGTTGAATTAAGCGGCATCGGCAGTATCAGCAATGAAGGTGTAGTGGTTACCAACCTTCGCCATTACGAGGCTCTTACGAAAGCCGGAGAGGCAATCTCACGGGCGGCAAATGGACTGGAGAATAAACTTCCCGGCGACCTGCTTGCCCAGGATATTAGGGAATGTCTTCATTATCTGGGAGAAATAACCGGCCGCATAACCAACGATGAGATCCTGGGATACATTTTTAAGCATTTTTGTATCGGGAAATGAGGGAGATAGTAGTTGGTAGCTGGTAGCTAGTAGGTGGGAAGTGGGAATTGGGAATTGGGAGGTGGAGAAGGGCGGTTAGTTTTTTCTTTTTTCGTAACGGTAGGCGATTTTTCCTTCAGCGGTAATGAAATGCAGCTGAGCAAGGTTTCGGGAGAGTGAAATATGGGTAAATCCCAGCCGGGATACGGAAAATACCGTTCTTTTATTGGAGTCGGCCGAACGTACATATCCTCCGGTTCCTGTTACGATATAGTCGGTGCATTCTTCCTGTGCGTGTTCAAAATTATGATCATGGCCGCAAAGGTAAAAATCCACATTGTATGCATCCAGCAACGGATTGATCATGACTTTCATTTCTTTGGTATCCCCATGATAAGAACTGGCGGAATATACCGGGTGATGGCCGACAATGAATACCCAATCCGCTGTGGTTTCACTTAAAACCTCTTTTAACCAGACATATTGGGAAATGCTTTTATATTTTGAAGCGTCCTTGAGTTTCTTATAATCCCTGATCAAGCCCTCGGTGTCGAGTATGATAAATCTTGCAATTGTATTTGTATCGACAGATTGAACGAAGCTGTAATACCGGGCCGGCATTTGCCACCGTTTGCTTAGGGCGGAATAGGCCACCTGTGCTTCCGGATCACCTGAATAATCATGGTTTCCCAGTGCCGGATACCAGGGCAGGAACAGGGAACTGTCACGGTATACCTGTTCATAATTTGCGCTCCACAGTGAATCAAGGGGACTGTTGATCGCTTCCTCCTGAAAATTATCGCCGCAGGTGAGGATAAAATGAGGATTGACAAGCGATGCAACCTGTTCCATCTGGCCGGCCACTTTTCTCTGATCATCATGGCCGTTGTAACCCCAGTCACTGAGTACAAAGAAGTCAAGGAAAGCACTATCCTGCCGGTACAATTCACTTTGAGCGGCAGGCCAAACCATATCGAGGTACAGATCATCGTTATCGGAACAATGCAGCAGCAGCATTGACACAAAAAGAAACACGGTAAACCTCAGGCCGGGTTTTGTATGAAAAACTGCGAATGAGAAAGGCATATGCAAATGAATACTGTTTGTAAGCCACCCCGGACATCATTGCATTCAGCATGCAGATCAGTAGAATGGAGGATGATATTGTGTACGCAGGATCGTAATAACAACAGGCAAAATAGTGATGATTTAAATCATCACAGGAAGGTGATATTGATAATTGCGCTTTGCTGCGGAACGGTTTGAACAGGGTTCAGCCCTATTTTTGATTATCTGCAGCCTCTATGATCAGATGAATTAATTACAATAGTTTACGGCATGATTTATGAAGATCGTAGGGAAAACAACACGAACTCATGAAATCGGTTATTCCCTTTATGTTGCTTTCCCTGGTGATGCTCGCCGCCGGGGATGACCCGGTAAAGCCCGACTGCACCTGCAAAGAGATAAAATTGTATGGGAAGGTTAAAATTGTCGAACATTTTCCCGATCTGAAGGTACAGGTAGTCGAACATTTTCCTGACCTGAAGGTAAAGTTGGTGAAGGATTTTCCGGACGAATGCGGAGAGTGGGAGCTGGTCGGGAGTTTCCCCGATTTCGAGATACAGTTTGTCGAGCATTTCCCCGATATCAAAGTGCAGTTTGTAGATCATTTTCCCGGCCTTCCATAAGCTATAAGGAAAGGCAGGCCGCATCCCGGAAATGCTGCCGGATGCAGTCTTTAAAACCGCATCCGGAGTTCAGCCCTTACTTTACGATGATCATCTTTCCCGAACGGGGTACTCCCCTGCCCGTGCCCATCCTATACAGATAGGAACCGCTTTTATAATTCGCAAGCGGCACCCTTAAAGTTCCCCTGTTGGCAGTGACACGGATCCGCTGTAACGTCTTACCCTGAACATCCGTGATCACAATGATGCCGGCCTGCTGACCCTCAGCCAGCCGGTATTCTATATCCACATATTCCTGAGCCGGCACCGGATAGGCACGCAGGTGGCCATAGTTCGCTTCAGATAACTGGTGCTCATCCATGGCAGATGGAATGTTTCCCGGCAGGTCATATACATCATAGCTTAATAGGCCTTCATTGAAGTAGTCAACATCCAGGATCATTTTGGCTCCTTCATCGGTATTGGTCAGAGAAGAAATCAATGAAGAATTGGCCATGGAAGAATTAATAATATAGGCATTGGTATTCTCGATGTCTGATTCGAAAAGGGGGCTTCCGTCCTGATTAAAGACAACCACCTGCGCATATTCTGCATTTCCCTCATCGTAGTATGTAAGCTGACCCAGCAGATCAATGTCAGGATCCGTATCGAAAACGTTCTCCGCCACAAAGCTGACATCCAGCCCGGGTGAATTATAGTTTTCTGCGATAATCAGGGGGCCAAGGTTAATGGACACGGTTTTGAACAAGGTATAATCAGGATTGTAAAAGATATACTGGTAGGAGATGCTGTCATTCCGGTTGACCACGCAGATTTTCCGGCCTGAATTTTCAAGCCTTACCATATGGATATTCACCGATGCCTGGTCGTTAAAGGCATGCTCTTTTGTGAACTGGGCGAAAGCATTGAAATATAAAGCCAGTGCAGCTATCAATACGATTGTTTTTTTCATTATGATAGATTTTGGATTAATATAAGGCATAAGGCACAAGGGGTTCTCCTGGCACTCAATTAACCGATCAGAAGGAGAAGCCGGCATCAAAATTAAGCTATTCATTCCATATTCCTGTTAAAAATGAAGATGCAATCCGACGGTTATATCCAATGACGACGGACTAATCTTTTGGGATGGCAGGGTATAAACCTGCCCTGTGGATGAGTTGTTGATACGTTTTTCCTCAATCTCCAGCGGACTGATAAAAGTTTTTTCAGCGCCAAGGTTCAGGGAGATTTCTTTGGCCAGGTAAAAGCCAAGATCAACCATCAATGCCAAACCGGCCAGATAGTGTTTACGATCCCTGTTAAATGAATTTGAATAATAGTAATCTGTTGATGTATATATATTTTCAACCCATTTTACGGTATTCATGGAAAGGCCGGCCCCGGTCGTGAGTTCAATCCTTTTGGTCAGGAAACGATTTACCGTTAATGGAGCATATTTAAAAAACAGGGTATGACCGGCCTTCCGGTAAGACTCCTCCCTGTAGTAAGGCAACGGAGGATCGTACCCTTCACTCCAGAATGCCTCGGCATACCGGAGGCTGTACCCCAGGAAGAACTTGTCAGAAAGCCCGTACCTCAGCGACGCACCTGCGGTAGTCCTCATTTGCGCGCCGTGAAAGGTAAAAAAAGCAGTACCGATATAACCTGCAACACTGAAATTTGGCATCCAGAACACTTTTCTCAGCAATGCAGATTCCTCCAATAAACTGTCAAAGGTTACCTGTTCGGTGTACCCCTTTTCTGTTCCATACGAGATGCCTGTTTCCAGGACATGACCAGGCAATTCATCACGGAAAAAGAAATAATACCGTTGAATCGAATCACTGTTGACCGAAAAATCCACCGTTTCCCGGGAGATACTGTAATTACCTCTCCGGGCAACCATTTCCACCAGGCCACCAACGGCAAAACCGATGGGTACCGATACAAACATAGCCTGCAACTCACCGGTCATGAGGAGCATGCGGATGCCAACCTCCAGGCCTGCAAGGGGAAACCAGAAAAGGCCGTTGTCCCAGAATTTCCGGGGGACAAACCGGCCGGCCATTATTTTCCCGATGGAGTCGCCCTTTATGATTCTCAACAGGCTGTCGCTTTCATACGGATTATAGAATGAAACTGCATCTGCCCATAATACCAGCATAGTGTCGTTCATAAACAGGATCTGCCCGTGGGTAAGCTCATTATTGTAGAGACGGACCACAGGCAGGCTATTTCTCTTCCAGATTTTTTGCACCTTATTCCATTCCTTCAGGCTAAGATCATAAGGTACGGGATTACCGGTTTTTACCCGGGCCTCCCCGGCCGCCAAATCCTGTGAATGACAACCGGAATGAGGCAACATTAACAATAAGCATGCAAGAAGCAGCCAATCATATTTCTTGCGAATTATCTTCATAGGCTAAAGTAAAATGTAATACAAATATTCCAATCCGGAAACCCCGAACGGGGCCCCTCACCCTGGCAGGGTGTCATGGGGAAAGGATTGAATTTCCTAATTTACGGAATTTCTTAAAAGATTCTTTAAAACTGTATATCATAATTTTGTAGCTGCCTGATGTTCGATAAATGATTATTTTTAGTGTTTAAAAATAAAGCCGGCAAAATGAAGAATATTCGCCTTACCCGCTTGTTTCTGCAGGCCTTGATTACAGGTCTGCTGTTTTTTCAGCAAGCCAATATACGGGCGGCCGACCCCGATCAGATCAACATATGGGACAGCACAGGGCCAGGATCGGATACGTTGACCATTGAGGAAAGAATTACCTACAGGGCCCTTTCAGGGACCTGCACCATAGACAGGGCCATAGACCGTATCACGGTCCCCACCCTTACCCCTTTTATCCCGGAGGTTCCCAACGGCACAGCGGTGATCATTTGTCCGGGAGGCGCCTATCAGCGGGTGGCCTATGACTTGGAAGGATGTGATATTGCACGGTGGTTCAATCAACTCGGAGTGACTGCATTTGTGCTGAAATACAGGCTGCCGACGGATCAACATATCGAAAGCAGGTATGTTCCTTTACAGGATGCACAAAGGGCTATGCGGTATGTTAGGAAAAATTTAGTCTCCTGGGGCATTGAACCTTCAAAAATAGGTATCATGGGGGCTTCCGCAGGAGGTCATTTGGCAGCCAGCCTGGGTACTGATTTTGACAAAGCGGTATATGCCCCGCTTGATGAAACGGATTCAGTAAGCGCGCGGCCGCAATTCATGGTGTTATTATATCCCGTGATCAGCATGGACTCATCTGTAACGCATAATGGCTCAAGGGAATGCCTGCTGGGGAAGAACTACACGCAGGATTTACTGGATGAGTTCTCCGCTGAAAAGCATGTTACGCCCAATACGCCGGCTACCTTTATGGCCAGGGCTGCTGACGATTATGCTGTTGACAGGGACAATTGCAAACGTTTTGACCAGGCGCTGAAGGATGCCGGCGTAAGCTCTGAATTGCATATTTACGCTAACGGAGGCCATGGCACAGGGATCTGCAAAACCGGCCGGTCGGACCTGTCCAACTGGCCCAGGGATTGTCAGAACTGGCTGGTATCAAAGGGACTGATCGCCGATAATTTTCACTTATCGGCTAATGACAGCATTATCTTCGATTCAGCAGGCTTTTCCTGTATCCGTAAAGAAAATAGATCAGCAAGCCAATGACCAGCCATAAGCCGAATCTCATCCAGGCGTGGTTCCCAAGGCCTGTCATCAGATACAGGTTTGCCAGCACACTGATGACAGGGATCAGGGAGTACTTTTTGATCATGCTGATCGCGCTGAACACGGGGGCAACAATAGCGAAAAAACCCAGTGTCGGCTTTTCGATAAGGCCGTGAGGCAACTGCGTGACGGTATTCTTCAGATACCTGGAAAAATCTTCTCCGGAATAACCCAGTAAGAAAACTGTTCCAAGAATAATACCCCATAAAGGAAGAAGATAGGTGCGGCTGTTAAGATAGGGAATCCTGAATCCTTTTTTTTCATCGTGTTCAGCATCATCGATCAGCAGGATTCCGCCTGAGACCAACAGGAAAGCAAACAAGGTGCCTATGCTGGTGAGGTCTGTCACTTCGGTAATATTCACAAAGAAGGTAGGCAGGGCAACAATGATCCCTGTAAGGATGGTGGCGAAGGCCGGGGTTCTGTACCGGCGGTGCAGTCTTGAAAATATGGAAGGCAGGAGCCCGTCACGGCTCATGCTCATCCATATGCGCGGTTGCCCGACCTGAAAAACGAGCAATACCCCTGCCATGGCAATAATGGCACCCACAGCAATGATCCCTGATAAGCGTGTCAACCGGTAATGTTGAAATACATAGGCCAGCGGGTCTCCCACACCGAGTGCAGAATAATGGACCATGCCGGTGAGCACAAGGCTTATGGCAATATATAGAACGGTTGTGATGACCAGGGCATAAATCATGGCCCTGGGCAGATCCCTTCGTGGATTTTTGCATTCTTCGGCCGTGGTTGAAATAGCATCGAAACCTATATAGGCAAAAAATACACCGGAAACACCTTTCATCATACCTGCAAAACCGTTGGGCGCAAAGGGGTGCCAGTTTCCTGGCTGCACCAGGAAGGCGCCGATGCCGATCACCAGCAGCAGTATGACCAGCTTGATCAGCACGAAGATATTGGAAGCCAGCTTGGTTTCGTGTATTCCCACATAAACGAGCCAGGTTATGAAGAAGGTGATCATCACTGCCGGCAGGTCAATGATCAACGGGATGCCGGCAACCTGAGGGGCCCCTGACCATGCAAGATAACCCTCTCGAACAACAGGCGGCCATTGTTCCAATATGTTTCCGGCAGCCAGCAATCTTGTCCCCTCATTGAATCCATGCCAGGCGGTGCGGTAATCCATTCCCAGGAATTCCGGCATGTGAATGCCCATGCTGTTAAGGGCAGCCGAGAAATAATCGCTCCATGAAATGGCTACCGCAATATTTCCCACGGAATATTCCATAATCAAATCCCAGCCGATTATCCAGGCGATAAGTTCGCCGAAACTTGCATATGCGTATGTGTAGGCACTCCCGCTCATGGGTATGCGGGAGGCGAACTCGGCATAGCACATGGCCGAGAACCCGCACACAACGGCAGTGAGAACAAACAGGAGCGACACGGCAGGGCCTCCCGATGCAGCAGCGTTGCCTATTGTACTGTATATGCCCGCGCCAATGATGGCCGCAATGCCCAAAGAGGTCAGGTCACGAACCCCCAGATCCCTTTTCAGCGCCGTGCCTTTAAGCCCGTCGCCCTCATTCTCAAGAATGCTGCGGATGCTTTTTTTCCTGAGAAAAGAATTCATGGTAGGTTGTTTTACGTAATGATTGACACCCTGACAGGGGGTCACAAAGTAAGCAAAATATGCGGATTATTATATGCCGGATAAACATTCGGTATAAAAAGGAAGGATTCTTAAGCAGATTTCTGCAGAACAAATTATGCTTTTGTTGATTTTACGGTGGGAATTGTATATATTTAAATCAGTATAAAAATCACTTTAAGTCGTTTATATAATGGTATAGATCAGAGGGAGAGGGATATACAACATAATGTATTGCCCCGGTTTTAGTCATGAAAAAGAATATAAGCACTTCGGGCCTATCACCAGGAAAAGAAAGTTTTTCAGCCGACACCTTTCATGAGAATAAGGAATTGCTAACATCATTGTTCCATTATTCCATTAAGCTGTCTCACATTCCCTTTTCAGATAATTTTTACAGGATTGCCGCGCATGAACTCCAGCATGCCTTCAATGCTTTTGGCGTAACCATTTCCACCTATGAACCGGAAAGCTCCACCCTGGTTCTGCAGCACGGAACCTTTTCTGAAAGTCAACGCAGTAAAGCGATGAAGCTCATAGGGCGGAATATTGAGGGTATGCGTTTCAAGGTCAGTAAGGAATTATACGGTGAGATGACTCAAGAATGGGTCAGAACCGTTGCCACCCTGAATGAAGTTTCTTTCGGGTCTATATCTCCCCTGGTCGGTAGCCTGATCGAAAAATCATTCGGTTTGGGATGGTTTTCGGGCATAAGCCTGCAGGATCAGGATAAGCTGATTGGCACTGCCGTGATTCTCGGCAGGAAAAAGGTAAAACCTCCATCGGATGAGGAATTGAAAGGATTTTCAGGGGTTACAGCCATTGGCTTGAGTCGCTGGCTTAACGAGCAGAAAGCACTTCAAACCGAGATGAAGTTTAAATCCCTGGCAGATAACATGAAAGATGTTCTCTGGCAGACCGATATGTCGGCAAGGATCTTGTATATCAGTCCGTCAGGGCTCAAGAACCTGGGATACAATCCGGAAGATCTGTTGAACCGGTATTTCACCGAAATCATTTCGCCCGAATCCTATTCATCCATTTCCGGGGCGGTCAGGCAACAGCAACGGAAGGGCGGTAAAAACCGGCCTTTGGAAAGCTTCACCTACGAAGTTGAGGTGATTCATAAAAACGGTTCGCGTTTCTGGGCTGAAATAGTGATGAATCCGACTTATGATCCCCTGGGCAGGATGACAGGATTTCAAGGCGTTGCCCGTGATATTTCGGAACGAAAGGCTGCCGAAATTAAAATACGGCAGCAATATGAAAAGCTGAAGCAGGCGAATGCCGAGAAAGACACATTCTTTTCCATTATTGCCCATGACCTGAAAGGGGCCCTCCATGGCTTTCTGGGCTATACAAAATATATGGCGGACAAAATCCACAACCTTAGCGCCGATAAGGTAGAAGAGTATTCCAAAACCATTAGGACCATAGCACTGAATCTGAACGAATTATTGGAAAACCTCCTGGAGTGGTCATTAATGCAACGGAACCGGGTGGCTTTTGCACCTGCCAGTTACAATCTGGCGGATATTCTGGAAAGCAGCCTGCGCCATATCCATCAGCAGGCCACGAACAAGGAGGTAACCATTCGGCACAGTATACCACTCAGCATTAACCTGTTTGTGGATTACCAGATGGTCACCAGCATTTTCAGGAACCTGGTATCCAATGCCGTAAAATTTACCCCCCGCCTGGGTCAGGTTGAAATAGCCATCGGGGATAATATGGATCACCTGGTAGAGATCACCATCAGCGACAACGGGATAGGTATGGATACCATCACACTGGGCAACCTGTTCCGGATCGACAGCATCATGCCGAATCCGGGCACAGAAGGAGAGTCCAGCACGGGACTGGGATTGATTTTATGCCGTGAGTATATCCTGAAGCATCAAGGTAACATATGGATTGAAAGCGAACCGGACAAAGGTACTTGTGTGCATTTTACGTTGCCCGTAAGCAGGGATCAGGAGACGGGAATCAGGATGTAAGAAGCGGCTATGATATGAAAAAGCCGTCAGACGCCTTTGAGGCGTCTGACAGCCAGGTGGGGTTGGTTTATTTCAGTTCGAGCACTACAACGGATTTTGCCGGCATCTGAACGGTAATGCCTTCTCTGGTGATTTTTGCCTTGCTGAATTCAGCCGGTATCACTGCGTTGGGCTCTTCAAAAGAGTTGAATTTACCAAGTTCCGGGGCAGTAAGGATCTTGCCGGTAATCTGTTTTACCATCACACCCCTGAGGTCAATGACAACATTCATATCATGCTGCGGATCGATATTCACGATGGAAACATGGATCAGACCGTTTTTATCCTTTGAGGCCGAAGCATTCAGCGCGGGCAGCTTTCTGTCGCCTTCCAGGACATAATCACTGCAGGTCAGGTTCGAAGGCAACAGCATAGCGTCGTGATGCACTTTGTATAGATTGAAAACATGGTAGGTTGGCGTCAGCACCATTTTGTCGTCTTTAGTAAATATCAGAGCCTGCAGGACATTGATGGTTTGTGCTATATTGGCCATCTTGATCCGGTCGCAGCGTTTGTTGAACTCGTTGAGGTGAATGCCGGCCACGAATGCATCACGCAGGGTGTTTTGCTGAAAAAGAAAACCTGGATTGGTTCCGGGCTCCACGTTGAACCAGGTACCCCATTCATCTACCACAAGGGCGACCCGCTTCTCGGGATCATATTGATCCATGATGGTCATGTGCCTGTCGATAACCTTAGGTATATTCAGGCATCTTTCGATGGTTTCGAAATACTGTTTTTCGCTGAAACCAGTAGCCGGGCCTTTGTTCCACCAGTCGGTGGTATAATGATGCAAGGACAGGCCCCACATCTGTCCTGTCGGTATATTCTTCATCAGGGTTTCAGTCCAGTTGTAATCATTAACATTGGGACCTCCTGACACTTTCAGCAACCTGTTTTCCCCGTAGTTTCTGCAGAAGGTGGCATAACGCCTGTACTGGTCGGCATAGAATGCAGGCGTCATATTACCACCGCAGCCCCAGTTCTCGTTTCCCACGGCCCAGAACTGTACTTTCCATGCCTTGTCACGGCCGTTTTTTCGGCGCAATTCAGCCATAGGGCTGATACCGTCAAAAGTCAGGTATTCGACCCATTTCGACATTTCTTCAACAGATCCGCTTCCCACGTTGCCGCAAATATATGGCTCGGTGCCCAGCTGTTCACACAGATCCATAAACTCATGGGTTCCAAAGCTGTTGTCTTCGGTTACACCACCCCAGTGCGTGTTGACCATTTTAGGCCTCTTGTCGCGCGGACCGATGCCATCCATCCAGTGATACTCATCGGCGAAGCAGCCACCCGGCCATCTCAGGTTGGGTA
>CAYMJH010000085.1:0-15067 GCA_964390385.1 uncultured Bacteroidales bacterium | reverse complement strand
TGCTGTCCCTTGCCTGTCCCGAAATTTGTCCCTTTGATAGTTGCTTGATTATTAAATATATATATACTAAATATGTAAGAAAGGGACAGATTGTCCTCAGCGAAATGCCTAAAAAAGTAAATTAATAGTATATGTAAGGTTTAAAAGGGTTTGGACTAATGTTACCGAATTTAATCAAGAAGACCTTTTTCTGTAAGTATTTGAATAAACTCTTCTTTGCTCAATGGGCATTTTGCTAAATCCATAAAATCATTTTTGTCCAAATGGCACTGTACCGACATTTGTTTAATTAAGTAATTATCAAGGTCGTTGCTATTATGACTGATTTTAGTCGATAACACAAATTTGTCGTTATAAAAGAATTCAATCCTCTTGTGGTCAACACTTTTTGTTGTTGAGTCAACAAATCCTTTCTTCTTCAGGTTCTGATATGTTTTTTTGGGGTCTAAAACGCTCATTATAAAACCTTTTCAATATAATGTGTAAGAATATTTTTGACTAACTGGTTGTGGTTCGTTAATGAATCGGTATCTAACGATTGAAGTCGCTTAAATAAGTAATCAAATTCTTCAGCGAATGATTCTTCCGCATCATTATCAGTGAGACCAGTACCTATTATTCCGAGCATTTCAGATTGAATTATGTAATAATTGTCTTCTTTCTCGAAAAGGCATCGAAGGGGGTATTTTAAGAAATACTTTGTGTTTTCAGCAATTATGACCACGGGTGCGTACTCCAGAGAAAATTTACTAACAGAATATGTATCAATTATTTTACGATGTGTTTTACCCCCTTTCTTGGTAATTTTAATTTTCCCAACAGCATCCGAACTTTCGGAATCACCTTCCTTAATTTCAACAAACTCGCTCAGAAGTACCTTTTTTACTGATGGCTTAAAACGATTGATTTTGTAAAGGGGTGTTATCTTTTCACTTACTTCATCATAATTAACAAAACTAACTGGTGCAGTACCAAAACTATTTACGAAAGAATACAGATTTTCAACAATTGGATTACGTTTTACTGGTTCTGGATATAGTTCAATTATTTTGCCATAATCTCCAGTATTTGAAACTTCAACGAGTTTTTCGAATTTCTCGTTTACAGCATTTCGGTGAACCTGCCAATGGTGACCAGACTTGTTTTCAGTACGTGGTGAATAAGCAAACTTAGGCACTGCACTACCCTTTGAGAACCCAACCAATTCTATTTTAAAATTATTCAGGTCGATAGATTCAGTGGTAGGCAAATCATACTTCGCCAGTGTATATACAAGTTCTTGCAAATCCTGAGCAAGTTTAATCAGGACGTCAATTGGCAAGGAGTTATATTTACCCAGTTCTCCACCAATTTCAATAAACGCACCGCTATTTAAGTCTATTTTCACTAATCAAATATAGTAAATGAAATCACAATTGTTGTCCGATGGCAGATGAAAACTTACAAATAAAGTGGGTACAATATCGGGGTACAATAAATAACAAATCCCTCATATTCAATTATATGAGGGATTGTTTTTGTAGCCCCACCAGGAATCGAACCTGGATTTAAGGTTTAGGAAACCTCCGTTCTATCCATTGAACTATAGGGCCTCTTATTAAGATTTAAGAACAAAGATGCAAGATCCAAGACAAATACAGGTCCCTTGTCCCTTGTCACTTGTCCCTTGTCCCTTGTCACTTGTCACTTGTCACTTGTCACTATATTTCCCGGTGGCAAAAGTATAGAAAATCATTTACCGTACAAAATTAACACTTCATATTCCTGTTTTTTTACCTAATTTTCTTGCCTGCTGTACCATGGGGTATTGGTTTAAACAATTTAAATTCTTTACTTAGCGTTCTTTTCTCATGCTATTGAAAACCTGACTTGTAAATATTTCTATGAACGGCATCGACATCGTGATTCTCGTCATCATTATCCTGGCGCTGATCCGCGGATTTATCAAAGGTTTTGTCAGGCAGCTGGCTGCACTGGTAGCGTTGGTGCTGGGGATCTATGTATCCATTCACTTTGCATCTTACCTGGGGACTCTGATGTCTTCGAGGGTTTCGATGAATCCTGTCGTCATACGGTGGGTTTCATTCGGCATTTTATTTGCCCTGGTTGTGATCGGCGTACATTTCGTTGGTATAGGGATTGAAAAATTGCTGAAAATCACCAGTCTTTCCTTTGTTAACCGCCTGGCCGGAGGACTTTTCTCCGGGATAAAAACAATATTTATTCTGGCGGTACTGGTGTCCTTCCTGAATGCGATCAACCGGCGTGTTCAGCTTCTTCCCGCAGAAAAAACCGGGGAATCGGTTTTTTACCAGCCTTTATCCAACCTGATTCCGAGGTTGTTTCCAAGGTTCTTCAATCAGCCTCAGCAATCCCCGGCTAAAGAAGAAATAGTGGTTGAACAGGGAAATTCATCTTTAATTGAGTGTAAATATTATCTTTGCGAAAATTTTGTCTATGACCTTGGTTGAAGAACTCAAGTGGCGCGGGATGATACATGATATCATGCCGGGTACCGAAGAATTGCTTTCGCGGGAAATGGTCACTGCCTATGTCGGTTTTGATCCCACCTCCGATTCATTGCATATCGGGCACCTGGTTTCCGTGATGCTGCTCAGGCATCTTCAGGCGGCAGGTCATAAGCCCGTTGCGCTGGTCGGCGGCGCCACCGGGATGATAGGTGATCCATCGGGCAGGTCAGAGGAAAGGAACCTGCTGGATGAGACCACCCTTAGGGGCAACCAGGAAAGCATAAAGAGACAATTGGCAAAATTTCTGGATTTTGAATCACAAAGTCCCAATGCTGCCGAAATGGTGAATAATTACGACTGGATGAAAGAGTTTTCATTCCTCGGCTTTATCCGGGATGTCGGAAAACTGATCACCGTAAACTACATGATGGCTAAGGATTCGGTAAAAAAACGGCTGGAAACAGGTTTATCCTTCACTGAATTCACTTACCAGCTGGTTCAGGGATATGATTTCCTGCATTTATACCAGCAGAAGAATTGTAAGCTTCAGATGGGAGGCTCTGATCAATGGGGCAATATTGTGACAGGTACAGAGCTGATACGACGCAAAACCGGGGGAGAAGCCTTTGCCCTTACCTGCCCCCTGATAACAAAATCAGATGGCGGTAAATTCGGCAAGACGGAAAAAGGAAATATCTGGCTTGATCCGGAGAGGACATCGCCCTATGCATTTTACCAGTTCTGGTTAAATGTATCAGATCAGGATGCTGAAAAATACATAAAGATATTTACTTCCATACCGATTGATGAGATCATGCAACTGGTGGCAGAACATGCTGCTGCTCCGCAGTTCAGGTTATTGCAGAAAAGGCTTGCAACAGAAGTCACTGCTATGGTTCATTCAAAGGAAGACCTTACTATTGCAGTCGAGGCTTCTGAAATATTGTTCGGCAAAGGCACCACAGAGACGCTCCGAAAACTTGATGAAGACACTTTTCTTAGTGTATTTGAAGGTGTGCCCCTGTTTGAACTGAAATCAGATTTTTTTGCTGCTGGCATAACACTCGTTGATCTGCTGACTATAGAGACAGATGTGTTTTCATCCAAAAGTGAATTGCGCAGGATGATAACAGGTGGCGGATTAAGTATCAACAAGCAAAAAACCGACAATCCTGACCGGACCATTTTATCTTCTGATCTCCTGAATAATAAATATTTACTGATCCAGAAGGGCAAGAAAAACTATTATCTCATAAAAAGCATTTAATTTCAAATATCATATCATGGCAAAGGAAAATGGTTTAAAAGAATTAGGGTTCAGTTCAACGGACCTCATCGTATTTGCATGGGAGAAACGTATTCCCCTGATAATTATTACAGGGGTGGCTATTATTGCTTCCATCATTATTTCATTGATGATGACAAACATGTATAAATCAAAAGTCGTATTATTCGCGGCTCCTAACACATCGGTTTCTAAATATCTGTTATCCAATCAGTTTTCGGGTCCGATCGGCCTGCTGGCTTTTGGGGAAGAGGAACAAACGGAACAACTGTTGCAGATTCTTCAATCGGATCAGATCAAGAGTAAGATCATTGAAAAATTCGATCTTTTAAATCATTATGAAATTGATCCGGGTTCGAAAAATAAGTACACGGTTCTCAATAATAAAATGAAGAAGAACATCAAGATCAAGAAAACAAAATATATGTCCGTTGTCATTGAAGTCCTGGATAAGGACCCGGTGGTGGCAGCCAATATTGCCAATGAAATCAGCAACCAGGTTGATACGACCATGAATAATATTCTGCGGGAGCGTGCCATGGTGGCATTCAAGCTTGTTGAAACGGAATATACTGAAATGGGGAACAATATTAAAAAGATGGAGGATTCACTAAAAGTTTTGCGCTCTCACGGCATCTATGATTATGTGGCACAATCGGAAAGACTTTTGCAGGGCTATGCAAATGCCATCAATGATAATGATAAACAAGCCATTCGGGTTTTTGAGCAGAAACTTGATACGTTCGGGAAATACGGCGGTTCATTCATATCGATCAGTGATTTTGTTGTATTGGAAAAAAGGAACTTTGCAGATCTGAAACAAAAATACATTCAGGCAAAAGTAGAAACCGAACAGATAGTGCCTCAAAAATTCGTTGTTGACAAGGCTGCACCTGATGACCGCAAAGCCTATCCGAAAAGATCCATGATTGTTATGCAATCAGCAGTGTCGGCTTTTGTCTTGGGTTATATTGTGTTATTGATTATTTCCATGATCCGGAGAAATAAAACTGTTGCGCGTTGAAAAGTTTGATAAATGTATTAAACCGTTACCTGGTTTATTTCATTTCCTTTATATTCATAGCCTTCAACCTGTGGCAGGTATCAAAGGATGTTATGTGGCTGGGACTGCTGCCACTGGCCGTAGTTTTTTCCGTGATAGCCATCTTTCGGCTGGATGCATTATTGATCATCGCCGTTTTCTTTGTACCCCTTTCTGTACCTTTGCGTGAATTATCCGGAGACCTCAGTATCGATTTGTTTTTACCATCGGAGATCCTGTTAATCATCATCCTGTTTATCGTAATCATCAAAAGGATTAACGGGGAAGGCTTTAATAAACAAATATTGACACATCCGGTTTCCATTGCCATCTATTTAAATCTTGCATGGGTGTTTGTGACGGCCGTTACAAGCACTATGCCTTTGGTTTCATTTAAGTTTTTTCTTGCAAGGCTCTGGTTTTTGGTTGCCTTTTATTTTCTGGCCACTGAATTATTCCTAAGAACGAATAACAATATGAAGCGTTTTTTATGGGCCTATATTCTTCCGTTGCTGGCCGTCATAGGCTTTACGATATACCGCCATATCAGCATTGGCTTATTCGATCAGGAAGCTGCACATTATGTAATGAATCCTTTTTACAACGATCATACTTCCTACGGTGCCATTCTGGCCATGATGATTCCGGTAGCCACAGGTTTTGTTATGAACAAGGACAAATCATTCTTATACAGGCTGGGTTCATTGACTGTACTGTGCATCCTCCTGGTTGCCTTTATTCTTTCCTTTTCCCGTGCTGCGTGGATCAGCCTGATTATAGCAGCAGGTATTTTTTTGATTGTCATCCTCAGAATCAGGTTTCGCACCTTTTTGATTCTTTCCATTATTGTTTTTATATATATCTTCAACCAGTTTGAAAATATAACCGGCGAAATGGCTAAAAACAGGCAGCAATCCTCTGCAAATCTTACGGAACACGTGCAATCAATTTCAAACATTACAACCGATGATTCGAACATGGAAAGACTTAACCGCTGGAGCTGTGCCTGGAGAATGTTTAAGGAAAAGCCTTTTTTGGGATGGGGACCCGGAACTTACATGTTTCAGTATACTACGTTTCAGCTATCATCTGAAAAGACCACAATCAGTACCAATATGTCTGACAAAGGCAATGCGCATAGTGAATATTTAGGCCCTTTGTCGGAATCAGGCCTGTTTGGAATGCTTACTTTACTTGTTGTTATCTCGATGTCACTGATTACCGGATTTAAAACCTACCAGAAATTAACGGACAGGAATCTGAAAATTCTCATATTGTCAGTT
Source organism: uncultured Bacteroidales bacterium (assembly GCA_964390385.1). Lineage (GTDB taxonomy): Bacteria > Bacteroidota > Bacteroidia > Bacteroidales > UBA10428 > UBA5072. Next base: position 8,986 of record CAYMJH010000085.1, on the reverse strand, counting down.
TCACTTGGCCTGATATCGTACTATATACATGGCATAATGAACAACTTCCTGGATACGGATAAAGCTTCAGCTCCATTTTGGGGTTTTACCGCCATAATTGTAGCGCTGGATATTTATGTAAAAAAGAGTGCAGAAAAACGAGCTGAGGTCGATAAGACAGATCCTGCGGAGGAGAAGTGAATGCAATTTTAATACAATTCGATACCGAGAATGGATATATCATCAACGATGGCTGTATTTCCTTCCAGGATACCCTGCTTTTTGATAATGGCTTGTATGTTTTCCTCGATCGAATGATTATTCATAATACATTCCTCAATCTCTTTGGTCCCGAATGATATTTTTTTGCCATCGATCAATTCGATGAGGCCATCGGTATAGCATAGTATTTTGGAAGGTTCCTCAATTGTAATCGATCCTTTTCTTACCAGGGGGATCTCGTCAAGCATTCCGATACCCACGCATCCTTTGCTTAGAAATTGCAATTCCTTGCTTTTTTTAAGGTAAAGCATCGGATGGTTATGGCCGGCATTGATATATTCAAGCTCACGTGTCTTGTAATTAAACTTGGCAATGAAGAGGGTAATAAATTTTTCACCGTTTGTAGATGCCATAACCCTTTCATTAAGCTTCTCCATGATTGCGTCAAGGGTTACATCATGCGTGAAAAGGGCACGGAGGTTGGCCTGGAAATTTGACATCAGCAAGGCCGCTGACATTCCTTTGCCGGAAACATCCGATATACAGAAACCAAATTCGTTCTTACTGAGGGGAATGTAATCATAATAATCACCCCCCACTTCAAAATGAGGATGATAAAAACTCGTCATGTAAATCTTATCATTCCGGGGAAGCACGGAAGGATCGGGAATGAGCATATTTTGCATTTTTGATGCCAGCTCAAGCTCTTTTTTCATGGCTTCCTGCCGGAGGCTTTCCTTAAAAAGCCTTATATTCTCAATGGCGACAACAATGATGTTGGTGAGGGTTTGAATGAAGTTAAGGTGTTTTATAATGGGACTCACGCCTTCTCCTTCCTCGATGTCACCGATTATGACATACGCTATAGGTGTGTTTTTATTGATCACGGGGATGACAATGTCGAATACATCAAGGGTTTTGTTGGGAGAGGAGGTAATAAAAGAAATATCCTGGATCGGGAGCAGGTCTCTTTCGACATCAATGGTTTCATAGGTCTTTCCAACCTCGCCTGATTTCAGGATACATTTCCACCTTTCCTCGAAAATAAAAACCAGTACCTTGCCTATACTCAGGTCCTGGGTAAGCAATTTCTCATAAATTTTCAGGAGATCCTCCTTGGTAAGATTTTCATTGATGGCCTGGGTAATGTTCAGCAACGACTGGAGTTTGAAGGTTGTAAGCTGCAGCCGGCTGATGGAGGCCTTATTTGATTTGGTTTCTTTCACCGCAGGAAAGCTTGATTTCCAAAAATAATACAATATTTGGGAAAAAAGTATTTATTGATTTGATGATTTTATGGTTTTCAAACCTTCCAATCCTTACGGAAGTATATTCAGGTCATACCGAAGGTTGGCATATTGGTCCAGGTCACAGCGGAGGGAACCGACAATGAGTTCGAAACGCACCCTGACAGGGATAAAATTCCTGTCGTCGGTAAACCAGGCAACCATATCATCTTCGGATTTAAATACCCGGCCGGGCTCAACAACCGGATCAAAACGGTGACAGCGCATTTTCCCGTATTTTGTTTTAACGATCTCTTTTCCCCTGTATCGAAGGTCGAAAGGGAAAATTTCATCGTCCCAGAAGGTAACCACATGGATGACATCACCGGGCCTGAACGAACCGGGATCAAGGCCGCGGAGGTAATAAAGGGAGGAAAGGATATCCAGGATGCCGGGAATGGTTTTGTACAGCGAGTCGGTTTTAGAGCTGAACACAGTGGTGTCGCCGTGGTCGAAATACAGTTCGCAGTATGATTTGTAATTTCCTTCCTTTACATTGCGAATGGCTTTATGCGGCAGGCTGGAATTCATATCAAAATAGCTTTCGAAGACGTCCTTCACGCTGTACAGCTTTTCCGCCAGTCCAACCGTTTCAGCGGTTGCTTTTGCATGGTATACGGGCCTGTTCCTGTAATTGACCTGCCGCAGGACAATGGCTGCCTGCCCGGCCTGTATTGGACCGAATTTCAGGGAATATACCAGTTCCTCACCCGCTTTAAAGGCATTGTATTTGGTCCTGACGGCCTTTTCCTGACCACTGACCGTCAGACTGTTCAGCATAATCAGCAAAACTGTCAAAACCGATTTTATCGCGTTGTCCATAATACCCCTGGAGGTTAAATGATATGCTGTATTTAACGTTTTCAAGGTTTATTTTGTTGGCCGCACAAGGATATTTTTCCGGGCGGTTGTAGTTATGAAATCCTTCAGGTAATAGGGTTCAAAGTAAGCCGCATTTTCATGCAGGTTGTTCCGGTAAAGGTGAAGGGATTTTGAAGCCATGGCAGCGGCCGAAGGAACTATACCGTCGATAAAAACGAGATTCTTCGACTGCATCAGTCCGCGGCATTTGGCCGCGCCTGATCCGAAGTAAGCCAGGCGTTGTGAAGGAGGGATCAGGGAAAATGTTTGGGTATCGATGACCACGGCAGCATCCTGTTGTTTGCGGTTCCCTTCATGATCAAAGACAGCCCTGTAAACTTCCATCCTGCGCGCATCTATCATGGGACAAAGGAGGGTATTCTCATCCAGCGGAACCGCTTTGCAGCCTTCCCTTTTTATTTTCTGCAGGGCAAACTGAACCATGGTCTCAAGGGTACTGACTGCCAGCAGGGGGATTTTTGCACCGTAAGATAATCCTTTTGCTGTCGCAACGCCGATGCGCAAGCCGGTATAGGATCCGGGACCTTTCCCGATAGCAATGGCATCGAGTTCACGCACCGAAAGATGCTGTTCCCTTAATATGTCCTCGATAAACAGCATCAGGTTTTCTGCATGCGACTTCTCCTCTGAAGACTCCCGGAGGCTTAATATCCTGTCATCCTCAGCCAGTGCAACCGAACAAACCGGTGTTGCCGTGTCGATATTCAGTATGAATGCCATGATGGTATAAAAAGGCTAACGGAAAGAATTCAAAAAGCATACCAATTTCATTATACCCCGACGGGGTGTTGAAAACCCCGTCGGGGTATAATGAAATTCAACCTATTCTTCTTTGTTTTTCCCTTTCTTTTTGTCAGTCTTGAGCAATTCTTCTTTCGACACTTTTTTTACAGACGATCCGTCTTTCAGCCTTTTGGTTATGATATGGTAAGGTGCGGTAACGACTTCCTGGTCTTTAGACAAGCCGCTGAGAATTTCAATGTAGGTGTTATCCTGTATGCCTGTTTTTACGGTGGTTACTTTAACTTTATCTTTTTCAAGGACAAACACGATTTCCTTGTAATCACCCGCGCTTTCTACAGTTTTCACGGAATCAGCCGTTTGCAATGTATCAGCCTGACGGGTTACAGCCTGGAGCGGCACCGTAAGAATATTGGTTTTCGATTCCGTAAGGATATCCACTGAAGCAGACATGCCGGGTCTGAAAGGATAGGGTTTCCCTTCCCTGATAAGATCCTGGTAGGATGATTGCAGCAACAACACCTTGACTTCGAAATTGGTGACCTGGTCGGTTGTGGTGCCGACCGTTCTGGCGGAATGGGCAATCTCGGTGACAAGGCCCTTGAATTTTCGGTCGGGATAGGCATCAATTTCGATTAAGGCTGAGTCATTCAGGTTAACCCTGACAATATCATTTTCATTCACTTCGGTAAGGACTTCCATCCTGTTCAGGTCAGCCAGGCGAAGCAGATCGGTTCCGGTCATCATGGAGGTGCCGACAACGCGTTCGCCTTTTTCAACCAGCAATGCCGTAATAATGCCATCCATGGGTGCAAATATGGAAGTTTTGCGCAATTGCTCCTCAGCTTCTTTAAGGGAGGCTTCGGCACTGTTTACTGAATACTCGGCCGCCTGAACGGTCTGAAGGGCTGCTTCGACATCGGCTTTGGCCACTTTGTAGCCCGACTGGGCCGCTTCCCATTCCGATGCTGAAATGGTTTTTTCTTCCCACAGGATCTTGTTTCGGTCGTAGGCAAGACGGGTTTGTTCGAACCTTGATTCGGCCTGCATCAGCATGGCCTTATTATTGGCAAGATTGGCCCGTGTACCGTTGAGCGAGGCAATGGCCCTGTCGCGTGCTGAAATATAGACATCGGGCTTTATTTTCAGCAGGAACTGCCCCTTTTTCACCGCATCGCCGTCTTTGATGGCAAGTTCAACAATCTCGCCTGCAACATCGGGTGTGATCTTGACGTCGGTTTCAGGCTGTACCTTCCCGTTGGCTGTAATCACCTCAGTAATGTTGCGAAGGGAAGCTTTTTCAGCGGTCACTTCATATACCAATGACTTCCCGATCCATCCGGCTTTTTTACCAATGATCAGAAAAATAATAAGAACGAGGACAAAAACGGAGAGGTATATTAAAATTTTCCTTGAATTCATTTCGGTTTAGGATTAATTGATTTATCCTGTAAAATTAGAATTTGGTTGATAATATTGAAATAAAGCGGTCTGTTTTTTCATGATTTTAATGTTAATTGTGAATTAGATTTGTATTCATAAGATTTTACCGATGGAGGGGAAGGACAAACAGGCGGTGAATATGAAGATAGATGGAATAGGGGAAGTCGAGTTTATTAAAAGCCGGACTTCCCGACTCCTTCGCATCAGTATGAAGCCTTTCCGGGCCATTCGGGTTACCTTTCCCGCTTATGTAAGCATCCGTGAGGCCAGACAGTTTGCCGAAGAGAAAAAAGAGTGGATCAAACGCCAGGCGGCTAAAATGAATGAGAAGGAAAAGGCGGTCACCCTGTTCAGGCCCGGAGCCCTGTTTAAAACGCGGGATCATACCTTGTACCTGCATACCCACGAAGACAAAGCGATCAAGATCATCATTAAATCGGGGGGCGTGCATATCTTTTATCCCTCTTTCGCTTCGGTTGATGATCCGCGTATTCAGCGGGCCATCCGCAAGGGAATAACCGAGGCCTGGCGGATAGAGGCAGCAAAATACCTGCCCCGGCGGGTTGAGGAACTGGCAGCAGCCCATGGTTTTTCTTATGGCAAGGTATCGTTCAGGAACAACAAAACCCGCTGGGGAAGCTGTTCAAGGGAAAACAATATCAGCCTTCACATTCAGCTGATGCGGCTACCACAGCACCTGGCCGATTATATCATACTGCATGAGCTGGCCCACACGGTTCATAAAAATCACGGGAAACAATACTGGCAGCTGCTGGATAAAATCACCGGGAACGCCCGGAAACTGGATAAGGAGATGAACGGATACAGGCTGGAGATTTGGTAAAGAAAGTGACGAGTGACAAGTGACAAGTGACAAGTAGTGTGAGGATTGAGAGTTTGGAGTTGGCAGTTGGGAGTTGAGGGTGGGGAGGCGGGAGATTACCCTTTACATCCGAGGCAATGATTGAGAATTTCATCCAGACGGGTTACATAGAGAACAGCGGTTTTTCGGCCCAACAAAGAGGTGAACTGCCTGATAAGAAGCTCTTTGATATCCGATTGCCAGTCGAGGAAGGACAAGGTGGCAATGCGTCCCTGCTCGCGTTTCTCGAAAAAGCGTTTCAGCGGATTGATGAAAGTGTAAAAGGCTGTATAGGTTTTTATAGACAAACGAAGCTCTTTGGAAAGACGGCCTTCAATTTTTTTCAGTTCACCCGGCATCAGTTCCGATGTTGCATCATAAACATCGTAAAACGGACGGTTCCAGTTGATAAAATGGATAAAATAATTCACCAGCCTGAACATCTCCTTTTTCTCAGCCGAATCGATGGATTTAAGAAACAAAGCTTTCAGTTCATCCTGAAAAGCTGATTTTATATGGTCATCGATGACATCGGTAATTTCCCTGATGCAATTTTCATATAAAAGCCCGATGCCCGAAAGGTCAATCTTTCCTTTTCCGGCCATACGATATTCAATCACCTTTTTCAATGCGCTGATTTCATCAGCCATCAGCGGATAGACAGGAAATTTCTTGTCCCTGTTAATTTTTCTAAGCCAGGGCTCGGAAAACAAGCCGGAATGCATCAGCAGGGCAAGCTGCTTATCACCGTTTGTCAACCGTTCTAGAGGACCATTGTAAATTTTCAGGTACCCGCTCAATCCGCTCTTGATCTGCACTTTTTTGCCGCCTGTCTGAATCGCCAGGTAAAGGGGGTAAAAATCAGAACCGGCGTAAGGGACAGCCTTGATCTTGGTATTGAGGAAATGCTTTATGTCAACCTTGTCCTGCATTTTAACCGTTGGTATTCTTTATAAAATTAATCAGAAAAAAACTTGCATACAAGCTGAAGGATCAGAAAATTGTGCCGGAGGGCAATCTTTCGGTTTTACGATTATTAAGTTCTTCAATGCCTTGGTGATCCGTTTCTTTACTTTTCACTCCACTGATTTTTCACTGACAGACGTTTTTAGCACTTTGAAGGTTACATTTTGAATCAAAAAAACAACTGGAAAATCAATATTAATGGACTGATAATCTATAACTTTTTAGGTTCCCTCAACGTAAAAAACTCATACTGCCTTTAAAATGTTAGTAAAATTTATTAAGTTACTGTACCAAATAGGATTAAAATATCAAAATTTATATCCTTTGAACGGGTCATGTGCTGATCCTTCCTGTAACTGATAAAACTGCATTCCGGGCATACGCACTTTGGGCAAATTCATGAGTACCTTTTTCCGACATAACTCTCAACGAATTAGAAGATACCGCATTTCCTTTGTTAAGGATCCCCTGCCAATATTTCCTAGAGACATTTTGTTTTTACCCATTAAGAAAATTTCCGCTTTTTTATTTTTCTTGTTGGTTTTATGGACCGCTGGAATCGGACAGGTTGCCGGAGATTATCGATTCAATAGCGTCGATGGTAACTGGGAAAGTGCGGCCAACTGGCAGGCGTGGAATGGAATTGCATGGGTTGCTGCAGCTGATTATCCCGGCCAATATGAGGATACGAAAAAGGTTACAATTCGCAATGGACAAAGAGTATTAATTAATGTTAATACCCTGTATCCAATTGAAACATTGGAACTTGACGGAAACGGCCCTAATTACTCAGACAACAACCAAATAGCTCGTGTTACCTGGCAAGTCAATAATTGCACATTGACCGTTACAGGAAATCTGATTATGGATTATGGCAGCTTAAGGGCAAGTGCAGTTTCAGGAGGGTTTTTGAATGTGCAAGGTGACTTAATTGTCACCAATAATTCCAGCATTCGTGAAATATATATTACAGTAAATGGCACAACCACAATCAATGCAACAAAAGAATTGCATTTTGATACCAGCCCAACAGGTGTAAAAATATTCCAGGGATTAGTAACTGTTAATGGTAGATGGATTAATGATATAAATGAAAATATTGAATTTCGGGGAGGACTGGTAAACAACGGCACATTTACTTCAGGAACTGGAACTTACAGTGTTACCACCAATTCACAGGTAATAGGTGGAACAAATGCTGTCACTTTTAATAGACTCGAAATTAACACCCCGGGAACTGTTTCATTGTTAACAAACAATGTAACGGTTTCTGGTGTGCTGACTATGACTTCCGGAAATATTAACACCGGAAGTTATAAAATCATCATCCCCAATGGAGGCAGCCTTTCCCACACCTCGGGAACCGTTATTGGCCAATTCCAACGATATATAACGGCTGCCGGAACGGATTACCTTTTTCCGGTTGGAACGGCTTCTTATTACCGGCCAGTAATTTTAACCTTTAATGCACTAACTGCCGGATCGCTGATTGGTGAATTTGTTCCTGCTGATCCAGGACTCCTGGGCTACCCATATACAGACGGATACACTTACCGATCAAGTTTCCCTGAGGGATACTGGCATTTTGTTAATGTTGCACCTTTTTCATCAAGCAATTACAATATATCTGCCGATGGTTCAGGCTTTGCAAGCTATCCAATAGATGCCAACGCACGAATAAATTCGAGAATCGGCAGTGCAAACTGGAATAGCAATGGAACACATAACTCGGTTACCGGGACTGTAATCAAACGAAACAACCTGAACAATTTGAATGCAGCTTCGACAGATTATAATTTTGCTACAGTTTGCGGAAGGATAGAATATACAGTCAGTGATCCTCAGGTTTGCGGTGGCACATCGGCAACTATAAATGTGAGTGGTTCTGAATCCGGGTTGTTGTATAAACTTTTACAGCTTGATAATACCGAAATTGATAGTGAAACAGGTACCGGTTCAGCCATAAATTTAACAACCGGGGTACTTGCTTCGGATATTGAATATAAAGTCCAGGTAATTAATACAACGCCTTCCTGTTCTGCTTATTTGACGGATCATGCATTGGTTGATGTAATTGCAATAGATCAAAAAACACTAAGCAATGATGAATCTATTTGTTCGGGCGGTTCACATGACATTATCCTGAACTCTTCCCAGTCTGGAGTTACCTATCAATTAAGAGATGATGCCGATGATACCAATATTGGTCCATCTCAGAACGGAAACGGTGGAGATCTGACTTTTACTGTTTCACCTGGTTCAACAACCATATTCAATATGCTGGGTTCTTATTCCGGGTGCAATCTTGAGATGACGGATAAGATTACAGTGTCAGTGGAGGACAACCAGGATCCCACCATCACCTGTGCCACACCGGCAGCTTCCTACAATGCCGATGCAGGAGAATGCTACTATACGGTACCCAACAACGCATTGGATCCTACTACCACGGATGATAATTGCGGAGTGGCAAGCATAGCCAACGACTTCAACGGCACGGCGACCTTAAGCGGAGCCCAGTTCCCGGTAGGAACCACGACAGTGGTGTGGACGGTAACCGATGTGAACGCCAGGACAGCGACCTGCCAGTATGATGTTGTGGTGG